>CAYSIR010000052.1:0-20091 GCA_964431105.1 uncultured Leptolyngbya sp. | reverse complement strand
AAACGGGGGAGTATGTCAAAAAATTCTAGACAAGTTAGGGGGGAGAGGTTCCTAGACCGATTCAGTGGTTAGGGTTTGACAAGTTTTGTCAGCCAATCAGCCAGTCCATCAGCCAGGTCTATGTACTACGCAAAAGTCGCCAGACGTTTTGCCTCACAACCTTTCTAAGGGTTACTCAGAATCCTCGTTTTTGAACCGAGAACGGCGGATTTCAGCGAGATCTGCGTAATGGATAGATTAGGCAGGTGGGGGCAGCAGCAGTATGGTCACCCCAGCATTTCTTAGATTTGACGTTTATCTACTGTGCCTCTCCGCTTCTGTTGCGCTTTAAATCCTGTGCTTTGAAAATAGGAAAGAGGTTTAGCCATTTCTGCATGACCAGCAGAGCTTTGGATGGTTTGAGATGTTGGAAGAGGGGGCAAGGGGATAACTGCGACACCAGTGTGCGACATCAATATAGGTGGGATAAATGGGGCGATCGCACTAACTAAAATTGATACGCAGTAATGATAAATCATCATCAAATGTATCCACTTGTCCAGCCGTTTGAACCTGCTCTAAGATATCGTCCAAACTGGTGACAAGCGTTTGATCAGACAGAAGTAATACAAAATCATCTAGTCCCCAACTGCCGCCCTTTAGCTGACTCGCTTCAAACGTTCCGTCGCTAAAAATGTAAAGACTGCTGTTAATTGGAACGTCGTAGCGCTTGCTTTGAAAAGATGCATCTGGCAACATCCCAATTGGCAGCCCTGGGGTCTTCAGACGTTCGATTAGTTTAGATTCTGGTACTTTCGGATCAGATGGCGAAGACACCAAAATGGCTGGGGGATGTCCAGCACTTGCATACATCAACTGGCGGCGCGTTCGATTATAAACACCGTACCAAATGGTAAAGTACTTCTCATTCTGGCTGGTCATCTGAAAGGTGTCATTCAGCGCTTTCAACACATGGTGGGGTTGATAAAAATTAACGTCTGGCAAGGATTGCGATCGCAATAGATTCAACACCGCAATCGACAGCAATGTTGCCCCTAGCCCATGTCCAGATACATCCAGCAAATAGATGGCAAGGTAATCTGGATCTAGCCAATAATAATCAAAGCAATCGCCCCCAAGCTGACTCGATGGGATGAATCGAGAGTCAATACTCACCATACCGTCCAACGGAGAGGGAAGAAGCGATCGTACATAGTCAACCGCTTCTGACAATTCTCGTTCAAGGCGCAGCTTTTGATGCTGCAAGTCTTGCGTGAGTTGCTGAAGCCGTAACCCTGCCCGTACTCTAGCCTGAAGCTCAGCAATCTCAATCGGCTTAGCTAAAAAGTCATCTGCTCCAGTATCTAGACCTTTAACTCGGTCTTCTAGACTGCCGCGTGCGGTCAGCAAAATGAAAAAGGTGGTTGACAGCAGTGGATCTGCTTTTAGCTGGCGACACACCTCCAAGCCATCGACAATTGGCATCATCCAATCACAAATGATCAGATCTGGATGCATCGTTTGTATTTTCTCAAGCCCTTCTTGTCCATCTGATGCCAGAGCGATTTCATAGCCGTCCTTTTGGAGCGCTTTCTTCAGAAATAAGCGAATAATCGGGTCATCATCAATCACCAAAATTTTGGACATGGACAAATTACGCTTTCACTCAAATATATAATCTACCCTTCTTAAGGATGCCCGCTTAAACTGTACGGATATAGATAAACATAATGGCACATTCAGTTAATTTCATCGAAGGGGCAAAATAGAACCAATGCGAATCAATTTACCCTAGCATTTTCTTGGATTTGTATAGCATTTGTTGCGCCATATTTGGGCATACTGTTCATGTAAGGAACCGTGCTTTCCAGACACGCTCTTTGAAGATTGATTAAAGATTAAATCAGGGCATCCATACACATCTGAACATACACCTGAACTCAGTGTCGAATTGAGTGCAATGACCTTCATGAATCCAGTTGGTCTATCGCACTAATCTCGCGTATTCTGAAGCTAGCTATTTGACATCATAGGGAAATTTGGCAGTTGAACCCATTGAAGAGAGCACAAATTCAAGTGGTTACTGATTTGAGTGCTCTGGCTCAAGTTCTATCATGGTTTGACCAATTTAGTCACCCTCCGATTCCCAATGTGGTGTGGCTACAGTGTCAGCTTATTTTGGCTGAGGGATTTACCAATGCTGTTCGCCATGCCCACGACGGCTACCCATCGGATACACCGATTGATATTGAAGTTGTGATGTTAAGTGATGCCCTTGAAATTCGCATCTGGGATCGAGGGGCACCGTTTGATTTGGAAACCAAAATCAAAACCATGCCGAGAGAGATGGACAAGCACGCTGAGGGGGGGCGAGGGCTAAAGCTAATGAAACGAATGTCTGACCAACTGAAGTACACCCGCGAGGGTGACGATCGCAACTGTCTGTTTGCGCTGAAATATTATGCAGTCGAAGATTCATCGCCCAATATTTCAGGGTAGTGGTATTCGTGTAAGGATTTTGGGTGGTGTGAGTATTGCACACCACCCAAGATCCTTATCAGTAGAGGACTACCTGTTTCAGCCGGTTAGTTTGGTCGAGCCTCTCGTTCTGGTTTGACGGGTCAGAACTGGGTTAATTGCTTAGCGCTGATTAGCGTTGTAGGAGTTGATGGGGTCGCAACGGATGGGGTCGCAACGATCGCATTACGGGGTGCGCTATGGATGGGGGGATTGTTGTTGAATGAATCGCTGAAGTTGCTGAATGCAGGTTGCGATCGCACTGTAAGCAGCGTCTAGCACATCGGCACGATGATGCATGGCATCGTCTTCAAGCTGATGGGCTGTGGCATAGATACTATGAATTCCAACATTGGCGCTGGCACCTTTGATGTAATGAGCAAGACGTTGAATTGCAGAAAAATTGCGTTGCCCGATCGCTTCCCGCAGTTCCGATAGGTGCGGGTGGGTATCATCCACAAAAATAGACAGCAACTCTAGTTCAAAATTTGCATCATGATCCGAAAGCTGGTGCAATTGTTCCCAGTCAATTTGCAGCGATGATGCCTGGGAATAATGCGGTGATTTGGGAAACGGAGATCTAGAATCCAAAGTTTATTAAACGCCGATCATCGGGTTGGTAAACGAGTGCGGATCGCGGTGGGCAATCCGGCTGTCGATGGGCAGGCAGTCAAAAAAGTTGAATGTTGCCTCGTATCAAGACAGTTGACGTTTGAAATGGGATGATTCGATAGATTAAGCGGTAGGGAACATCTAGATGATAATTCTCTGGATAAGGAGTAGACCCGCGAGGGCAGGATACTCTCGGCCTGAATGCCATTGTAGTTGAGATGGGCGATCGCATCCAGCAATGTGAGCGGCTGCACGTCGCCTAGAGCGCTGAATTTGAGCGATGCTCTTGTATCTTAATCTAAACTTAATTTTTGCTGATCCCGTAACTGTCAGTCACGCTCAGGTTTCTATCCGGTTCCTGGGCTAGAGCGGCGCAATCCGTTGCGATCGCGGGGGTTCGTTCAATCAGTCCAACAATATGGGGAACAGGTCGCGGCTCATACCCCATCAGCGATTCGCTGTTATAGGCGAGGGAGGTGCTGGCCCCAGAATCTAGCATGACCACGTCCCTCAATCCTAGCCCGGCCAGAATTCTGCCCAGGCGCACAGAATCTACAAAATAGTGCGTCACGCCGACGACGGGCTGTCCCTGTTGATTGATGCCCCAAAAGGCGCGGTGGCGTTCTGCATCAAAGTCGAAGAGGTCGCCAAAGGCTCTAGGGGGTTGGGGTTCTCCGTCGCGTACTAGCCAGGCAGCCGCTACAAAGGCATCGGTAACGGTTGCAAGTTCTGCCTGCACGCCTTCGAGGGTGTTGTGGCGATCGGGGTCAAATTCAACGAATTTGACCTGGTCGGGGCTAATCAACACAAGGGGGCGATCGGCGATAAAGACAATATCGTTGCGATCGCCTGGTACAAAAACGCCGGTATTGTGGCTGAGAACCGGCCCGATCATCTGGTTGGAGTCTAGAAACTCCATTGAGAAGAACCCGCCGTCTACGGCCGCTTTGATATTGGTATTGGCTGTAATTTCGTACACCTGATAGCGGCTATCGGCATGAATGGTGACGGGTTGCCCGCCGGTAATCAATGTGAGGGGTAGCTCATCTACTACATGATCTCGCTTGTGTATGGGCACTGAGAAATTAAAGGCAGCCCCTAGGGGACTTAGCGGTGTACCGCCCCAAGCTTGGTCAATGACATCTTCTAGGCGCGACTGCCCTAACCGTGCGATCGCCAGCAAACTTTCGGACTCACCCGCCACCAAGTCTTCCATATCGTTCATGGTTAGAGCAGCCACAAAGCCAGCGTCTGCCACTAACTGAGCCACGCGATCGTTGTAATTACCTTCAGGATAGGTGAAATATCGAATCGGAATCCCTAGGCGTTCTTCTAGCTCTTGCTTTGATTCGGCAATTTCGCGGCGGGCTTCAGGAACCGGCAATTCGGTTAAGTCTCGTGGGTGGTTGACGCTATGGGCGGCGATCGTCACCAACGGATCATCGGCCATTGTCTGTACCTGATCCCAGTTCAGCCCCGGTCGCCCATGATCTCGCCCAACTTTGAAGGTATAGATTGAGAATAAACCTGGATAGCCATACTCACGCAGCAGCGGCAGCACGTATTCGTAATGTCCGCGATAGCCGTCATCAAAGGTTAACAAAATCGGCTTTTCGGGGAGTGGCAGCCCGGTGCGGAGGTGAGTCACTAGCTGATCCATGCTGATAGGTGTAAGACCGTTGTCTTGAATCAGTTGCAGGTGGGCTTCAAATTCGTCGGGTGTGACATCAAAAAAGACTTCTTTCTCTGGCAAGATGTCGTGATACATCATGACCGGCACATTTGCGATCGCCGCCCGTTCGTGGATGCTGGGCCAAGGGCTGGGGTTAAGCTGAGCCAACAGTGGCGGTAGGGTGGTGCGAATCAGCGTTTCCAGGGGATTCTGGGGTTGGTTGACCCAGTGGGCCACATTCAAGATGCGACGGGTCGCAGCTTCAACAGATACCTCAGTTGATGGCGGAGTGCATAGCGCTAGATTGCTCTCATCAATATCGCTCTCATCAATATCGCTCTCATCAATGGCGTCCAACTCGTCCAACTCACCATCCTGGGCATGGTCATCCAGCGGCTCGCTATCCCAGTCGTTTTCCCAGTTACCGTCTTGGTCATTCTGCCAACTGTTATCCCAGTCGGTGGTCTGTGCCTGAACAGACCCATCGGTGAGTGATGGAGCCATTGACCAAAGGCAAACGGCTGTGAGCAATCCAGCGGGGCACCAAAATAGCCAGCGATCGCAACGATTCAACATGGTATCGACTTAGTGATGAGGTTAATCTGATGTGAGAATGGCTTGATCACGCGGATTTGCTCCGAAGGGAGCGACTAATGCCGACGGTGATGCCTTAGCTAAGGGGCATTAGACCACATTGTTCGCCTGTTTGAACCGCGATCGGGACAACAGGAGACAGTTGATGAGAAGACAATTGTTCAAGTCAAATAGTGGCTCAGTCGCGGCAGCCCAACCGCACCGTTCCTAGTCATACCGCTCAAACGTTAACCTGAGATAAAGTATCTCACAATGATTGTTCAATTGATGGCAGCTTATGTCTACTGCTCACCGTCCCATTTATCTCGATTGTCATGCGACAACCCCTCTCGACCCGCAGGTGTTGGAGGCGATGCTGCCGTATTTCACGGAGTATTTTGGTAATCCGTCCAGCGTGACGCATCAGTATGGTTGGGAAGCAGAAGCGGCGATCGCGCGATCGCGTCAGGTATTGGCTGATGCGATCCACGCTATTCCTGAAGAAATCGTGTTCACTAGCGGCGCAACTGAGGCGAATAATCTGGCGATTAAAGGGGTTGCCGAAGCCTACTTCTCAAAAGGACGGCATATTGTTACACTGCAAACCGAACATTCAGCGGTGTTGGACCCCTGTCGTTACCTAGAAACGCTGGGTTTTGAAGTGACCTATTTGCCGGTGCGATCGGATGGGTTGGTAGACTTGGCACAGCTAGAGGCGGCGCTACGCCCGGATACAATTTTGGTGTCGGTGATGGCGGCTAACAATGAGATTGGCGTGCTGCAACCGCTGGCGACTATTGGGCAGCTTTGTCACGATCGCGGCGTTGTGTTTCACACGGATGCGGCCCAAGCGATCGCCAAGATTCCCATTGATGTGCAAGCGATGCAGATTGACTTGCTATCGATGACGGCTCACAAGGTTTATGGCCCGAAAGGCATCGGAGCGCTGTACGTGCGGCGGCGACGTCCGAGGGTGATGCTGTCTCCGCAGTTGCATGGAGGGGGGCAAGAGCGAGGACTGCGATCGGGGACGCTCTATCCGCCACAGATTGTTGGGTTTGCGACGGCTGTCGAAATTGGGCTAGCGGTGATGGAATCTGAAACCCAGCGGTTGACGACCCTGCGCGATCGCCTGTGGTCACGGTTGCGATCGCTGGACAATGTTCACCGCAATGGACACCCCACCCAACGGCTTGCCGGAAATCTCAATGTCAGCGTGGATGGCGTAGATGGGCAAGCGCTGCTCCTCGGATTGCAGCCTCAGATTGCTGTATCGTCTGGATCGGCCTGTTCTGCTGCTGAAATGGCTCCATCCCATGTGCTGACAGCGATCGGTCATTCCCAATCGCTCGCCTATGCCTCCATTCGATTTGGGCTAGGACGATTCACGACCGCCGAAGAAATCGATCGCGCTGCTGAGGTAGTCGTGTCTACGGTTCAAACCCTCCGTAACGCCATCCAAATGATGTGTTAAGACTATTGGCAAGGCTTTACAGAACCTCACCTCAGTAAGCTAGATTTGTTAGGGTAATTGTGGTAAGCCCTTTACCTACCCTACGGTTCACCATAGCTGCTTATTGTCGTACACCACGTTCAAGGAACACATAGCGTCATGGGTTTATTCGACCGTGTTAACCGCCTCGTTCGGGCCAACTTAAATGCTGCTGTCAGTGCGGCGGAAGATCCAGAGAAGATTTTGGATCAAGCCATCATCGACATGCAAGAAGACTTGGTGCAACTGCGCCAAGCGGTTGCAAGTGCGATCGCCAGCCAAAAACGTACCCAGCAGCAGTACGCCAAAGCTCAATCGGAATCCAGCACCTGGCATCAACGGGCGCAGTTGGCACTGCAAAAAGGCGACGAAAGCCTGGCGCGGGAAGCGCTCAGCCGCAAGAAATCTCAATCTGACGCGGCGTCTAGCCTCAAAGCTCAATTGGATCAGCAAACGGTCAACGTCGATCAACTGAAGCGCAATCTGATTGCATTAGAAGGCAAAATTTCTGAAGCCAAAACTAAAAAAGATATGCTCAAGGCTCGGGCCAGCGCTGCCAAAGCCAACGAGAAACTGCAAAGCACCATGAACAGCATGAACACCAGTGGTGCTATGGCGGCCTTCGAGCGCATGGAAGACAAAGTGATGCAGATTGAGGCACGCTCTCAAGCCGCTTACGAACTGGGCAGTACAGATTTGGAAAGCCAGTTTGCAGCCCTTGAATCGGGGGGTGGTGTCGATGATGAATTGGCCGCGATGAAGGCTCAACTAATGGGTGGCACAACGGATCAGCCTCAGCTATCAGCTAGCCCAACAGATGCAGCTTCACCGCAGGATCAGGTCGTTGATGCTGAATTAGAAGCTTTGAAAACGCAGCTAGATCAGATGTAGAGACTGTCCGAGGTTCTTGAGATCGGCTGATTCTGGTGACCTTAAGCCTTGAATGACCTTATTTTGAATCGTCAGTTAACCCAAGTTGCGATCGCGTGCAGCTTGGGTTTTTCATGAATGTGCGCGAAGTGCCTAAATATGAAACGCGATCGCCCCCTCGTCCATCACGGTTGAACGAGAAAGGGGCGATCGTCATAAGCTGGCCATAGCAGTGAGAGGGTTGATTAGGAGGCTATGGGGCTTCTGGATTCCTGGGCGCACGGGAATGACGACTGAAGTTGTCCTAACTTACCCACCCATTGCTATAGAATAGATGCCGTTGTAGGGGATTGCCAATGAATTCAGCCAAACGATGTAACACCCATTTCAGAACTATCGAGCAACCTGATAGGTATTCACGATCGCCTGAGCTTCAGTATTGTAGTTGGCATACTGGGTATTAATGCCGTGTAAATTTAGGATGAAAATGTTATCGCCATGTTGCTCAACAAAGCTCACTGAATCCAGTCTGTTGCCCTGAGGGTCTGTGCCAATCCAATCAATTCGCACGCTGCCATCGGGTTGAGACTCAGTACCCTGCCACTGCACTTCCGTAAGGCGATTTTCGTATTCTTCCTTAAGTGCTGTTTCAAGCTGACTGTTGTCTAATTGATTGCCCTGAGCCGAGCCAAAGTCAATTGAACCACCAAATTGCTGATCAGATGAAATAAACACAATCCCACTCCCAGTTTCTTGGTAGTCGTAGCCTTCGGGAAATGAAATTTCAAATAATCCGCTCGGTTCGCTATAGGTAACGCCATCGGTCGGAGCGGCAGCCTGCGGCTCAGTCGGTTGCGCTGGGGCAGAGTCCGCTGGGGCAGAGTCCGCTGGGGCAGAGTCCGCTGGGGCAGAGTCCGCTGGGGCAGAGTCTCCGGGAGCCTCAGCCGTTGATGCCGAGTCATCTGCGGGAGCTTCTGTTGGGGTGGGTGTGTCGGTTTCAGCCGTGTCTGTTGTGTCTGTCCCTCCACAACCAGTAATGGTGAGCATGGAGGCTAGGAGAAGAGATGAAAAAGCGGAAACGTATTTCATGATTGAGTTGTTCTTGGATAACGCCGGTTGAGTGCTAATGCTGCCGATCGCTCGTTACTCCAGCCAATGATGTGCGTTCAATTGTGCTGTTGAATCTGCGTTGTGAGCGGTTCCTAATGGTCATCACAGTGCAAAGCGCGATCGCTCCTAGAGATTCAGCACCACTATAGCGACTGGCGGCAAGCTTCGGCTTAATTTTTTCAATACTTCAAGACTCGGTAGTGGTTTCATGTCAAGATTTTGGGAGATGTGGGCGTCGCCCACATCTCCCAAAATCTTGACCAATAGAGGACTACCCAAGCCTCTATCCGTCGGCTGATTCATCATCAGCGGTATCAGTGCGCTCTGGCTTGAGCAGCGGGAAGGCAATCACATCTCGGATGCTAGGTGAATCCGTTAATAACATCACCAAGCGATCGATGCCCATCCCCATCCCCCCGGTGGGCGGCATCCCATATTCCAGAGCGGTTAAGAAATCTTCATCTACGCCCTGAGCTTCCAAATCTCCGGCGGCTTTACGGGCGGCCTGCGCTTCTAAGCGATCGCGTTGGTCAATGGGATCGGTCAACTCCGAGAAACTATTTGCCGTCTCCCGTCCAACAATGAACAACTCAAACCGTTCTACCAACCCTGGCTTTTGGCGATGCGGCTTTGACAGCGGCGAAATTTCTACCGGATAGTCCAAAACAAATGTCGGCTGAATCAGCGTTTCCTCCACCGTCTGCTCAAAGGCTTCATTCAAGATGTGACCGACACTGGCACAGTCATCCACGCCAGTAATGCCTGCTGCAACCGCCGCCGATCGCGCCTCGTCAACCGTTTCAAAACGGGCGAAATCCAATCCCGTCTTTTCTTGAACCGCATCGTGCATGGTGATGCGCGTCCAGGGCGGCGTTAGGTCAATCGTCTCGCCTTGGTAGGACATCTGAAGCGTCCCTAATACCTCCCGCGCTGCCGTCACAATCAGTTGTTCGGTCAAGTCCATCATGTCGAAGTAATCAGCATAGGCTTGATAGACTTCAATGCTGGTAAATTCGGGATTATGGCGAGTAGAGACGCCCTCGTTGCGAAAAATCCGCCCCATTTCAAATACCCGCTCAAACCCTCCAACAATCAGCCGCTTCAGGTGCAGTTCGGTAGCAATTCGCAGGTAGAGATCCATCTCCAGCGTATTGTGGTAGGTGATGAACGGACGGGCATCGGCTCCCCCTGCTTCACCTTGCAGGATTGGCGTTTCAATTTCAATAAAGCCGTGCTGATCCATGTAGCGACGAATGGCCGCGGTGATGCGGGCCCGCCGCCGGAAGGTTTCTCGCACATCGGGGTTGACGATTAAATCAACGTAGCGCTGCCGGTAGCGCTTCGCCACATCGGTGAGTCCATGCCATTTGTCTGGCAGGGGGAGGAGCGCTTTGGTAAGAATGGTGTACTGCGCTACATTGACCGACAACTCCCCCTTATCTGTCCGCCGAATCGAGCCACGTACTCCAATAAAGTCGCCAATGTCGGTGAGTTGCTTGAGATGGTTAAAGGCTTGCTCATCGACGTCGGCCATGGACGCTTGAATTTTCTTTTTGTCGAGGTAAAGCTGGATGGAGCCAGTTTCGTCTTGCAGCGTGAAGAAGGCCAGCTTGCCGAACACCCGACGATTTAAAATTCGTCCTGCGATCGCCACTTCAGCGGTTTCAATTTCCTCACCGTTTGGGAGATCGGCATATTTGTCTTGCAGTTCGGCTGCATGATGAGTCGAAGCCCAGCGATAGGCATAGGGATTGATCCCTAGCTCTTGCAATTGGGTGACTTTTTCAAGGCGGGCGGCGCGAATATCCTCAGAGGCCATACGTTAAGGCAGAAATACGACAGGTTGGCGACTAGCCAAGGGATGATAGAACAGCGTTCAAATCATGACACCAATGAACGCTTTTGTCATTGAGCGATCGCGTTAGACCCCTCATGCCCAACCCGGCAGGCATCATGGCTCAAGACTAGAGACTGTCATCTAAATCTCATAAATGCTCATAAATCTTGAGAGGTCAAACTTTTTACTAGCACAAGGGTTGCCCCTGGCTGGGGCAGGTGCATCATCGCTAGCCGGTTGCTGTGGCGAATGGATGACGCGCCTTAGACTAATCTTGCTGATTAGAGAACTGGTAGGCACCGATGACCGAAAGTGCGATCGCTACAGCCAGCAGCACTGGCAAGTTAATCCAAGGAAATGCCGATAGGGGTTGATAGACTGCCGCGCGCAGTCCAGTACTGGTGTAGGTGAGCGGCAGAACATAGACCACCGCCTTCAGGATTGCGGGTAGGGTTTGGGGATCAAAGAAGGTTGCACCTAGAAAAGACATCGGCACAATCAAAAAGTTGTTGAGCAATCCTACACTTTCCAGAGACTTGACGTTCAACCCTACGATTACGCCTAGCCCAGCAAATACTGAACAGTTCAGCACCAAAATCAAGAGGAACAGCGGGCTAATGAATTGCCAGTTTCTTGTAAAAATCAGCGCGATCGCCATTACTGAAACCGAGGTCATCAAGCCGCGCACTACACCTGCCATCATCTTGCCAAGAAACAGCGCCATTGGATGCACCGGCAGGAGCAGAATTTCCTCAAACGTTTTGCTATACAGCCGTTCCCCACAAATGGAAAACGTCGTTCCCCCAAAGCTGATGGTCATTGACGATAGGGCTACCATGCCCGGCAGAATAAATTCTAGGTAGCTGTCACCGGCTGGTGGCGTGATCGCTTGATCGAGGGCACTGCCTAGCCCCAATCCAAACGCCAATATATAGATCAGCGGCGACACTAGCCCGGAGGCTAGCACTTGGGTGACGCGGGTTCGCAAATCGAGCCAGTCGCCCCAAAATACCGTTAGGCTGTCAGAAACAATGCTGCCCAAGAGCGATCGCTTCATGGGCTTTGAATTTTGACCAATATTGAGGGAAGGTTGAGACGTTACTGGCATCAGGTTCAGCCTACTTAACTGCACATGAACTAAAAACTGCACTTAGTCTGGATTTGCACGTTGACGTGGCTCTATAGGCGCTCAAGCTTGAGAGAAGAGCAAGCCTCATGCTTAGACATCATGCATCTGTAGTAAAACTTGTAGCGAATCTGTTCAGTGAGCGTGCGATCGCTCGAATGAAACTGACCACTGTTAAACATTGTTGCATTTCTTTTCGCAACCGATACATCAAAATTTAGAACCCCGACCAATAGCCATGCGCTGCCATAGCTTGCCCTCCGACGTTTCCAGACTCGGCAGGTACGTTCCAAGCCTGATGTTGCCTAGGGCTAGTGGGGAGCGAAATGCTAGAGCCGATCTAAACGTGCGGTTGGAGACAATGTGAGGGTGAAGCCGTGATCAGCAGGCTAGGCAATTTTGACTGAATTTCTTACTATTGAGGAAGACGCAGTGTCGGCTTATCGGAGCTAATCTGCGCTAAACTATCTCTCGCACATCGCAAAATGTATGCCAGACATGAGACGACGACCCAAAGCACCCCCCCGCACTCCGATGCCGCCATCTGATCGGTATGGCGACCGAGATAGAAATTACCCCCCCGAAAAGCAGGGAGGCGGGTTTTGGTCTTCTCTGAACTCAATGACGATCGCTGTCATTGCTGGAGTCTTAATCCTGGGTATTGTCATTGGGACATTATTTAGCTCGTCTGCTTCTTTTAATCCCCAAAGTGTGGCTTCGCGAGAAGTGATCGATCGCAACGCGCCCAGCCCAGGCATCTGCGCTCAGTTTGGGGCTAGCGCCATCACGATGGATTTGCGGGCATTTGTGACTTTAAATCCCTTCAATGTTTACGTGTCACAACCGCTGATGCAGCCCGGTTGCGTGTTGCGAAGCAGTAATTGGTCAATTTTAGAACGGAGCGATCGCGTAGATTCCAAGGAAGTGCGGGAGTGCAAAAACCGTATGAATACCTTTGCTTTCACGGGTGATATTGAAAGCCAGAGCGACAACGTAAAGGTAGACTGCGTTTATCAAAACGACAGCACTCGCAATCTCTTCCTGAGCCAGCCTGGATTCCGAGGGATTCAGCCGGAAAGTGAGCGCTTCTAGTGCCTCGATTGCGGGACTGAACCGCCGCAATTCAAAATGTTTGCCGGGGTTAGTTTGAAACTTAGGCAATGTATCAGATGAAATAAGCTGAACGTTGAGGGCATGGTGGTAGCTGTGCCCTCTATTCGTATGCCTCGTATGCCTGGTTATCCCTGGCATCTTTTGGCCTGCGATCGCAGCTTGCATGGGCTACCCCTATCTCCCAAAGATGAGAAATTCTATAGTGTCATCTCAAATAGTATTGAGAATACTTCTGAATTAGTGACACTCACATTACGTTTACACTCTTGACAGTCGTGCTTACCCTCGTCTATCTTCTAATTCTATTGGAGTTAATTGAAAATAATTTTCAGTAACTTAAAACTGCTTGCTGATGATTTTTCTCAAGTGATGCCTGAAGCCTGGACTCATCTGCGTGAACAGCTAGAGCAAGAGTTGGTTCAGCGCTTCGCATTGTTTAGACCGGGCTGAAACCCATGACCTGAATCTCTGATGCCAGCATTGGTCACCGACAGGCAGCGGTATGGGAAGTGCCCTGCCGGACGGTTGCAGCATCAATTCCATACACCTCAAACGAACGTTAGGCAAGACTATGACTTTCAAGAGACGCACTGTAATTGCAGGATTAACTGGGCTATCTGTGGCGATCGCAGTTGGCTGTGCTTCGCCATCCGAGACTCCCACCAGCACCGCCCCCGAAGCCAGCACATCTGAAACCGCCGAAGCACCTGAAGCAGACAGCGGCGAGTCCGTTGTGAACCTGTACTCATCCCGGCACTACGACACCGACGATTCCCTGTATGACAATTTCACTGAACAGACAGGCATTGAGGTTAACCTAATCGAAGCAAAAGCCGACGAACTGATTGAGCGGATTAAAAGCGAAGGTGCAAATAGCCCTGCTGATGTTTTAATCACAGTGGATGCTGGCCGGCTATGGCGAGCAGAAGAGGAGGGTTTGCTGCAATCCATTGAGTCTGAAACGCTGGAAGCGGCTATTCCCGAAAACCTGCGTCATCCTGACAACCTTTGGTTTGGGTTGACCACTCGGGCCCGCGTGATTGTGTATAACAATGACACGGTTGATCCATCTGAACTCTCCACCTATGAAGCGCTGGCTGAGCCGGAATGGGAAGGCCGGGTCTGTATCCGCAGTTCTAGCAACATTTACAATATGTCGCTGGTGGCATCCATGATCGAGAGCAATGGTGAAGAAGCGGCGGCTGAATGGGTGGATGGATTGGTGAAAAATCTGGCCCGCGAGCCGGAAGGTGGCGACACGGATCAAATTCGGGCTGTTGCGGCTGGGCAATGTGATGTAGCGATCGCGAATCATTACTACTGGGCCCGCCTAATGAAGTCTGATGATGCGGCTGACCAGGAAGTGGCTAGCCAAACTAGCGTCTTCTTCCCGAACCAAGACGATCGCGGTACTCATGTGAACATCAGCGGTGCGGGTGTGGTAACGACGTCTCCCAACCGTGAGAATGCGATCGCGTTCATCGAATACTTAGCTAGCCCAGAAGCCCAAGAGGTCTTTGCGGCTGGCAATAATGAATACCCCGTAGTTGAGGGCGTCAACGTTGATCCGATTGTGGCAGAACTGGGTGACTTTAAAGTCGATGATGTCAACGTCAGTTCTTACGGTAGAAATAGTCCCAAAATGATTGAAATTGCTGACCGTGCCGGTTGGAAGTAACGGTAAATATTAGACGGATCGTTCAATGTCATTAGGTTAGGTGTGAGGTTAGTCACGCTTTTCAAGCGCTTGCCTCGCGCCTCTTTTTATCATCACAATCGTAGTCAGGATCGATCGAATAGTCTGCTGGCATTCTCCGTTTAGGAACCAGACTGTTATTAAAACTGACTGAATTGACTGCCATTCCGAACACACGAGAGTAGAGCAACTGGTTGATTGTTAACGTATTGACCGAGGAATATCCATGAAGAAGACCCTTTTTTCAACTGCCGTTGCTCTGGCTGTGGCGTTTGCTATCGTTATTATCCAAAACCATTCGGCGCTGAGTTCTGCACCGCCGCGATCGACCGAGATGCATTCTGGTATATCGAGCATGGCCCAGTCTGCCGGTTATGCAGCTCAGGTTGAAGAAGGCTTACAGTATTTTCGTCAACTGGCTGAGACTCAATTGGTCTTGGTGGAAGAGCTACAGACGGCGCTAGAGAGTGGCGATGTTGCAACGGCTGAGGCTGCCTATGTGAAGGCTCGTCCACCCTATGAACAGATTGAGGTCTTTGCAGCTAGCTTTGAGCAGGAAGATACCGACATTGATGCACGCCCCTATGCGTTTGAAGATGGGGAAACATCGTCGGAGTTTCGAGGATTTCATCGAATCGAGCGGTTAATTTTCCGCGATCGCAATCTAGATGCAGCGGTTCCCTATGCCGCACAACTGGCGGATAGTGTGCGATCGCTGATTGGAAAATTGAACGATTTTTCTAACTTTAGCGCCGAGCTAAACTTCGATGGCATGATTACGCTAGCCACCGAAGTGCCTGCCAAAAAGATTTCTGGAGAAGAAGAAACCTGGTCTGATCAAAGCATTTTAATCTTTCGAGAAAACTGGGATGGCATTTACAGCCAGTATCAGCCCTTTGCGCCATTGCTGCCTGCTGCCGCTGCCGCAGAAATGGACGCTGCCTATCAAGCCTGTCGTGATGCAATCGCTGACTTTGTGACGGAGGGGGTCGCGGCGGCAGCTCCCTACAGTTCTATGCAAATGGAAGACCGTCGCGCTGTTGTGCAGGCTAGCTATCAATTGCGGGATGCGCTGGTGAATGCTCGTGCGGCATTGAACCTGTGATTGAATGCTGACTGATCCACGGCGCATTGACGCAGTGAAGTCGCTGGATGAATTTTGATGCCATGTTTCCCCCGAAGGGTTCTAGCCGTCGGGGGATTTTTTGGTGCCATTACTGCGATCGCTGGCGTTTATGTGAGGATTTCCTACGGCATAGCCCACCCGATCAAAAATCCTTACCACTGAAAGACAAGGCGATCGCTCGAAATCTACACTGCGTTGGATGCTAAGAACTGCCAATTTTCCTAGCCTATGCATGAGTGCATAGTGTCAGTCCGCGCTGAGCAATCTGCCCTAACGGGTGCCATTCACCCATGCATCCATGAGCCGAATGATTCAGCGTTGCGGGCTGGCGAGGCTGACCGTCTGAGTCGGAATGCCAGAATTTATCGCACGTTTATCACACGTTTATCGCACTACGGAGACAGTACAGCTATGGTTGTCACCTCACCAGTCTTATCCAATACCTCAATTGAAGCGTTACTCGGTCAAGAAGCCGATGCTCTGCTGAACGATTATCAACCCAAAATCCCGCGCTCGTCTCTACATACGCCTGGCCCAGATTGGGTCGATCGCATTTTTCGCCAAAGCGATCGCAACCCCCAAGTATTGCGAAACATCCAGCAACTTTTGGGGCATGGTCGTCTTGCCAATACTGGCTACCTTTCTATCTTGCCGGTTGACCAAGGCGTTGAGCATTCTGCCGGTGCATCCTTTGCCCCCAATCCGATTTACTTTGATCCTCAAAACATTATTGAACTAGCGATCGCGGGTGGCTGTAATGCGGTCGCTACCACCTTGGGAACTCTGGGTATTGTCTCGCGCCAGTATGCGCACAAGATTCCGTTCATTCTCAAACTCAATCACAACGAGTTGCTAACCTACCCCAACCGCTACGATCAAACCCTATTTGCCTCGGTGGAGCAAGGCTGGAATCTAGGGGCGATCGCCGTTGGGGCTACCATTTATTTCGGCTCAGAAGAAGCCAGCCGCCAAATTCAAGACGTCCGCATTGCCTTTGAGCGGGCCCACGAACTCGGTATGGCTACCATATTGTGGTGCTACCTGCGTAACCCTGTATTCAAGCAAGATCAGGATTACCACGTCGCGGCCGACCTCACGGGGCAGGCAAATCACATGGGAGCGACCCTCGGTGCAGATTTTGTTAAACAGAAACTGCCAATGACCAATCGCGGCTACAGCGCTGTGAGCGATGCCACCCAGAGCCGCTATGGACGCACCAGCGATCGCATCTACAGTGACCTAAGCAGCGCCCATCCCATTGACCTAGCGCGGTATCAAGTGCTGAATGGGTATGCTGGGCGCATCGGGTTGATTAACTCTGGCGGTTCCTCCGGCGACGATGACTTTGCAGATGCAGTCCGTACCGCCGTCATCAACAAACGAGCTGGCGGGATGGGACTCATCACCGGACGCAAAACCTTCCAGCGAGAGTTCAAGGAAGGAGTAAGCCTGTTCCATCTCATTCAAGATGTGTATCTCTCGGATGACATTACCGTTGCCTAACGGTGCCCAGTCTAGCAACGTTGATTCTGCCCATTCTGAGACGATGAATATGGAGCCTCACAGAGAGCGCTCAGTTGTCTGCTCCCTTGCCATCAATAGCGTTAAGCAGATAGCTTAGCTAACCGTTAAGCTATCTGCCTATTTCGGTTGGAGCGGCGACAGCCGATGTCCTGTTTCCAATCGGTCAAAAAAATGCGATCGGGCTGTTTTTGAGATGTAAATATGCTACTGTTGTGAACAGTGTTCAAAATTATATTGAGCCTTACGGGTCGCTAACTCAACGGTAGAGTACTCGGCTTTTAACCGATTAGTTCTGGGTTCGAATCCCAGGCGACCCATTTTTTTACAGCAGTTTGTCGCTTAGGTTCAGCGGCTGTACTGCCCTGAAGTAAGCGGTTTGAAGAGCGATCGCCCATCTCATCGCAGACAGCACTAGGAAGAAATACACAAAATTCCTGACTTTCAGTTCGCGGCCGAACCGACGATCCTTTAATATTGTTGTAAGGATTTAGATTATCTGAAATTAACTCATTAAAAAATGAAGGACTAGGAGGATTACCTATGGCGCTCGTCCCAATGCGACTGCTGCTCGATCACGCGGCTGAAAATGGCTACGGCATTCCTGCTTACAACGTGAACAACATGGAGCAGATTCTTGCCATTATGCAGGCGGCTGAGGAAGCCAACAGCCCTGTGATTCTACAGGCCTCTCGCGGTGCGCGTAAGTACGCCGGAGAGAACTTCCTGCGTCACTTGATTACGGCTGCGGTGGAAACCTATCCTCATATTCCCATCGCCATGCACCAAGATCACGGTAATAGCCCTGCAACCTGTTACTCTGCAATTCGTAATGGCTTTACCAGTGTCATGATGGATGGCTCTTTGGAAGAAGATGCCAAAACTCCTGCCAGTTTTGAGTATAACGTTCGCGTTACGGCTGAAGTTGTGAAAGTGGCTCACTCGGTGGGCGCTAGTGTTGAAGGTGAACTGGGTTGCCTAGGGTCTTTGGAGACCGGTGCGGGCGACAAAGAGGACGGTCACGGTTTTGAGGGAACGCTGAGCAAGGATCAACTGTTGACTGATCCTGATGAAGCTGTGGAATTTGTTGAGCAAACCCAGGTCGATGCGTTGGCTGTTGCGATCGGAACGAGCCACGGTGCTTACAAGTTTACTCGCAAGCCGACGGGTGAAATTTTGGCCATTAGCCGCATTGAAGAGATTCACTCTCGCCTGCCCAACACTCACTTGGTGATGCATGGTTCGTCGTCTGTGCCTCAAGAGTGGCTTGATATGATTAACCAGTACGGTGGTCAGATTCCTGAAACCTATGGTGTACCCATCGAAGAAATTCAAAAGGGCATCAAGAGCGGTGTTCGTAAGGTCAATATTGACACCGATAACCGTTTGGCCATCACCGCAGCGATTCGTGAAGCGGCTGCTAAGGATCCATCTAACTTTGATCCTCGCCACTTTATGAAGCCGTCTATCAAGTACATGAAGCAGGTGTGCTTGAAGCGCTACGAGGCGTTTGGTACGGCGGGGAATGCTTCTAAGATCAAGCAAGTGGGTCTAGATGAGTTTGCGGCGAAGTATGCTAGCGGTGAACTGATGGCTAGCCCTAAGAAAACGGTTGCAGTTTAGTCGTTAACGATCGCGTTCAGTTGGGTGAATAGTTAGGCGATTGCTTTATGTTCATCCAATTGTTCTAGGTTGAATTATCAATAGAGCCAATGGGACGGGTTGAGCGATCGCTCAACCCGTTTTGTGTTGCAATATCTTATGGTGCCATATTAACGACACCTGACGACGGTTGTTTAGGCTTCCATCCAGCGCCAGCTATAGGCATTCCAAGCATTCATTCCTTGGATTTCATATTCGATGCCGTTGTCAAATCGCACCACGCAGTTGACCGTGGCAGGTTGCAGATCGGTCTCAGATGGCATTGATACGCTAGTGATGGTGCAGGCGACCCATTCTTCATCGCAGGGAGTCCCTTCTTTGACCCATTCCCACAGACGGTTGGATACCTCAATGCGATCGCCTACTTTCAATTGCCGCTGTTGATAGGCTGGCGTAGTTTGATTGAGATACTGGTTGATGTGAGTATCGGTAATGCGATCGAGCCACAGCGGCCCATACCGCTCTCGAATGAACTGCACCTGACCGGAATCGTTGCCTTGCAGCCAATCATTCAGCAATGCTGCCCGCCACGATGTTCCCTGATTGTCTTGTTCAGCAATAAATGTAAGCAGCGATCGCCGTTCTTCTTCGCTTAATTCATCCAGCGGATTTGCGATCGCACTCACCTCATCTGAAATTGGCCCTAGCATGGCTGCCGCCAATTCCAGGAAAACGGCTTGTTGCTCAGCCGTTAATGGGTTACCTTGCTGGCTGCATTGACGAAATGCTGCATTCAGTAGTGCATAGACCTCTGCCGGACTCATGGCCCCACCCTGGTTCGTTGCAAGTGGCGATTATTGCTTAAGCCATCAATACCATTCTCAAGAGGTACAGCACAAGTCAGCCTCACCGGCATGGATCATAGTGAATTCAGCCACACATTACTAATAGAGGACTACCCAGTGGCTATGATGAATAAGAATTGTCCCAGAGGCGTTTGATGAACCAGATGTATATCTAGCGCGCCTGATTGACTGACAAAACTTTCGGCTAAAATCCTCGAAAGCCCTCACCCTAGCCCTCTCCCAAGGGGCGAGGGAACCGGAAAGAGTGGATCGGCTCCCCTCGCCCTCTGGGCTATGCATGACGCAAACGTCGCCAGACCTTTTGCCTTACCACTCTTCCAGCCGTTCCCCAACTTGCCAATATTGGAACGCAAGAATGCAGGTTTCAGCGAGATCTGCG
>CAYSIR010000051.1:0-20297 GCA_964431105.1 uncultured Leptolyngbya sp. | reverse complement strand
ATACCAAATCCGTAGAGGCATACCCCAAAAACAAAATCGATAACCACATTGCACCTGACAGTTACAGATTGTTTGATTTTGGGGTTCCCAATCGGGATTTGGTATTAGATGATAACGGAATGGTGTAGCGATCGCTGCATCATTCTTACCTTTCGGTTGCGCCACTAAAATCTTAAGTAATGCTCAAGAAATTATAGCGATGGTGCGATTGTTCCTAGGATAGCAGCAGAATAGTTGAGGTCAATTTAAGATTGTCAGACACAAGAACCGTTCAGACTATCGGAGATTCGACGCCTCTACTATCCGTCCAGAACTTAGGGCGACGGCTTTCCGGACACTGGCTGTGGCGCGGCGTTAGTTTTGACTTGCAGCCGGGTGACTGGCTGGGATTAGTCGCTCCTTCAGGCGCAGGGAAAACGCTACTGTTGCGGATGGTGGCGCTGCTTGACCCGCTGCATGAGGGGCGTTTAATCTTGGCTGGAAAAGATGTCAGTCAGCGATCGCTGACTAACTACCGAACTCAGGTCATGTATTTAGCACAGCGAGCTACGGCCTTTGGGGGAACTGTGCAGGATAATCTACAGCGGGTTTTTACCCTGGCGGCCTATCGTCATCGGCGCTATGACCCGCAGCAAGTGATGCAATGGCTCGATAACCTGGGTCGTGGAGAAGCGTTTCTAGAACGTCCGGCAGCGCATCTATCTGGTGGAGAATTGCAAATATTAGCAATGGTGCGATCGCTCCAACTTAATCCAAAGATTTTATTATTAGATGAACCGACCGCCTCCCTCGACCTGGAAACGGCTGAACAGGTTGAGAGTCTGATTCAACACTGGTTAAAACAGGGCGATCGCGCCTGCATATTCACTAGCCATGATTCAGTTCAGCTACAGCGGGTCATAAACTGTCAACTACTCCTAGACCAATTTTTAGTGCATTCATGAATTACATCGAAATTGGCTATGGGCAACTCGCCCTTGCGATATTACTTATTCTAGTTAACATTACTCTGTCGATCGCATTGCAACTAGGGCTAGCCCGGTCATTGGCGATCGCATCTGGGCGCATGATTATTCAGCTATTGCTTGTTGGATTTGTGCTGGAGTGGTTATTTACCCAAAATAATCCTTGGCTAATTTTAGCGATTAGTCTAGTAATGTCTGGTATTGCAGGTGTTTCAGCCATCAACCGCACCAAGTTTCGATTTGTTGGAATCTATTGGAGCAGTTTAGTATCTGTGCTGTCTGCCGCCGCAATCGTCACTAGCTTTGCCATGAGCGGCATTATCCAAGCTCAACCGTGGTATAACCCGCAGTATCTAATTCCATTATTGGGCATGGTGTTGGGGAATGCGCTGAATGGAATCTCCCTAGGACTCGATCGCTTTATGGATAGCCTCATCAATCAGAAAGATCAAATTGAGACTTTACTCGCTCTTGGTGCAACTCGATGGGAAGCCGGTCATCCGCAAATCCGCCAGGGTATTCGGGTTGGTATGATTCCTATGATCAATTCTATGATGGTTATGGGAATTGTAAGCTTGCCAGGAATGATGACTGGACAAATATTGGCAGGAGCAAATCCCATTGATGCAGTGCGGTATCAAATTGTGATTACGCTGATGATTGCGGCTGGCTCAGCCTTGGGCACATTTGGTATTGTAATATTGGCTTATTATCGTTTATTCAGTCGAGATCACCAACTGCGGCTCGATTACCTCGAACGTATCTGAATCAAAAATAACTAAATGTTCTTACAAAGCCTGACGTTGTCCTTGCTAAAAACGTCAAAGAAGTGATATTCCTGTAAAGATTTTGGGCGTGGACTATGCCCACACCGTTTATCCTAGGCTTTTCTAGCCCTACAGTATTTCAGATGGCAATAAGGATAAGCCTTCTGGGTCTACATCAATCCTCTTTGAATCGTGAGAAAGAGTCCGCAGGACTCCTTCTCACGACACCCATTTTCATTTACAACTCATTTAGGACGGCTATACGGGTTGCTTAATGTTTATGAGTATGTGCCGACCTTATCGACCATGATGGAACACTGGTACTTAAGCTGGCGATCGCATGCTGCCAGTATGTCCATCACCGTAGCTTCATGGATTGCGGCAAGGCTAGGACAAAATTCAGCATAGCGCCGCAGATATGTCTGATAGCAGGCGTGGTGCTGCTTTCGCGTTAGATCAGGAGTAACGGAAACTACAAAATCATAGTCATCAATTGTCTTATTCTTGCCGTTGCAGTTGCCCTCAGTCAAGTCTACTCGATATTGACCATAGGATAAAAAGCAATGGATCTGGGGAATAAATTCAAGATGATAGGAAGAGAGTATCGCATCTACTCCGGTCACGATCGCATCATTCAGGCGATAGAATCCTAGATTTTTGTAAATTGGTAGCTGATGTTCCTGGGATAAACGGGCGATCGCTCCATGTTTGGTTGTACAGGTTCCACGACCTTCTTCAAATAAGATCATAGAATCCTCATTATTGGAATTTGCGCCATAGGGCAATTCTTTTGTCCAGTGGCAGGCCGCGTGGAACGTTGTCAGTCCTCGCTGGAGATACTGCTCTGAAATCAGACCACAGGGCTGAAGAGTCACGTTAGGGAGGGTTTCGATGGGATGCATCGGTATTTTAGGTTTAGAGACAGGAAAGAACAGTGAAGGTAGATGGTTGTTCTAGTTCATATAGCAGTAGCCATCTTGGTTAGGATATAGGATTTTGAGTAAAACGGCTTAGCTGTCTCACCCAAAATCCTTACATGAATACCAGTACCTGAACATTAAAAGATTAAAATCGGGGGCATCCTAAATGGATCGGCCAACGCTGCCCCCAGCCCAAAGCGCCCTATCCCATTCCTACAGCATATAAAACGCCAGCAGCAATGGAACCAACAAAAGCGAACCCTAGATAAGCTAGAAAAACAGGACGACGGGCTAAGGCAAAGACGGCGATCATGGCTGGAATGCTAGTTGCGCCACCTGCCAGCAGAAAAGTCATCCCAGCGGCGGGCGACATGCCCTGCTCGATCAGTCCACCGACCAGCGGCAAGGCAGCGTAGCCATTGAGATAGGCTGGAATGCCAACCAGCGCTGCCCCCAAAATAGAGAGTAAGCTACCGTCACCTGCGATCGCCCGAATCCATCCATCCGGTACATACACCAGCATCAAGCTTTCGAGTAAGAACGCTAGTGCCAGCCACTTCCCAAGAAACCAAGCATTCTTACCTGCTCCATTCCAAAACCGCTGTCGCCGGTCAGACTCTGTCCACCATTGCCAAACCACAGGCTTAGGACGACGAACGCGACTCCCCCCACAGCCCCCATCACCGACTCCTTCACGCAGCGGTTCCTCAAATGCCGCCGAGAACCAGCCCCTTGTGAGCAGCAGAATACCAAACCCTCCCAATAAGCCAATTGCAATGGTCGCGATGGTTTTAGCGATCGCAAACTGAACC
The DNA here is from genome assembly GCA_964431105.1 of uncultured Leptolyngbya sp. Taxonomy (GTDB): domain Bacteria; phylum Cyanobacteriota; class Cyanobacteriia; order RECH01; family RECH01; genus RECH01. Next base: position 16,833 of record CAYSIR010000051.1, on the reverse strand, counting down.
CCCAAAGTACCAACCGTCAGCACAAACATCGACGGGTCCATTAAAGGCGAAGAGAGCCAAAAAGCCATCACCGCCGCCAGCGGCACGCCCATCGATAGCAAGGCTGCAATTAACGGAATCACACCGCAAGAGCAAAAGGGTGAAACAGCGCCAAACAGCGCCGCCACCGGAATCATAATGGCAATTCGCCCCTGAAATGCTTTGGCAACCAGATTATCGGCTCCGCTAGCAGACGCATAGGCAGCAATTCCAATCGACAACAGTAAAAACGGTGCTACCCGCCATAAACCTCTCAGCAGAAACCCTAAACTTTGAGAAACTTGGGACGGGGCTAGAATTGCCAGCACCAGAAAAATGAGAGCGATCGCCAGTGCTACCCCATCAAACTGCCGCACACTGCGGCCAAACCGTTTCAGTACATGAGTGGTCATAAGCAATAAGTCCTTTGGTATTTAGACAAATATCGAATTAAAACTCAAATTTTTTTATGATCCGTTGCCAATGCAGAACTAGGGTGCCCCATCACAGCAGGCCGGCTCCGATTGCCCATCCGCCAACTCTAGGTCATCCACCGCCACAACATGATTGCGAGTGCAGCATTCTTCAAACAAGAAATCCATCAAACGCTTCAGCGTTTCTGACTGCACACCATACCAAATCCACTGACGATCCTTCTGGGCGCTAACAATCCCAACCTGCCGCAGCTTATCCAGATGGTGGGAAAGAGTTGGGGCAGAAATACTCAACTCCTTCTGAATCTGCCCAGCAGGCAACCCTTGGGGATACGCCGACAGCAACAGCCGTACAATGCGCAGTCGAGAGGGCTGCCCCAACGCGGCAAAGGCGGCAGCGATATCGTCAATTGTGTGGTCTGAAGCATCATTTAATTCCATAGTTCGATAATCGTCGAAATACCCAGAAATTGTCAAGTCAATAGCGCGATGACTGCATCAGCACCGGTCAACCTTGGGGAGCATCCCACTTTTGCAAATCGCCCTCATCCCCCAGCCCCTTCTCCCAGTTTTGGGAGAAGGGGAGCAAGACTTCAAAGTTCCTCTCCCAAGCTTGGGAGAGGGATTTAGGGTGAGGGCAATCACGTCACATGCCTTTCACGAAACTAGGATGCACCCCAACCTTGCAAAAGGTTAGCTCGATCCAAAATAGCGAATTTAGAATAGCCCACATCTCACGTTTGTCTGCTCCTCATTCTCCTTCCTGCGGCTATATGCAGAACCTGCGATTTCTACAAAAATCCTGGAATACTACCGCTCCAAATTCAGCAGTTTAATGGCGAAACTTTAGTATAGAGACATTTTGAGATATTCACCGCATGGTCACACAACAAAGCTAAACTCATCAGCGGTCAGTCATTTAGGATTGCTATAGATCGTTCAGCTCAATGGAGGAGGTTTTATGCTCAAAGTCAGCGAAGTGGCTAAAACATTAGGCATCAATCCCCAAACGCTTTACTTTTATGAACGCACCGGGCTAATTCCATCCCCGCAGCGCACCGAAGCAGGGTACCGTCTGTTTAGTGAGGAAGATGTTGAGCGGCTGCGGTTTATTGCTCGTACCAAAACACTAGGATTGACACTCGATGAAATTAAGGAGCTTCTGGCCTTGCGAGAGGGACAAGCCCTCACCTGTCAAGCGGTTTATGAACGGTTAGCGGCTAAGCTAGTGCAGATAGAGAGCCAAGTTCAACAGCTTCAAGCATTGCAAGCAGAGCTAGAACCCTTGCTTGCTCGGTGTCAGATCCATCCCGACAATGCCTGTATCCTGCTGGAAACGCTCCCCAATGATGAACATCAGTCAGCAAAGGCTTGACCTTATACCTAAGTACATCCCTTACTATCGGCATAGCACCGAGGGCTTGGTGTGTGTCATTTTTATCTTTAAATAAGGATTTGTGCGCCAATGGTTAAGCGTCGTCATTTTTTAGCCGCAGGTGTGGCTACCCTGGGAGCTACTGGATTTGCGCCTCGCGCGCTGGCCCAGGGTGCTGTATCTGCCGCCTCGCCTCCGACAGGAGCGATGACATTCTATGCAGAAATTCGTGTAGCCGAACCGGAAAATGCAGCGCTGCTCGCGTCGATTCAAAGTCAATTACAAACGTTGCAGTCTGCTGACGGTTTCCTGAGTATGTCCCTGAAGCAGATGACGGGGGACTCGACAATGGTGAAAAACTATCCTGAAGCCTATAAGGGGATGCTGGCTACCGCCTATGTCGATGCTGTGGCGGCTCATTCGCTGCCCTATTTCTATTCGTTGTTTGTGCGTTTTGCGGACTATGGCGCGCTGCAATCGGCTCAGGTCGATCGCTGGTTTGATGCAGTTGTAGCTCCGCATTTGTATGCCTATGCGATGACCCCAGATGGCCCCCGAAAAACTTCGATCGCATTAGCGGCCTATCGGGGACTGTTCCAAACGGTTGTTGCGGGCGATCGCACCGCCATTTATCGCCAACCGGATGAAATCCAAGCGTTTCTGCGCCGCCCGGTAGACTTGCCAGAACGGGAGTACATCACCGTCGAAAACCACGTCATGATTCCCGATGCGGTGCTAGCCCCCTTTGAGACCCAAACCGCTGATCTGCTCGTCATTGCTCAGGACACTTGTCAGCCGATGAACGACCCCATCGGTCAGCCTGGAGCCGCCGATAACCGCTACTATCGCAAAGCGGTCAGCACCGAAATTCTAAGAAATGCATTTCCCGATGGTGATTTGCGGGCGTATCTAATGCATGGCGTTTGGCAGTCCGTTTGGGATCATGAAAACTCTCATCTAGATTCTCGCTTTCAGCAAGCTGCGGCTCCGGTGGGTGCGATGGTGGTGGGTGGCCCGGTGGAACCTTTCTATCAAACCCGGATTTCAGTTGTGTAGAGGCGCTGTCGGCAATGCCTATCACTTACACCAAAACCGCTGCATCCCTCTAGAATGTGACAGGTTCTTTAGATTGGGATGGTGATGCCATGGTTCTCGCTTTTCTGGCAACAACGGTTAACGCCGCTCCACTCAATTCAGATCTGAAGCTACCAACCGGAGACGTTGCGGAGCTAATTAGCACCCTGATTGTTTTGTTGCTGGTGGCAACTGCGGTGGCGCTGGTAACCCGGCGGCTTCGCATTCCTTATGTGGTCGGTTTAGTGCTAGCGGGGTTGGCGATCACGAAACAGGCACTACCGGCTGCCGTGGGTCTTAATGCTGATGTCATTTTGAATCTGTTTCTGCCGATTCTAATTTTTGAGGCGTCCGTTAATACTGACATCAGCCGCCTCCGCAGCACCCTCAAGCCAATTATCCTGCTGGCTGGGCCGGGGGTTGTGCTGTCGGCAGCTATTACGGCGACACTGTTGCAAATAGGGCTGAATTTGGCGTGGATTACGGCAGCCGCTGTAGGCGTAATCCTAACCATTACAGATACTGTTTCGGTTATTGTGGCATTTAGAAGTGTGCCCGTGCCTGCCCGACTGACGACTATCGTCGAAGGCGAAAGTTTATTTAATGATGGGATTGCACTTGTGCTGCTGAGCTTAATTGCAACTATCCATGTACAAGGCTCATTCACGTTCGCTGCCGGGGTGCAGCAAATTATCATTGCTTTTGTTGGCGGTGGTGCGTTAGGGGTTGGGTTGGGTTACTTATGTGTTGGCTTGTTTCGTCAGTTGGATGATGCCCTCAGCAATGTTTTGCTGACGGTGGCGGTTTCGCTGGGGACGTTTCAGATTGGTCAAATCTTGGGGGTATCGAGTGCGATCGCTGTCGTGATTGCAGGGCTGGTGATTGGTCATTTAGGCTTCCGCCGCACCTCTGCTTCATCCCGTGTAACGCTGCTAAACTTTTGGGAATATGCTGGGTTTGGTGTCAATACATTCATTTTTTTACTGGTGGGTATTGAGGTCGAACCGACGATGCTGCTCACTACTATTCCTGCGGCGCTTTTGGCGGTTTTAGCGTATCAGATTGGGCGCATCTTATCTATTTATCCCCTATTGTTTTTACTACGATTTGGCGATCGCCCCCTGCCTCTGCGCTGGCAGCACGTATTGATCATTGGCAACGTCAAAGGTTCGTTATCAATGGCGCTTGCCCTCAGCTTGCCCCCCACGTTGCCCGGTCGCGCTGAGGTGATTACACTGATTTTCAGCACCGTCTTAGTGTCATTAGTCGGGCAGGGGTTAAGTCTGCCGTGGCTTGTCAAACGACTGCGCTTATCCCCATCTTCAGCCGTGCGGCAACGCCTCGAAGCCCTTCGACTGAACATGATTTCAGCCAAAGCCGCCCAAGAAGAACTCCGGCATCTGTTGCAGTTTGGCAGCCTATCCAAGTCACTGTATGAAGAACTGTTCGCGACTTATCAAGCCCGCATTGCCGCTTCTGAACAAGAACTCCGCGACTTATATAATCATCGCATGGCTGGCAGCATCGCTTCTCTAGATAAGCAAGGCTACCTTGACAGCACTCTACGTCGGCTTTACTTAGCTGAAAAAGGCGCGATCAACGATGCCCGACGGCAAGGGCTGCTATCAGATGATGCCACTCAAGAGTATTTGCAAACCCTAGATGAGAAGCTGCTGGCGCTTAGGGATGACTAGGTAGGACATTGAGGCGGCGCATTTCTCTCTGGGGTTATTGGTGATGAACAGTGCATTCCCGCATCGCCTCTTTGGTAAACTGTGGTAAATGTCTGGTCTGCACTGGTGGATGGGCAGCAGGTTATCGAATTGGCTCACTGCCCTGACATGACGATGCCTGAGAGCGTCAGTCTGCGGTAGCATTTTGCGATCGCGCTGCCTGAATGTCGGTATCAATCGCATCCAGCGTTTTGATGGCTAAGCGTTTTGCTTCTAGCTCCCATCCCCACTTTTGAACCCTAAATGCAAGGTAGAACCCAATGCCGGTTGCTAAGAAATCTAGCGGTTGTTGAAAGGAAATGCCGAAGAGCAGCCCCAGCCCGCCGATGCCCCAGAACGGCAGAGCAACCATCTGACGGTTACGCTCAACAATAACGGCAATTGGATTATCTGGAAGTTGCTCTGCGATCGCGGCTCGCACAGTGGCCTGTTTTGGATAGGGAACAGTCAAACCAAATTTGGGACGTAATTTTTCAATCTTGCGGGCTTCGGTGCTGTATTGCGTCAGCTCATCCTCTGCCATCATGATTAACTGCTTTGCCTGATCCATACCGATTCTGCCTCGCACTTTTGTTCTACTATAAATGTCGTGGTTCTGAAATTCAATATTAGGAAACAGACAAACGCTGCATCTCGCGTTTACCAATTGGCACTCATCTTCCACTCCCCTTTTGCTTTTCAAATGACTCAGCTATATAGCAATCCTATTTGGATTGTGAGAAGGATTCCGCAGGAATCCTTCTCACAACAACCATTCTCACTTCACAACTCATTTAGGATTGCTATATAAGACTTTGGGTGGTGTTGAATATATCGCTAAGCAGGTAGCTTAAGACGTTTGTGAGAGGCGGCAGAGCCGCTCCTCAGAACCTCCCATGCTCCAAGTATGCTACTGCAGTAGTCCTCTATTGGTCAGGTTTTGGGTGGTGTGGACAACGCCTACACCCCCCAAAGCCCTGACATGAATACCACTCCTGCTGTGGCAGGATGAATTGGAACAACGTTTCCATTTATCCAACTCTACATTCATCCCCGGAATCAGGCGATCGCTAGCGCAGCAGTTTTTCGCCAGCCGAGTCCAGCATCAGCCTATCCTGAGCAATATAGACCAACCGCATCTTATTCAGAATCATAAATACACGACTGCTCATTTTTCTGCCTGCCCTAACCAGTACCCTCTTTGCCTGCTCCTCATCGCGTTGACTCAAAGCCATCAGCAAGTGTACAGCTAAGGTTTCTTCCTGTTTAGATAATCCAGTCCATAGCCATGCATAGCTGAACATGGTGGCGTAAGACTCTAAAATAATGTTCACCAATGAAATCACGGTGCCAAGAATCATCCGCCCACTAGCGAATCCAATACTGGCGCTAGCACGAACCCGATCAACATCATCTGCAAGGGTAAACGGGTTATTCCACTGAATTAAATTAGCGCGGGTTTGATAATCTTGTAATGGATAAAAATGGCTTTCGTGGGGCGAGTATAATCTACCGAGGGCTGCAAGTAAGGCGATCGCAGTGATGAGATACGCAGCCGCAAAACTAGGAGCATGGGCAGAGAGCCAACCAACGCTAGACATCAAAATTAGGAATAGATATATTCCCAGAACCATGCCAATATCAGTAAACGTCTGACGATCCCAGCGGCGATCATGGTTGGGAAGGCACAGCACTAGACCAATCAACAGCCCAAACAATCCATTTAATCTCGCCAGAAAGCCAGCCCAACTGAGGCTGGTTCCAAGTAAGACTACTGAAATGAGGGTAATAATCCACACAATGATGGTCAGTGCCAGCGGGATAATGAGCAGATTTGATACGATCGCAAAGGTGATCCATTCCCGACGCTGGCGTTCAAGTTCATCATGGAACTGAGTGCAAATGCGAGTAAAATAACTGGATGAAGTCATAGGCACTAGCGGCGGTTAAACTCAAGCTGTCCAACATAGGCATAGCTGCCGGATGGTCCATCACCGCTAAATAAACGAATATGATAGGTTCCGGCCCCCGGTAGCTGACAGGTGATCGTCGGCGATTGACTCGGAGCATCATAACATCGGTTGGATTCTGAATGTCCCTTACGTTCGTAAGAGGCGGTCAGCCAGCGTTGTTGAGGGTTGTTTAATTGGATGACTGCGTTTTCGGTTACGTCTGATTGCGATCGCGTTGGTGAGATAAGTTCTAGTCCTTCTGCAAAAAATGTAGGGCGCAACATTGGCTGGCGCAAAAACTCACCCATTGCGATCGGCTGACGAAGCAATTGCCAGGACGGATCATCAGGAAAATGGCTGAGAATCATCACGGAGGGGGGTGGAAATAAGTAACTGGTCTTGTACTCTTTGATGAATTGTGATCCCTGGACATACCCGCTATCCCAGGTTGCATCAATTAAATACCAGTCATTGTTAATTTTTACAGCGTTCCAAGCGTGCCCTTGTCCAGAAATATCGCCGTTGGAGGTGCGTGAGTCGCCAGTAATGTAAAGAATCTGGATTCCGATCGCTTTCCCCAATGCTTCCAAAAGTTGAGAATATCCGGCACAAACGGCCTTATGAGTGCGAAAGACAGTTTCGGCATCTTGGGGAGGATACAGTCCAGCTTGATAAGAAACCGCATCGTAGGCAATGCGGTCAGCCACATAATCATGCAGCGCCTTAACTCGCAGGAATGGATCGGATTCTTGCTCTGCAATATACTGTGCAACCGATGTAATAGAGGTTTCGACTTGGGGCGGCATAGTTGCAACGGCGGGATGCAGTCCGCTGCCTGTCCACGGCCATCCCGTGGCAGCTTGAGATGCTGATGGAGTCGGGGTTGGATTCACCAATACGGGAACTGACTGTTCTGTGCGACGATAGGGATTTTGGCGAGCTACGCTATGCAGCCATTCTAGACCCTCTGCCGTGGTAAAGAGCGATCGCCGCACCCACTCGATCGGTTGCCCCTGTTGCCCATCCAGCATCCAATCGCCCCGCGTCGATAAGGCAAGGAATGCAGTTTCTGGTTTCAGTGCTAACAGTAGGCTAATGAAGGTGAGGTTCAGCACCAATGTGCGTAATGTGATGCGATCGCCCCAGGTCAAAATTGCACGGCGAGAGGAACGGTAGCTCCAGCAATCCCATAAAATTGGCAGCAGTGGAAAAAATAAGATGCCAGATGCGATCGAAATCCAGACTGGCCCGTTAGTGTAGGCGACCAAGGACGAAATTAGCCAGACGCCCAGAACTGGCGTGAGAAATACAGCACTGTAGAAGATGAATTTTGTGATTCCAACAATAGCCGATACCATACTGTTTTACCTGTTGATTATTAAATAAGTAATTCGACTGGGATTTTGACTCGCTCCCTATTTCCTACGTTCAGCTATTGCGAATTGGGCGATCGAATAGAATCATCTTGAAGCAGGAAGCTTGGCACCGTTTGCGTCATGCATTGCCGCCAAAATGAAGACAAAGAAGCCGGGCCTAACGCCTCTGTCCCGTTTTGATGTTGAGCAGCTAAGCAGGATACGCCATTCTACGGAAGAGTGTACCCAACTCCTACCTTGAACTATCAGCTATAGCAATCCTATTTGGATTGTGAGAAGGATTCCGCAGGAATCCTTCTCACAACAAACATTCTCACTTCACAACTCATTTAGGATTGCTATATCGGTCAGTGAGTTTATGGCACAGCCCCCTGTTTACCCGACCATTTCTGCATGGGAGAATTCTGCATGGGAGAACATTGACTCCACCATCATCAATTTACCTTGTGATTGTGATATGCCGATCGCTTATCTTTCAGTTCCAACGGGTAATTCAATTACAAACTCGGTTCCTTCCGCTGGTGTTGATTCACAACTCAGCCATCCGTGATGATTTTCTACAATAATTTGATGACTAATGGATAATCCTAATCCGGTTCCTTTACCGACAGGCTTCGTTGTGTAAAACGGATCAAAGATTTTTTGGCGTACAATGTCTGACATTCCCATCCCATTATCCCGAATACGAATGGTCACCCAGGGAGTCGTTGTATCGACATCAATCCCATTATTTCCAGAGGGAGGACGGCTTTGATGGGTCGTAATCGTCAAAATGCGAGGGGCATCCTGGTATTCGATCGCATCAATCGCATTGCTAATAATATTCAAAAATACCTGATTCAGTTGACTAGCATGGCAGACTACCATCGGTAAATCGCCATATTCCTTCACTACGGTAATCCCCTGATGCTGGGGACAGGGCTTGAGGCGGCTTTGCAAAATTAACAAGGTGTTTTCAATGCCGTCATGAATATTGACAGGTTTGCGATCGGCTTCGTCTAACCGAGAAAAATTGCGAAGCGATTGCACAATTTTTGAGATGCGATCGGTGCCCATCTTCATCGATGACAGTAAATTAGCATAATCATTGAGTAAAAAATCTAATTCGATTGCACGAATGCAATTTTTAATTTCTTCGGGCGGGTTAGGATAATAAACTTGATACAGACGCAGCAGCGTCGTTAAATCCCGAAAATAATTCTCGGCATAGGTTAAATTTCCGCTCACAAATCCAACTGGATTATTGATTTCATGGGCAATACCAGCCACAAGCTGACCCAGACTTGACATTTTTTCACTCTGCACCATTTTAGCTTGGGTTTGCTTCAGGGTGTGTAGCGTTTGGCTCAGTTGTTCGGCTTGGGCTTGGGCAGCGGCAGCAGCAGCACTGGTTTCGGCAAAGAGTTCGGCTTGATCAATGGCGATCGCCAACTGATTGGTGACAGCCTCCAGCAGCTCGACTTCGGTATCTGTCCAGTGGCGCGGTGAACGACAATGGCTACAGGCGATCGCACCGAGCTGTCCAGCATGAGTCTCAATGGGAATCAGCAGAAATGACTCAACCCCCAACGACTGCATCCAGCGTTGCAGAGCTGGACTGGTGCGAGCCGCTTCATCCGCCTGAGTCAATCGGATAATCTCTAACTTAAGAATCTGTTTTAACAGTGATTTTGCTAGTGGCAGCGGGCAATCTCCAAGTAAGCTTGGTAGCCCTTCCTGAATTGATTCATGGGTCACAGATAATTCAGGTAATTGATCAATATGTTCTGTTTTTTCTCTGGAACACCAGAAAAAGTGACAGCCATCAATCTGTAGGATATGGCGAGTTTCCTGAACGGCAACGGCTAGAATCTGATCAATATCTAGCGAATTGCGAATCTGGCTGGCTAAACGAAACAGTAGCGCTTCTCGTCGGCTCAGCAGTTCGGCTCGGGCCATACTACGATCGATCGCGATCGCCATACTATTGAAAATCCACTGTAATGTAGCGTATGTTCCGGTTTCAATGGGAGCCTGGCTAAGTAACGTCACGACTCCAATCAGGCGATCGTTGACCACTAGCGGGTATCCCACAAATGCCTTGAGATGGGCTTCAGCCGCCCAGTCTTGCATTCCCAAACATACATCACTGCCAACCTGATTTGTTAAATAAGGCTGGCGCGTTTGGGCGATGACCCCCACAATTGAAATGCCAAGGGATGTGCGCTTGGGTACATCATCCACCAACGGTGGCGTGCCTGCCATCGCTTGCAGCGTCAGAACCTCAGTTTCTAAGTCAAATAACCAAATGCGAGCTAGAGAAATTTCATCCAGCCCATTCACAATCACATTTACACAGTCATTCAACGTTTCAGATAATGTTCCTGCCTGAGATAAGACTTGACTGACAGCCGTATTGAGATGAGACAGTCGGGTATATTCTAGCAGTGAAGCTAGGGTCTTACGGTGAACGGTGACATCCCTTGCATAGATAAATAACCCACTCTGGTGGGGTCGAGCCGTAATTTCCAGAACTAGCCCATAGGTCGAACAAGTAGACTCAAATTTTACCTCAACGGACTGACTCACGGCCCGTCGGCACTCCTGCTCAACTAGCGAGTCAGCCATATCAGGTAAGGCATTCCACAGAGAACGCCTCAGTACATGGACGCGATCGCAACAAAACAACTGCTCAGCCCGCACGTTAAATTGCTGAATCCGCCACTGTTGATCCACAGCAATAAATCCATCCGGTAAATAATTATATAATTCGGTGCTGTGGTAATTGAGGCGATCGCTCTCCTCTTGCACCACACCATCAAGGTCGCAGTAGTTACGAATGGGGGCATTGATCTGTAAAATCAAGCTGGGCTGACCCTCTTCAGTGCGCTGGAGTGTCCAATGGCTGCTGATGGCAATGCGTTGATTGTCGCGAGTTGAATGCACAATTAAGCCTTCCCATCGTCCTTCATCGTAACATTGCTGTTGAATGTCATCTAGCGATCGCTCTGTCATCGGTTGCAACAGTGCATAATGGTCTTGACCCAAAGCTTCTAACTTATTCCAACCATAGAGGTCTTCTGCCCCTCGATTCCAAAACGTAATCCGCCCCCGCAGGTCTAGCGCTAAAATCGCATCGTTCGCTAAATCTAGCAGTTGGGCCTGGGTGGCGATGGGTAATTCTACTGGGGGAGAGGGTTGCTCAGCGGGCAGTAGGGGTTCGAGGTGGGGAGCCGCTTGGCGAGCGATCGCTTGCAGCCCTTGCTGTTGGTCTGTAGTCAACTGATGAGAATGGGGATGCCAGACCGATAGCGCACCGATGACCTGTCCCATCCTTGTGCAGAGCGGAACCGCCGCATAGAATTGCATAGACGGAGTTTGGGCAATGAGGGGATGCTGGGCGATCGCAGGCGATAACTGTCCTTGAGCGATCGCCGCCGCTAGATCGGGGATTATGCATATCGGCGGTGGCGGCCAGACGGCTAGCTGCAAATCAGGACTGTGGGGGCGAGCAACCGTCGGCAGGCAATGACCATAGGTGGCTAGAAACCACTGATCATCCCCCTCGAATACTCCAATTAGTGCAATCGGGCATTGGCTAATTTGAGCTGCCAACATTACCCAGTCATCCGCCGCGTGCTGTAATGTCCCATCCATGTGATGTGGGGATTTCTGACTCCCCCATAAAACGTTATTCACTGAACGCGATGCATCCATGCTTGATGTTAACAACCTCTTGACTGGTCAACAAAGACTGATGCAGCCATATCTGTGGCTACTCCTTACCATGCAGTTCAGTCCAAACACTCGTTGTTGATGCACTATTCCGATTTTAAATTTGTGAGACGAATTGTGAGACGAATCTTACACAATTTCTTTCACAAAGCCCATCGATGTTCACAAGTCAAGATTCACAATTCATTAAGAATGGCTAACGATCCCATTGAATGAGACGCATCCCTGCACCCCAGGTTTTACAGAGCTTATCCATATTTACCAATCATTGAGAATTGCGACAGAACAGGATAATATCAATAACATTAACTGTATTGTGATTGAGCTGTGATTGTACAGTCGCTCTCCAACATCCTCACTGAGGCTTGTACTAAATGAGGCTTGTAAAGTAACGCTATTCTGATACTCGGCGCTAGAGTCATTGTACTCCAGCGTTCTGTAGGAATTCTCTTCACAAAGCTCATCTGTGCTAATCTCTGCAATGGCGACACCTCAAGCGATCGCAGCCTCAGCCGCTTTCGGTCTTTTGACGATGGTAAATGAATTCATCATAGGTGTCAATGATTACACGAATGCGAGTAAGATAGGTTAGAATATGTTTGTTAGCAGTCCTGCGAACTGTCCTTAAAATTGCGATCGCTATTTCCAAGCACTTTAGACCGTACCGGGTCATGCATAGCACATGATGATTTTCTACAACGGCATCTCATTTAAAGATGATATTGTCCATTAATGATACGGATTCTTTGCGGCGTGGGCATAGCCTAGATCCTGAAAAATCTCCCCATGAACACCACCAAGTTTTGGTCAATCGGCACCCAGCCGTTCTGCCTACCAGCGTTCAGTAGCGTGAACGGCATGCATCATTTATACGCACCCTGGCTCTTCCATCCGTAGCCCCTAAGAACTAAGACTCTACCCGATGAACTGTTCCTGATTCGAGCCTTGACTTCAGGCTGAACAATGGCTCAACCCCTCTGCTGTGCAGACACTCGGTCGCAACAGTTACCCTGACAACCTCCACTATCTCACAGAAAGCTGAGAATTCAGTCTATGTCTCTTTCACTTTTGTTGTAAAACGTATTGAAATGACTTATTTCTCAACACTCGGTGATTGAGGCGTAGTCATGTAAAGATTTCTTAGGATATGGGCAAGTCCGCACCCTAAAAAATCCTTACTACGATAGAGCAATTGATGATTTAGGATAGTGCTAAGATACAGTTCTGTCGGACAGAAGAAGCGACAGATTTCTTAGTCCGTTAGCCCATGTAATAAACAAGTAGAGTGACTCACTTTCAACAATACCTAAAGGTGCTGCAATTATTTTGGGGAGCGGCGATCGCGGCTGAGCTAGAGTATCGTATTAACTTTGCGATCGCTGCCCTCAGTAGCCTAGGTGGAATGATTGGCAGCCTGTTCGGGCTGTTTCTGTTCTATCGACAGGACTATACCTTTTCAGGATGGAGTTGGGAAGAGGCCCTAGTTGTACTGGGTGTGTTCACGTTGCTGCAAGGTTTTTCAGCTACAATTCTGGCTCCAAACCTGAATCGCATCGTCAAGCACGTCCAGGACGGAACCCTAGATTTTATTTTATTGAAGCCTATCAGCTCTCAATTTTGGCTATCGACCCGAACCATCTCGCCCTGGGGCATCCCAGACTTACTCTTTGGTGCGGGACTGATCGGCTATGCCGGAGTTCAGTTGGGTTTGCCTGCGATCGCCTATGTTTCTGGCATCCTGCCCATTGCGCTAGGCTTCCTAAGCCTCTACAGTCTATGGTTTATGCTGGGCGCAACGAGTATTTGGTTTGTCAAAATTTATAATGTTACTGAAGTATTGCGCGGATTCCTAGAAGCGGGACGGTTTCCGATGATCGCGTATCCAGCTACTTATCGTTTCTTTTTTACCTTTATCATTCCAGTCGCTTTCCTCACTACTATTCCTGCGCAAATGATTCTTGGTCGTGTGGAATGGATCTGGCTAGCAGCATCAATGGGATTGGCGATCGCGCTATTCCTAGTTTCAGGAAAATTCTGGCGATTTGCCCTGCGGTTTTATACGAGCGCTTCCAGCTAAGCTGAATGGGTTCGCATTGATTGATCAATTTAGCTAAACTCTGACTCAGCCATCGCTAGTCCTTGATGGGTCAGGATTTCTGGTAATGTGGGCGACGACATCACCCAGAATCCTTCCAGGAATATCACTATTTCAGAAATCTTTGCCATGGAGCATCCCCGGTTACAGACCTAAACTTGTATGGTCAGCTAAAATGCTAGTTCAACGACAGCTAAGCTTACCCGACTGGAATATAGCAATCCTATTTGGATTGTGAGAAGGATTCCGCAAGAATCCTTCTCACAACAACCATTCTCACTTCACAACTCATTTAGGATTGCTATATGAAACTCGTTAGCGGCTAGCTCTGCCTCGACCGGGTCAGGCGACCACGGGTCAGGCAATGTATCTAAAACATCCCAAACCTGATTGGTGAGTGCATCCAACCCTAATCGAGTTACGGCAGAAATAGGGTAAATTGGATAGACACTGTAGGGACGTAATGCCTGGGCGATCGCATCTATCCGTTCTGCACCCTCATCCGTTTCTGCAAAGCCTACAGCGTCGAGCTTATTCAATGCAATAATCTGGGGGCGATCGCCCAGCCCATGACCATAGGCATCTAGCTCAGCCTGAATAGTCTGAAAATCTGCGATCGGGTCATCTGCGGTTACATCAACAACGTGCAGCAGCAGCCGCGTCCGTTCAATGTGGCGCAAAAACTCATGTCCTAACCCTGCGCCAGTGTGTGCCCCCTCAATCAGTCCTGGAATGTCCGCAAATACAGTGCCATCGCCGGTTGGTTTGCGCACCACACCCAAATTAGGAACCAGCGTTGTAAACGGATAATCCGCTACTTTGGGGCGGGCTGCCGATAGTGCCGAAATTAAGGTTGACTTACCCGCATTGGGCAAACCAATAATCCCTACCTCCGCCAGCAATTTTAGCTCCAAGCTAAGGATACGATGTTCACCGAGCAGCCCTGGCAAACTGTGTTCCGGGGCGCGGTTGCGGTTGCTCAGAAAGTGTCGGTTGCCCAGCCCACCTTTACCACCGTGGGCAACGCATAGCTGCTGTCCGTGCCGTACCAAATCGCCCAGCACTTCTCGTGTTTCGGCATCTATGACTAATGTGCCGCAGGGAACGTCAATCAGGCGATCGCGACCATTGGCACCGGTCTTATTTTTTGAGCCGCCCCGTTGCCCATTGTCTGCCTTAAAAATATGGGCATACCTAAAATCTAGCAGCGTTTGCAGGTTCTCATCGGCAACTAAAATAACCGAGCCACCCTGACCGCCATTACCGCCAGACGGCCCGCCGGCCGGAACATATTTTTCGCGACGAAAGGACGCCATGCCATCGCCACCGTCGCCCGCTTTCACTTCAATTTGTGCCTGATCGATGAACTGCATAACCGTGTGTGTAAGTACTCAGATCAATCCTAGGCGATTCTGCCATGTTTCAACCGTCATCACGCTAACCGGGCGTAAGTGCGGCGGTAGTGGTATTCATGCAAGGATTTTAGGTGGTGCGGGCAACGCCTACACCATCCAAAATCCTTACCAATAGAGGACTACCAGTTCGGCAATATGATTGAATAGCTCTGTTTGCGGGCAGCCTACCGTTGAACGGAGCCGCTGCGATCGCCCTTTTACAGGACAATAAAACGATGAATGACGGTATCGATATTTTAATTTTGTCCAATGGGCCCGGTGAAGTGACGACCTGGGTGCGCCCTGTTGTGCAGGCATTGCGGCAGGTATTGGGTGACGATCGCCGCCAACTGCGCATCTCAGTTGTCCTGTCTCCCTGCGCCAACGCGACGGGTCAAGAAAGTGCGATCGCTCAGCGGTATGCTGAAGTGGATCGGGTGCAGCCTGCTGAATCGTTCTTCCCGTTTCTACTTTGGGGGAAAACGGCTGACCATTGGGACTGGCGCGATCGCGGCGTGATCATCTTTTTGGGCGGCGACCAAATCTTTCCAGTCATCCTAGGCCGGCGACTGGGATACAAAACCCTAGTTTATGGGGAGTGGGAAACCCGTTGGCATCGCTGGATCGATCGCTTTGCCGTCATGAAAGCAGAGTTGCGCGATCGCGCCCCGGTTCAGCATCAGCCCAAGTTTACGGTAGTGGGTGACTTGATGGCAGAAGCCAGTGCGGCTACCACAGACACCTCTGCAGAGTGGATTGGCCTGCTGCCCGGTTCCAAGCCAGCCAAACTGGCCCAAGGCGTGCCGTTATGCTTAGCCGTTGCCCAGCGCCTGGCGGCTCAGCGCCCCCAGGCTCGATTTGTCATTCCCGTTGCGCCAACGCTGGATTTAAACACGCTCTCAACATTTGCCGATCCTGCGCAAAATGCGATCGCCCGCTATTTTGAATTCGATGGCGCTATCCTACAGCCCCCAACCCGCGATCGCCCAGCCTCACTCTGCACCCGCGATGGATTGCAGATCGAACTGCATCAACCCTTTCCAGCCTACGATCGCCTAGCGCAGTGTCGGCTTTGTCTCACCACAATTGGCGCAAATACGGCCGAACTCGGAGCTTTAGCGATTCCTATGATTGTCTTGCTGCCAACCCAGCAGCTTGAAGCAATGCGAGCCTGGGATGGCATTCCAGGATTGCTGGCCAATTTACCGGGAATCGGAACCCTCTTCGCCAAATTCATTAACCGTCAGTTTTTACGACAGTCGCGGCTATTGGCATGGCCAAACATTTGGGCTGGCAAGGCGATCGTTCCCGAACTAATCGGGACACTCCACCCCCAGCAGGTTGCTGACTTAGCCCTACACTATCTCAGCCATCCTGAACAGCTTGACGCGATGCGCCAGCAGTTGCGCACTGTGCGAGGCTCATCGGGCGCAGCCCGTGCAATTGCCCATTTAGCCGCAGATTTGCTGCGATCGGGGGATGGATAGGGGATGGATAGGGGATGGATAACCTTGTATGCCCAACGCAATAATTTCTCACCCATTGTATGGCAGTAGCCATTTGGTTTAGGACATAAGCTTCTTGCCTAGCGCTACATGACCCGGTGCAATAGACCTAATTGAGTCAGTCCCGCATGGGTGCATGTCACCTTTACGCCCTCACCCTAAATCCCTCTCCCAATCTTGGGAG
>CAYSIR010000050.1:0-20672 GCA_964431105.1 uncultured Leptolyngbya sp. | reverse complement strand
GAGGGGTGGCTCCGCCATCCCTCGAAAATTGTCATGTTCTATGAAAAACGGTTACTGCTGTATGAGCGGTTTCCGTACATGAATGCCACTACCCAAAATCGTTAAATCACTTCTGGCCTTACAAGGGCGGTTCTCCTCACCGATTCATCTAACCTTCTGCCCTCTGCATCTGAAAATGAGGCTTCTATACTAGAGATGGTCTGGCAGCCGTGGAGCGATCGCAATCCTTCATGGCTGATACAGTGATTGAAGACGCACCTGATGCGACATTGGCTACAGCGTTGCTGGCTATGACGTATCGGAGTGGATAGACAACAATGGTAGCAAGGGGAACGCGCATGGCTTTGGATACTGCTGTCATGCAGGCGGTTGAAAAACTCGACTATCGCGCCACGGTTGGTGATGTAGCCTCGCAAGCAGGGATTGAAATCAGCACGGCAGAGCGGGGACTATTAGCGCTGGCATCGGAAACAGGCGGCAATTTGCAGGTGTCGGAGGCGGGTGAAATTGCCTATCAGTTTCCGCAAAATTTTCGGACGGTACTTCGCAACAAATATTGGCGACTGCGGGCTAAAGAGCTTCTCAGCAAGATTTGGGAAACAGTTTTTTACTTGATTCGCGTGTCTTTCGGGATTTTGCTGATCGTATCGCTAATTCTGATTGCGATCGCCATTCTCATCATCGTGACGGCGCTGCTCTTTTCCAATCGCGATGGCGAGAGCAACAACAACCGTCGCGGCGGATCGGGCGGACTGATTATGCTGCCGTTCCGCATCTTTTATTTCCCAGATTTATTTTGGTTCTTTAGCCCCAACTATAACCGCGGTCGATACTATTCTCAATCGCGTTCGGCGCGGCCCGGTCGTCCTCAGCGGCAGCGTTCTGGGGATGAGGATGGCATGAACTTCTTGGAGGCGGTTTTTTCGTTCCTGTTTGGAGACGGAGATCCTAACGTTAATCTGGAAGAACAGCGATGGCAGGCGATCGCCACAGTCATTCGCAACAATCGCGGAGCGGTCATCGCCGAACAAATTGCCCCATACCTAGACGATTTGGGCGAAGGTTATGACCGAGAATATGAAAACTACATGCTGCCTGTGCTAACCCGCTTTAATGGACGGCCGCAGGTCAGTCCTGATGGCGAAATTGTATATCACTTCCCAGAACTGCAAGTGACAGCGGCTGAGCAAGGGACAAAATCGGTCGCCTCTTATCTGAAAGAAGCCAAGTGGGAATTTAGCAAAGCCAGCCAAGGGCAGCTTACGATGGCGGCTGGGTTGGGTGCGCTTAACTTTGTGTTGGCGATCGTACTGGCAGCATTACTTCAGGATCAGGCCCTTGTCGCTGAACTGGGCGGGCTAGTTGCCTTTGTGGATGTCTTGTTCCCCTTCCTGTTTGCCTACGGTGCGGCTTTTCTGGGAGTGCCGCTGGTTCGCTATTTCTGGTTGAAAGGGCGCAACCGCACGGTCGAACAGCGCAATGAAATGCGCCAGAATCAAGCAGTATTGCTCAACGAGCGTGCGCCTCGCCTCCAAAGCAAACTAGCCTATGCTCAGCAATTTGCCAACCAAACCGTTGTGAACCGCGACAATTTGGCATACACCACTGAGCAGGATCTATTGGAGCAGGAAGCCGATAACTCTGCCAAAATTGATGCGGAATGGCAGCAGCGGCTAGAACAGTCGGGGCAATAAGCGATTGGTAAGCTTGAATCGGGGAGCCTGCCATGTTTGCAGATTCTGCCATTGCCCTTATCTCTCAGCCCCCCTTCGACAAGCTCAGGACAAGCTTCTCCCAACAGCCCTAGCAGTGTGGCAGCAGCCATTTTGTTTAGGACATGGAATTTTTGTGAGATGGCCAAGCCATCAAAGCATCCCTAAGCGTTCTGATCAGTGCTATGTCCGTTACTCAGAAGTGACTGAACTTTCTATTCCTGTGTTCTAAAGTGCGTTCTAAAACCAGATAGTTGAAGGACAGCGGTGATGAAGCGGTCTGGCGACTTTCGCGCAAAGGGTAGCGCTGGAAGAGGGAGTTGGGAGATGTAGAGCTTTGTCCTTCCCGCAGGGTGGGAAAAGCATTAACCAAAAGAGTTTCAGGATGTATGCGTACCTGATAGCCGGACAGACAAGCGAAAGGAGAGCGACAGCCACTGAGAATCACTAGAGCGCAACCTGTTGAAGTGTGCTATTTTGGGAAAGCTATGCGGGTGTAGTTTAGTGGTAAAACCTTAGCCTTCCAAGCTAATGATGGGGGTTCGATTCCCCCCACCCGCTTTACGAGTTGCAGGGTAGCGGCGATCGCAAATTCAAGATTGCGACAGGTTATTGCAAGTTTCTGCAACAACCATGTATAGTTGAAAGGTTGTGAAAAAAATTCGGCATACTTAGCCATGGCGGTTCCAAAGAAGAAAACGTCTAAATCAAAACGCAGTATGCGGAGAGCAACGTGGAAGCGCAAGGCGGAAAAGCAAGCGCAACGTGCTCTTTCGCTAGGCAAGTCAGTCTTGACCGGACGGGCGCAAGGATTCTATTACCCTGAAGATGACGAAGACGAGGATGACGAGGAGTAGCATCTTTGGCACCTCGTAGCGACTTGTCGTGCTTGATGGTTTTTCACGGCGGTTGACCCTCTGCGATCGCATCGGGGTAGTCCTCTGTCAGTAAATATTTTGAGTGGCGTGAGCATTGCACACATCGCCCAAAATTTTTAAATGAATACCACCGCACCGGTTTATGTCGATGATGGAAACTGCCATCTTGAGACGAGAGCTAGATTGCATTGGTGAGCGATCGCGCCGTTATCGGGCAACCCTTCACAGAGCCATTAAAAAGCAATTACTTGAGAAAACGGGGTTCACTGAGCCTCGTTTTTTAATAGATCCGGCATTTTGAACCCCTAAACTTGCCGATCAGGATGATTCTGCCTAGGCTAATAACAGATCATTGAATCCAGTATTCAATCCTACAGGCTTAACATGGCAGGCAAATTTTTTCAGAAACCCGACCCATCCCTAGGCGATCGCGTCCCCCCAGGGCAGCACCTTGCCAAAGGTTTTCCAGTACTCACCTACGGTTCGACACCAGACATTCAGCTTGACCAATGGGAACTGAAGGTGTGGGGACTCGTCTCCCCCAGAACATTTCGCTGGGATGACATCATGGCAATGCCCCAGGCTGAATTTACGGCAGATTTTCACTGCGTCACCACTTGGTCAAAGCTAGATGTGAAATGGCGCGGGGTGCGCGTCACTGATTTTATGGACGCGATCGCCATTGACCCCAATGCCGCTCACATCATGGGTCATTGCTACGGGGGGTACACGACCAACATTGCAATGGCTGACTTTGCGCGGACAGAAAACTTTTTTGCCCACACCTTGTTTAATGAGCCATTGCCGCCTGACCATGGCGGCCCGCTGCGGCTCGTGGTTCCCCATCTGTATGCCTGGAAAAGTGCCAAGTGGATTAACGGCTTAGCGTTCCTCTCTGAGGAAGCGTTGGGATTTTGGGAACAAAATGGCTATCATCGTCGCGGTAATCCTTGGCAAGTAGAACGCTATAGCGATCGCTAGAACCCCATGCCACTACCCACCAATCACCTTTTTCAACACATCCAACTTGCCAGCATAGGGCGCATAGCGCCACTTTAGATCTAGCCAGAAAGATGTGATCAACACACTTTTATGGTGAGAAAAAGTATCAAACCCTGCTTTGCCGTGATAGCTGCCCATACCGCTCTGCCCAACGCCCCCAAAGGGTAAGTCGGAAACGCCAACCTGCATGACCGTATCGTTGACGCACACCGTACCTGATGAAGTCGCATCAATGACACGCTGCTGAACTGCATCATTGCGGGAAAAGATATACAGCGCCAGCGGTTTGGGACGCGCGTTCACAAAGGCGATCGCTTCATCCAGGTCTTGGTAGGTCAGAATAGGCAAGATGGGCCCAAAAATCTCCTCCTGCATCACCGGATCATCTGGCGATACATTATCCAAAAGGGTAGGAGCAATGTAGCGATCGCCAGCATCCGTCTCACCCCCAACAATGATATTGCCAGAGTTCAACAGCCGACTGACGCGCTGAAAATGGCGATCGCTCACCATACGGGAATAATCCGGGCTGTCCGCCGGTTGATTGCCATAGAACTCTTTCAAAGTCGTCACCATCGCCGCCGTGAGAGCTGGTTTCAGCGACTCATGTACCAGTAGATAATCCGGCGCAATGCAGGTTTGCCCAGCATTTAGAAATTTGCCCCACAGGATGCGCCGTACCGCGTGTTCCAAACGAATATCTGCATCCACAATGCAGGGACTTTTACCCCCAAGCTCCAGAGTAATCGGCGTGAGATGCTTAGCAGCCGCTTCCATCACAATTCGCCCGATCGCCGTCCCTCCCGTAAAAAAGATATGGTCGTAGGGTTCTGCCAACAGCGCTTGACTGGTTTCGACACCGCCTTCAACCACTGTGATGTAGCTCGGGTCAAAGGTAGCTTGAATTAGTTCAGCGACCACCTGCGATGTTTGGGGAGCAATTTCAGACGGCTTCAAAATGGCGCAGTTGCCCGCCGCGATCGCCCCCACCAATGGCGAAATCATCAGTTGAAACGGATAATTCCAGGGCGAAATAATCAGCACGACCCCCAGCGGTTCCGGTACAATTTTGGCGCTAGACGGAAACAGAGTTAGAGACGGCGACACGCGCGCTGGCTTAGCCCACTGTTTTAGATGCTTAATCGCATAGTCGATTTCTCGAACAACGCCAATTTCCGTGGCATACGCTTCAAATTCAGATTTTCTCAGATCGGCATACAGCGCATCCAGAATTCGCTGCTGCCAGTCAATAACCGCTTGGCGCAGCGCCTTGAGTCGCTGGAGGCGAAAAGATAGGTTTTTGGTTTGCCCTGAATTAAAAAACTCGCGCTGTCGATTAAGTACCCGCTGGATTGTGCTGGGTTGCTGCTCTGCCGCGTACTGTACCATACCGTCGTAATCCTCCTGATTCCTGACCTGCCGCGTTACTGCGCTGTTCTCGTATTCTAAGCTTATCGAACAGACTGTCCGAATGGGATGGCTGGCGTTGCGATCGGACAGGACATCGGTTAGATAGCGGCTGACGCATCTTTCACCCACCACCCACCACCCACCACCCATAGAATGCCGCTGTTGGGCTAGACCTAGCTTCCATGACTTTCCGTGACTTCAGCACGACTACGGCATGGAAGCAACAGTCAGATTTATCCAAAATCCATTTCATCTAAAATCCATCAACAGTTGATTCAAAGTTGCCGCGATTCATCCAGATTAAGTTTGTTAGACTGAAAAAGCTTGAAATTTCTATATACAATCCACCTGTGTTCGAGTTCTGAATCATTGGGTAATTCAGCCATTGGGCGATTGCTAACGGCTTTCAGAGCAAGCAGGACAGGTTTCGGTACGGACTGCCCAAACGAAGGACGCACGATATGCCATCTAGCACCCTGACATCGCGCCTTAGTCGCGCATCGGTTTTATGCTCCAAGGAATTACCTACGCTGGACTACCACTCAGCCAGCGATCGCTTCGATGAAACGTGGCGTGCCCCGTTATCCACTCTGTTGGGATTAGGACGAGCCGCCGGAGCCGACTTTGTTGAATTTTTCCTAGAGCGAGTCAACTACATCAGTTGTTTAGCCGAAGAAGATGCGATTACCAGCCTGTCGCCCAGCCTATCCACTGGAGCCGGGGTGCGCGTGTTTCGGGGCAAGTCTGACTGCTACGTCAGCACCAACGATCTGTCATTCAATGGACTCAAAGCAGCTTTAGAAAAGGGGCTATCTATTTTAGGGTTGTCCATGCCCTCTCCCAACGCCTTCATTCCCGAAATTAACCTGGAGCTAATGCGCGACTATGCCACGGCGCGCCAAAAAGATACATGGCTAAGCCACTGTAGCTCCATGAGTGAGATGGGAGATGTACTGCTTGCGGCAAATGCCATCCTCAACACTAAAGCCAGCCATGTGCAGTCCCGCCGAGCAGTTTATTTCCGGGATTGGCAAGAAGTGTTGGTGGCCGCCAGCGATGGCGTGTTTGCCCGCGATATTCGTCTGAATCAATCCGTCGGCTACAGCTTACTCTGTGCCGATGGTTCCCATCGTTCATCCATCAGCAAGCGAGTAGGCAGCACAGGCGATCCAGCATTTTTGCGCAGTTGGGACTACAGCACCGATGCAGATGAAGTGGCAGAATCCTCTGGACAAATGCTCTATGCCGACTATGTGGAGTCGGGAACGTATCCAATCATCATGGCGAATGAGTTTGGCGGCGTAATTTTCCATGAGGCCTGCGGTCATTTGCTAGAAACCACTCAGATTGAGCGCGACACCACCCCCTTCGCCAACAAGAAAGGGGAGAAAATTGCCCATGAAAGTCTGACGGCTTGGGATGAAGGCTTGACGGATAATGCTTTCGGCACAATTGATATGGATGATGAAGGAATGCCTGCCCAGCGCACGCTGCTGATTGAAAATGGCATTCTCAAGAATTTCTTATCCGATCGCGCGGGTTCCATTCGCACTGGGCATCCTCGTACAGGCAGCGGCCGCCGCCAAAACTATACCTATGCGGCGGCTAGCCGGATGCGGAATACTTACATTGCCCCTGGCGATTATGCGCTGGATGATTTATTTGCTTCTGTAGAAAAAGGTATTTATTGCAAAAAGATGGGCGGCGGCAGCGTTGGCCCAACCGGTGAATTTAACTTTGGTGTGTCGGAAGCGTATCTGATTGAAAACGGTAAAATCACTAAGCCGCTGAAGGGCGCAACGTTGATTGGTGAAGCGAAAGAAATCATGAATAAGATTTCTATGTGTTCTGAGGATTTGGGCTTGGCGGCTGGGTTCTGCGGATCAATCAGCGGCAGTATTTACGTCACGGTGGGGCAACCCCATATCAAGGTGGATTCGATTACGGTGGGAGGACGCTAATTATGACAGCAGTAACTGATATTGCCGCATCGGCTGAGGCGATCGCCAAACAGTTAAACATCAGCAAATATGATGTATTTGGTTCGTCGGTGGATGATAGCAGCGTCCAAGTCGATCGCGGTGAACCGAAGCAGGTCAAGGCTTCTCAGCGGTCGAGCGTAATTGTACGAGTGTGGAATGCCGATCAGCGCTTGGGCGTTACATCCACGACCGATGTTGATCCCAAAGGGCTGGAGCTAGCGTTGAGGACGGCTCAGGAAGCCAGTGAATTTGGGGCAACAGAGAATGTTCCTGATTTTAGCCCAGAGGCGACGGCTCCAATTTCAGCCGATGCGGTCAGCACCTTTCCGCAGGTTCCAGTTTCAGATCTGATTCAAACCTTGATTGATGTAGAACGCCAGCTTCTGGATGCTCATCCTGCGATCGCTGGGGTTCCCTACAACGGCTTATCTCAGCGCAACATCGATAAGTTCTACTTGAATAGCGATGGCGCACGGCGACAGGATATTCGGTCGTATACGTCACTGTATCTGTACAGCAAAACTGAACAGGAAGGCAAAAAGCCCCGCAGTGCTGGAGCCTATCGCATGGGGCACAGTTTGGAAAAGCTAGATATTGACGGCTGCCTGAAGGAAGCTAGCGAAAAAACCATTAGCCACCTGAACTATGCCAAGGTCAAAACGGGTAAGTATCGAGTCGTCTTCTCGGCAGAGGCATTTTTAAGCCTGTTGGGCGCATTTTCTAATGTTTACAATGCCCAGAGCGTGCTAGATAATCAAAGTCTGGCTACGCCAGAGATGCTAGGGCAGGCCATTGCCTCGCCGCTGCTGTCGGTGTATGACGATGCGCTACATCCAGATAATGTTGCGATCGCCACCTTTGATGGTGAAGGAACTCCTACCCGTCGCGTTCCCATCATTACCGAAGGTGTACTGTCCAGCTTTTTGCACAGTGCCGGAACAGCTAAGCGCATGGGCAAGTTGCCAACGGGTCATGCTAATATTGGCTCAAAAGTGACGGTCAGCCCCAACTTTTATCATGTGATGCCGGGTAAGCCAGCGGAGCAAATCTACCGCTTGGATGATGCCGAAAATGTAATTTGGATTGATGATGTCTCGGCTCTCCATGCTGGTGTGAATGCTTTACAAGGATCATTCTCACTGCCGTTTGATGGTTGGTTGGTGAATAAGGGCGATCGCATCAGCGTAGATTCTGCTACGATTGCCGGTGATTTTCTAGAATTGCTCAAGTCCATTATCTATGTGGAAGCAGAGCCAGAAGTCACCCCTAGTGGCGTTTGTCCCCGCATCTGGGTCGATGGCTTATCGGTTACAGGAGAATAGCCTTGATCTCTACGGGGCAGGTGCTGATCAGCTAAGCTGATTGCGGCTGCGGTGCAGCACCTGCTCTTCGCTTTATCTTTAAACCATCGGCATGGCGTTCAGCAGATAGCGTAGGATATTATCGAAAGGCCACTCCGCTCCTCGATAATGGCCTACAGTCTAGGTAAAATAGCGGCTGACTGTTCTATTCGGGTTTCTCCAGGCTGCGGATATAGCCCACAGCCCCCAAAAAATATTGATTGAAGGGTGCCCCAACCATTAACGCCGTCGGGTCTTGCTGATCATTTTCTGGGAAAAACGCAAATTCAGTGATTCTTGTTCAGCCCAATCTTGCAAAATACGATAAAAGCTTTGGCGATCGTCGGCTTGCAGGACAGCAACCTGATCCGCCGTTTCAATTACATAAGGGTAGCCGCTGCCGATAATCACCTCACCGCGCACCCAATCTATGACGCGCTGAATCAAGGTTGGGTCATCCTGCATCCATAAAGGCAGCTCTAATCGGGCTGGGTAACCTTCACGGGTCGTTTTTAGATAGGTAAACCCAATGCGATCGCGGTGATTGCCGTAAGCGCTGAGAATACCAGGTCGCTGACAGCGAAATAGCGCCGTGCGATCGCCCCATTTCATAAATTTACCTAACACCTGCGAGTCATGGATATGCGTACATTCTCTTAGATCAAACACGGCCCGCAGCAGCGTTGTCAGATCATCAGCCGACGAAGTAGCAATATAGGCCACAAGAGGCACACGGTAGGCTTCGCTAGCATCCAATAAATTCACCAAGCAGTCCACATAAAATTCGCGACTCTCTGCATCAAACACCTCAGCAAATGAGGCAATTAGCGATCCATCTAAAAACACCAAACAATCTTTGGCATTGGGATGGGACTGCATATATTCAATCAGCTTTTTCGTCTCCATCTCAAAGCGATGCATATTCACACGGCGATCGGCCATAGTGCTGCCATCACCAACTTTCAGATCTTCTGGAGTCATCACATCCAAATCGACATCTTTTTCATAATCGCCGGTTGGCAGATGCAAGTTCTCAAACCAGCCAATTTGCACCAGCGCGATCGGAATCGACAAATCTTTGCTGGGATAAATTTGGGAACCATCGACCGCAAAGGTAGCAATTCCCGTGAGGCGATCGCGCACCCAGGCTAGACTCTGCTCCCGATTTTGCCAAGTGACCTTGAACGGTAAAACGCAGTGCGCTGTATTGTTGAGCATTTCCAGCGGGTATGCCGACACCGCAGACTGGCGATCGCCCAATTTGGATGCCAGATCCTCTGCGGAGATAGTTGCGAGGTCGCCAAGGGCCGTCCGGTATTGCTGCAATTGCTGAAGCGTATCCTGATCGTACCGATTAAAATCCTCGCGCTTGCAATCGAGGATGCGGCGAATTTTAGACGGCTTGAGAGACATGGGCGTAAATCTAAACCAACAATTAGGAGAGTGAAAACAGATGCTTACATCTGGAGCGATCGGGTGCGGCGCATCAACGCTGGGGTATCCGTCACGGTTCCCAACTTGGCAGAAAACGATCAAGCCTGCTGTATCGGAACTGTATCGCGCTAGGCAGAAAGCTTAAGAATATTTTGCGGGATGGCTTAGCTGTCCCACAACATATTCCATGCCCTAAACACAATGGCGACTGCCATACCAAGGCTGAATATAACCCGGAGACTGAACGCACCCCAGCGTTGCGAATCCGTACTCTGCTTGCGATCGCCTATTCGCAACTTAGCCCCTTCAAGCCTTCAAAGCATGAATGCAAACAGCGATCAGCCCTTATTGTAAAAGATCTGTTTGCGCTTTTCAGAAGATGTTGCGGGACTGCTTGGCGATGAACGGATGTTCAGCGTGCCCCCTAGGGAGATGCCGATGGAGAGATGCCGAGATGCCGCCAAGCGATCGCGCAAATCGTCATTTTAGTGGAAATTACTTGGTTAATCATTAGGTCAAACCAATGTAAAAGCCTTGCTAGAGCAGCGATCGATCGCTTTTTGTGTAGATATATTAAGCTCTGTTTCATTTCGATTACATCTCGCCAGATGGCGCAACAAAGCCTTGATTTTCCGTGATAGTATCTTTCCCGATGGCTTTAGTTAACGACGGGAGAATACCTTTGGCATTACGGGTTGCTGTTGTTGGATCCGGTCCGGCAGGTTCCTCCGCTGCTGAGACATTAGCAAAGGCAGGTATTGAAACCTATTTATTTGAGCGCAAATTAGATAATGCAAAACCCTGCGGTGGAGCTATTCCACTTTGCATGGTTGATGAATTTGATCTGCCACCTGAGATCATCGATCGCCGCGTTCGCAAGATGAAAATGATCTCGCCCTCTAACGTTGAGGTCAACATTGGCCATACTCTAAAAGATGACGAATACATTGGAATGTGTCGTCGTGAAGTATTGGATGGCTTTTTGCGCGATCGTGCTGCCAAGTTAGGGGCAACGTTGATTAATGGAACGGTTCATAAGTTGGAAATTCCCTCTAGCGATACCGCTCCTTATACCCTACATTACGCCGATCACTCAAACGGCAGTCTTGAGGGAACCCATAAAACCCTGAAGGTTGACGTGGTGATTGGTGCGGATGGGGCAAACTCTCGCGTTGCCAAGGCGATTGATGCTGGGGATTATAACTATGCGATCGCTTTCCAAGAGCGTATCCGCCTCCCCCAAGACAAGATGGACTATTACGAAGAGCTGGCAGAGATGTACGTTGGGGATGATGTATCTCCTGACTTCTACGCCTGGGTCTTCCCGAAATATGATCACGTTGCAGTTGGCACGGGAACCATGAAGGTGAACAAAGCCAAGATTAAGCAACTGCAAGCAGGCATTCGGGCCCGTGCAGCGAAGCGTCTAGAAGGGGGCGAAATCATTAAAGTGGAGGCGCACCCCATTCCAGAACATCCGCGTCCGCGTCGGGTTGTGGGTCGGGTTGCCCTTGTGGGAGATGCGGCTGGAACCGTGACCAAGTCTTCGGGTGAAGGGATTTACTTTGCCGCAAAGTCGGCTCGGATGTGTGCTGAGACGATTGTAGAGTTTTCTAACAGCGGTCAGCGTGTCCCAACTGAGGCTGACTTGAAGGTATATCTCAAGCGCTGGGATAAGAAATACGGCATCACCTACAAGGTGTTAGATTTGCTGCAAACGGTTTTCTATCGCTCTGATGCGACTCGCGAGGCGTTTGTTGAAATGTGTTCTGACATTGATGTGCAGAAGCTCACCTTTGACAGCTACCTCTACAAGACGGTGGTTCCAGCCAACCCGCTGGTGCAACTGAAGATTACGGCAAAGACGATTGGTAGCTTGCTGCGCGGCAATGCGCTAGCGCCTTAGCCCGGTTACTGAGTTTGAGCAAAATTCACAGAACTTAACTGAGCGATCGCCCTCTGGTTTTTCCAAAGGCGATCGTTTTTTTGATAGTAGTTTTACTTGATAGTGGTTTTATGGCAGGATTTTCTGGGGTGTAGGCATCGAAGGGGGCTGCCATCCTTGGAGTGCGCCGCTATTCGGTTATGACGATAGGTGGAGGACGGAGCGGCTTGTCGGATATCTTTCAGCAGGTGTGATGGCTTGCCAATCTGAACATCCTGGGCTGGGTTGATGACTAGACTCCCTTTGAAGCGAGAATCTTCGAGCCTTGAGTCCGAGGAGTGTCAGGTGGATCAATGATGCGGTTTGCGGTGGGGAATCAGCGAGTGGGGTTTTTCAAGACCGTGGCGTTCCATGAGCGCTGTATCATTCATTACCTGAGTGGGATGCCCATCGGCCACAATGGTGCCCGCATCGAGCAGCAATACCCGATCGCATACTTCCAAAATGAATTCTAAATCATGGGAAGAGATCAGCATTGTTTGGGGCGATCGCTGCAAAAACTGAATCAATCGGCGGCGGGCCCGTAAATCTAGGTTGGCTGACGGTTCATCATAAATCACAATGCGCGGTTCCATAGCCAATACTCCCGCGATCGCTACCATGCGTTTTTCACCGCCAGATAAGTGATGAGGGGGGCGATCTGCCAACGCCTCCATCCCCGTTAGTGACAGGGCATCCTGCACCCGCTGGGCTACCTGTTCATCAGACAGTCCCATATTTTGCGGGCCAAAGGCTACATCCTCCCATACTGAAGCTGAGAGCAACTGATCATCTGGATTTTGAAACACCAAGCCAATTTCGGGGTAGAACTGACCGACGTTAACTGGATTGCCCAATAGGTAAATACTGCCGGACTGGGGTTTCAAAACCCCGCAGATAAGCATGAACAGCGTCGTTTTGCCGGCCCCGTTGGGCCCAATGACGCCAACTCGTTCGCCAGGCGCGATCGCTAACGATACATCGCAGAGGGTAGAGGGTTTATCTGGATAGGAGAAATTGACGGCTGCTAATGCTAGCGCGGCCGGCAATCGCCGGTCGCCATCGGGTGACATCACCACGGATGGAGATGGTGGAGCATCTGATAAGTATTTAGCATCCATAAACAATCTGCTGGATAAAAAAGCTGGCACAAACTCTTGGCAAAACGGTGCTAGAGCCAGAGTTCAATCCCGGCGATCGCGATCGCAACACTGAGGCTCACGCCTGTGGCGATCGCACTCCATCGATCCAGTGGCTGAACTTGGCATTTAGATTGAGTAGCGCAGGTTGGGCTGCCGTAGCCTCGCAGTCGCATCGCTTGGTAAACCCGCTCGGACTGTTCATAGCTACGAATCAGCAGCGTTCCGGCAAGGGTCGATAAGACACGCAGGGTGCGACTATCTGGCAGCAAAGATCTGGGCGATCGCCGTCTATTGAATCCACGCAGACGCATCGCTTGCTGCATTTGTCCCAGTTGTTCGGCCGTTTCATACAGATAACGATAGGACAGTAGCAGCATATCGGTAAAGACAGCCGGTAATCCAAGCGATCGCATGGCTTTGACAGTCTGCAAAAAAGGCGATGTGCCAAACAAGATTAGACTGATAGTGACAATAGATAAAAACCGCCCTGCAATTAAAACAACTGCAAGACAACCTTCTTGGCGCACCGCTAGCCAGCCCCACCGCCACAGCACCGTTTCACCGGAAGTTAAGGGCAGCAGCAACACAACGCCCAACAAAAAAAAGCCCGGATAGCGCAACCGGCGCATCCAGTAATTCAGCGGCATTCGGGTCAGTTTGTAGAGCGCGGCCGTGATCATGACGACCGCCAGCAAGACCCAAAGAGTTTCAACCGTGGCGATCGCAAAGATTAAAGCAGATAGCCCAATTAACTTGTAGCGCGGTTGCCAGGCATGGATGGGCGATCGCAGATGAGCATATTCATCAATGTCAAGCTTCATTGACTCGTCCCTGCGCCCCCAACAATTCTGGCTTCACCTGATGCAAAAACAGGACCAGCATCGTTGTGAATCCACCCTCTAGCAGCATTAGCGGAACATGGGCCAGGGTCAACCCATAGACAGCGGCGCGTTCAGCCTGGACATCAAAGCTAGCCGGAATATTGGTGATGATGAGGACAAGAAGTATCACGGTTGTTAGCCCAACCCCGATCGCCCCGGATACAAATGAAAAGATACCTAAACTGCGGCGATCGCCCCAGCGCGCTCTAACCCAATGGCGCAGTTGAAAGACATGGTAGGCAATTAGGGCCGGAATACCCACCATGACGGCATTAACGCCAAGGGTTGTCATACCGCCGTGGCCAAGAATAACGGCTTGGAACAACAGCCCAATCGCGATCGCTGGAAATGCGTAGTACCCCAAAATTGTACCCAGTAGGCCATTCAGCACAAAATGCACGCTAGCAGGCGGAATCGGTACATGAATAGATGATACGGCAAAGAATGCCGCCGTCATCAGCGAGGCCTTTGGAATATTTTGGAGCGGATCTGGGTCGCGCTGGATTTGGCGCAGCGAATACCAAGACGTAAGACCGGCGATCGCATAACCACCGATACAAATATGGGCTGGAAGGATTCCGTCAGGAATATGCATGAGCGCTAAGAGTGGGGCGACGAGGGCTGAGCATTGGGCTGGTCAGAGGATGGACGAGCGACCGGCGACCGGCGAGCGAAGAATAAAGCAGTGCCGACAAATCCCCAAACGACGCAGGCGATCATAATCCACCGCTGCGCGGCTGAGAGACTGCCAGTCGTCGATGAAACAGACGGTTCTGAGGTTGCAGGTTCTGCAGTTGTGTTGACATCTGAAGCCGTCTCAACCAAGGGTTGCGAGGGCAGTTCAGTCGATGCGCCAGATTCTCCAAACGGGATGCTAATAATATCACCGTGGCCAGCCTGCCGCACCTGCACTTCCCAATTGCCAGGGATGCTCGGATCGGGCATAAACGTGAACCGTCCGTCTGCATCCGTAGTTCCCGTCATCCAAGGATTGGACGGATCACTAGGCGCAAATACCGCCACTTGGGCTTCAGACATCGGTGTTCCTGAGTCGTAGGCTGCAGAAATCGAGATGGCTTGCCCAATGGTGTAGTCAATTACTGTTCCGTGGGCCAGCACTTGCGGCGCGATCGCCACACCAGAACAGGTCAGCACTGCCGTCAGAAGTAATCGCCAAAGACGACTGTTCATCGGTGGTTTACCGTGCATTTCATTTATCCCCAATATTGTCTACTGCGCATTCGCCGGATCTCGAATAGCGAACCGCACATCTCAGCGCTAGGCGATCGCTACTGACTATTTGACCCGATAATGCGATCGCTCTAATCACCCTAGACTCGCTGCTATCTGCCTCAGTACGCCTCTTGGATAGTCCTTTCTTGGTTAGGGTTTTGGGTGGTGTGGGCCTTGCCCACACCACCCAAAACCTTTACATGAATACCACTACCCGCTTCTTGAAACACTAAACAGCAGCATCCATAGCGCAATGCCCTTCACCTACGTGGGCCAAACCTGCCACCGTTTTTTGCAACAGGGCAAAATCTTCGGCTGAAAGCTGAGATTCTAGCGTCGCCATATCCACATCAAGCTGACCATCTTGGGCGATCGCCGCCAGCGGATCAAACCCTAGCGCGCCGGTGTTGATCTCATCGTCAGCCGCGGCCTCCCCATCTCCAAAGATGTGGTCAAAGTGGAACGTTGCTTCTAGGTCAGCCATGCCGCCAGGCTCCAAAATGCCCTTGCGCTCGTCGCCCACAAAGTCGCCGCAAACGTAGCTCATTTCTTGGTTGAAAGCGATCGTGAAGTTGATCACCTGCCCATCCTTCTCCGCCGTACCAACCATCATCAAAACATGACCTGCGGCGGGGCCCTCTTCAGCCGTTGCCATTTTCCAAGCGATCGCATTGTAGCGACCCGATGGAGCCGAAGCTTCGGTCAGCAAAATCGGTTCAGCATCCGCATCGCCCTCAGCCAAATCAACGGTTTGCTGTTCAATCAATACGACTTCTTCGACGGGCTGAAAGGCAGCATCTCCTTGCGCATCAAAGGGGGGGTCTGTCTGGTAGGCAATGACCGATTCAAGATTCACATACAGGTTTTGGAAATCAATTTGCCAACCATCTTTGGAAACAAAGCCCTCGCGCACAAAATCTTCGCCGTTGGCTCTCACCTGCAGCATACCGGCCTCAGCCGCTGCATCTTCAGGGTTGGCGGCCGTTTCTGCGGTAGTTTCTGCGGTAGGCGCTTCTGCGGTAGGTTCAGGACTGGCGCACCCATAGGCCGCTGAGCCTAAAATCACGGCACTGGTGAGGGCAAACAAAGTATTTCGCATAATCGAACTTGAGATCCTTGTGAAGAACGGCTGTTGCGCAATATCCAAATGGTTCTTAAGCCGCAGCGCTATTGCGTGCAGTTTGCTCAGCGAGACAGTCGCTCAACTTGGCAATAGACACGATACAGCTTCAGTCACCATGGCTAAGTTAAAGCAACTTAACAAACAGATACATGTAGTAAACCGCGATCGCGCCTTTCATTTCAATGCCGTGGGGGGGGATAAATGCCAACTTTGTCCGTTTTCGTCCATAGCCGCAGAGATTAGTGCATGGTGATTTGGTAAAGTGCGAATGATTAATGCAAATGACTAATGCAAACGACTATGTAGACCGAGCGATCGAAATAAATTGAATACACATCATCGACATAGCCGACCGATTTCACTCACGCATCTCAATCCATCTCAGTCCATTTCAGTCGCTAACGGATAGCCGCGCGTCATCCATTCATCACAGAAGCGGTCACCCATCCAACCCGCTCGGCGGGTCACCAGTCGCAGAGGTTTGAGGTCTGGGCGATGCTCTAGCCAACATCCACGACTGTCGCAACGAGAGTCGTCGAACACATTATCCAAGCGGGAAGAAGCCATGCGATTGTTCGTAGCATTAGCAGTTGCGATCGCTCTACTAGCGGTCATCTTCGCGGTTCAGAACAACATTATTATTGCTCTCAGCTTCTTCGGGTGGGACTTTCAAGCGCCCATGCCTGTGTTTTTGT
Source organism: uncultured Leptolyngbya sp. (assembly GCA_964431105.1). GTDB lineage: Bacteria > Cyanobacteriota > Cyanobacteriia > RECH01 > RECH01 > RECH01. Next base: position 3,916 of record CAYSIR010000050.1, on the reverse strand, counting down.
TAACGACTCTGGCCATCGGGGTTGCGATCGGGCTACTGGTGTCGATTCCAGCGATCGTGCGGCGGGGGTGGAGTGCGGCCCGCCAAACCCATCAGGTCGAGCAACTGACCCAACAACTGGCGGATAAAGAGCAGGAAATGACGGCCCAAGGACAAACCCATCGCCGCATGCTTCAAGCCGCCCAGTCTACCTCCGAAGAACTGCTGCGGGCCCTGTCGATTGCCGATCCCCACACTGGATTGATTCAACTAGACTGGCTACAAAAAAGCATTTTATATCTGCTGGAGCAGATGTCGTCTACGGCAGAGATTTCGGCGATCGCGCTGTTTATGCTGGAGGGGCATGTCGAATCGACGCTTGATCAAACAATGCTGCAAAAGGCGATCGCCCATCGCCTACGAGAGTCATTGTCAACTACCAGTTGGATTTTTACAGAGGGTCGTCGTTTTGCTTGGTTAACAATAGATACAGACGGAAACGCTGCAAATGAATTGGGCGATCGCATTCGAGACCAGCTAGTGCAAACGCCCATCGTCAACACGCCAGAACCGCAGCACCTCACCGTCAGCATTGGCGCGGCGATCGCACGGCGAGAGGACAACGTCAATTCAAACGCGGTGATCCAACAAGCAGAAGCCGCGTTAGAACTGGCTCAGAAGCGCGGTCGTAATCGAGTCCGGTTGGTCGATGCGACCCGAACGGACTGATGCATTTTTGCCATCAAAATCGCCGCTATTTTCCCACTCAGCGATCGGGACAAAATCCCCAACACAATAGAGTTTGGATGGTGCAGTGAAAGCTCTCATCTCAGTTTTGAGCTTTTATGCAGCGGCAATACCGTCCCTTCCTTGACCAGCGGATCGTCCTAGGGTGTGGGTTGAACTTGCCGGGTTGCAGTCTTGTAGGGGTTTTGTGGCCAACATCGTGGAGTTTATGTCAGACTGATCAAATAATATTTGCACCTGAACCGCCTCGGCTTCAATCGATTCTCTAGCACTGCGCTAGAGTAATCCATTTGGTTCACCTGGCTGGATGTATTAGCTTTAAGATACGAGCTTTTCACATTTGTCTACACCCATATCCGCTAAGGGTAGACCATTATGAAACGAGTATTAACACGCTGGGGGCGTTTTGTAACGACCACCCTGTCTCGAACTCTGACCCACACCACTCGGCTGCCTGGAAAGTTGCGTCTTGGCAAACGACGCGGCCGAGAGACGCATGTGCATGAGCTATTGCAAATTGCTACCCTTGAGCGGGATCAACTGGCGGCTGAGTGCGAATATTTGGTAGCAGATCGCGATCGCATTCAAACAGAAGCGCAGGAATTTGTCCAATATGCTGATGCAGAAAATCAGCGACTCAAAGCCGAAAATGAAACCCTGCGCCAAACGAATGACCGCCTTGCCCAGGATTATGAAGATTTACAACTGCACTCGCTAGAGCTAGAAGAGCAGGTTGAGTACATCACAGCTTATCTCAATGCCGATGCCAGCAATGCCGATGCGATCGCAACGCCATCGGAGGCAGACAACGATGAAGCGATCGCGCTAGAGCGCCAGTACGACTTTTCTGGATACAGTTTGGCCTTGGTAGGTGGGCATCCAACAACACGCCAGAGTGTCTTAAAAGAACTGGTGAAAACCTATGGGCTAAATGTTAAGAATTGCGTTGAAATTCCGCCCTTCACGGAAGCCAGCACTAACAGCAACAAAGTGAGAGCCAAAATTAGTCGCTGTGATTTGGTTGTGATTATCACAGGCTACATGGGGCACGGTCTCACCAAAATTGTGTACGATCTCAAGTCAGCCGGTGCGATCGCCGGTGAAGTGCTGATGCTAAACTGTCGCGGCAAAAGCGGTGTTGTCCGCGAAATTTCCAACTATTTCAATGCATTACTCGATGGCGGCATGGATCAATCACCACTAGGAACATAGATCGCCATTCATCCCAGCAGCCAGTCAGAGCCAGCGATGACCCATCTGCCCTAGCCTTCACTCAGCCTTAGACATCAGCAATTATCATGGCTGCCGAAAGCGTTTGAGAAAGCGCATTGCCACTTTGCAGCCCTTCTTCTAATGCTTTTTTCTATAAACCTGACAGGCTCCCAATTCCTGTCTCAGATTGGGAAAGGGATTTTCAGAGTTAAACCAATGTCTCGGCTTCCCTTCACCCCTTATGGGCTATGGCGCTGAGCAGAAAACTTAGCGCTATAAAAAAACAGGAGCGATCGCCCCTGTCAATAAACGTCAATAAAGACACTTTTCATGCCTTAGTCAATTTTCATTACGCTTGAAATCATCATTAACGAAATCGATCGGGATTGAGTTGCGGCGCATTACCAGGCACTAACCACTCACCGCTGCCGCCATCGGCTGGATCAAGAAACGGTCGAAGATTGATCGCATCAGATGACCGATTCGGCGTGCGGGACGGCGATGGCAGCCCTAGCGCATCAGCAATATTACCCAACAAATCATCATTTTGTCCGGTAAACGTTGTAACCGCATCGGTCTGCTGACCGCTATCCGCCACCGTCAGGGTTTCAAAGACGCGATCGCGGGTGAGTCGCGCATCTTGCCCAGGAGGAACCGTCAACACAATCCGACAATCGGCATTGCGCTCTGTCGTCACACAAACCGTCTCATAACCATTTTCCAGACCCGTCCGCAGTTCTAACAGACCATCTGGACGGTATGATTCCAGCCGACGGCTAATTTCATTGCAACGACGTTCAGGCGTCCAACCGCCACCGAGTTCCGTCGGCTGGGCCCAGGGATATGCCTCTCCCGGCTGACTTTGGGGATAGTACATCACAATATAGTCACCATCCACAAACTGACAGGTAAACCGAGTATCAGTAGCCGTCTCAGACGTTTCATTGGCTACCTGAGCTAGCACAGGCATCGCAGAGAGCGCGATCGCCCCTACTGCTACAGCGCCGCAAACCACTGATTGCGAACACTTCCTAGACAAAGCCGAACTTGAGTATAAGACGTTACAAAACTTTGGCAGCATAACAGTTAACAACTCCAACCAATAGAATGAACACTAGAAAACCAACAGCACAAACAAAACCGCCCCTGTCCCAGTTTTCGTCTACTCTCATCCTTCACTGCACTGGAGTATCAAAATACCGGCAAACAGGGTGCATCCCAGGCTTGTAGCCCTCTCCCAATCGGCTATCCATTACGCAAATCCCGCCGAACCTCTGAATCCTATTGCCCAGAACGAGAGATCTGAAGAACGACGGCAAGAGCGACAGGGCAGACAGTCTAACGCTGCGTGATACATAGCCCAAACAACAGGTCGTTTTAATCTTGTCTCTGCCTCATCCAGAATTAGGAGTTCAAGCTTTTGCGTCCTGCTTAGGGAACGGAGGGATCAACAGCAGGAACCGATCGCCAATGTCAAAACCAATACAAAACTAACGTCAACTGACCCAACAGGAATACCACAACGCTCAACCTATCCGCTGGCGGCTATGGCCGATCGCATCTGGTCGCAGCTATACATGGTGGACGATGGGCAAGCACAAAAGTTTCAAACTGCCTTAAACCATTTTGTAGGGCAGTAGCCATTTTGTTTAGGATATGAGATTTTTGCTTAGCGCCCTATCACCCAATAGACAAGATTAGAGCTGAATATCAGCCGGGCTATACCGCGACTGGGTCTAACGGCTACAGTCAGTAACCAAGATAAAGGGTGGCTAGGTCACAGTAGCGACGAATGCCATCCATTACCGCCTGTCGGCTAGTTGCGATAGTCTTGAACAGCTCCGGCGGTTTGTTCTACAATGCCTCAATTGTTCCATCGTTTAATACTGGGGTAGTCCTTTATTGGTCAGGATTTTGGGTGGTGTGGACGATGCCCACACCACCCAAAATCCTGACATGAATACCACTCCCAATGCTGG
>CAYSIR010000049.1:0-21652 GCA_964431105.1 uncultured Leptolyngbya sp. | reverse complement strand
TGACCGGAATCAGCAACGTCATATTTTCTTGGTGGGTTGAAGGCGGTCTTTGGAGATGTTGGTCTTGGTATGTCAGGATTTTGGGTGGTGTGACTACCCAAAATCCTTATCAATAGAGGGCTATCGCGATGTTTTGATATGGCAATCCTATTTGGATTGTGAGAAGGATTCCGCAGGAATCCTTCTCACAACAACCATTCTCACTTCACAACTCATTTAGGATTGCTATACGTTATGCAAAAATACGATCGCCCTTCAATTCAATAAGGAGCGATCGCAATCGAATGAGTTATTCAAACTGGACTAAGCTAATGATGTAAGGTAGATATCATCAGTTGGGTTAATCTTACCTAATTTGAACACTGTTAGATTATCAATCACTCTGACTTCAATTGTGCCCCTCTACAGAGATTATCTATCCTGAAAACTATCTGAGAATACCACAGCCTAGAAAATTCAGAGCTTTTCGAGGTTTTACAAAGCGGCAATTGCAAGAACAGCGCCAGCGATCGCAACTAATGTTTGCAGCACATTCCACTCATCTACATCGACATTGCGATCGAATCCACACCATAAACACCGAAAATGAGTATGACTAAGCTGATGTAAGCTCTCTCGCCCACATTTAGGACAAACATGTAACTGTTTGCGCTCATACAGTTCAATTGATTTTGGCATTAGTAACATTCCTGCTACGCGACTCTTACTCATTAATGTACGGTTGAGACGATTCGTGACATAGACCCCAGCCAAACAAAATAAAAAACACCCAACGTACTTGGGTGTTGTACTCAGTCATTCGGTGGCTACTGTTGCGGATTTTAGGTGGGCTGTGCCGTCACCATCAAGCATCCTGCTATAGATACCATTACCGGTTATTGAAATGTAATTGAATCCAAATTCTGCAATGATGCGATCGCTCCTACCTGCATGACAATAAGCGGGTAAGTTACATTATTCGAGCGTGTTCCTCCAACTTTTCTAAGGCTTGTTGGGTATATTGACCAAACTGACCATCAACAGAGCCATTATAAACCCCCTCTTTCCTCAAGCATTCTTGCAATGACTCTACAAATTCTGGATCAGTTGCGTTGTCATGTAAATTATCCATCACCTCTCGGAGATGCTTGATGGATGCCTTAAGACTAGACACCAATGCTTCAATCTCACAGAATGTACGCATTTTTCTGCGCAGAGCGGTCTGTTGCTTCTCAACATAGCTTGCACTAACCATATCCTTTTGATGAGCAACGATATGATCCACCTCATCAATCCAAAAACTGAGCAAGGGATTTTCAGATGCCTCATCTAGAATGGCACCCAAGCGATCGGCTTGCGGTTCCGCCAAAGTGTCTGCCATAGATAATGCTAGATATTCCATAATCTGAGGCTGGTACTGTAGTGACTTCTCATGAAAGTGCTTGAGCTGATCCATCTCGTCGTAGCTTGTGAACGTTCCCATTCGCTTTTTACCTTGTTGCTTGAGTGAATAAACGACAATTAAATGTTGCAGAAATCCTTAGTTAGAAGACCTTTCCGTGGTAGACTCATCTAGATTGTGAAGGATAGATCGAAATTTCTTCTTGGCGCGAGAAAGCTGTTTTCGTAGAGCAACATCATTAACAGTGCAACCCGTTTCCTGACTCAGCAATTCACTGATCTCCTGCCAAGAATATTCTCGAATCGTTCTAAGATAGAGTAATCGAAATGCATCTGGGTCGGACTTAGCTAGAATGTCAATTGTTTCCTGGAGTTTTTGGACTTCTTCCTGCTGAATTAAGGATTGCTCTGGACGATCTTCGTCTGGTAACAACTCCTCAATAATCTGTGGGTCTGTAGAAATACTTGACCATGCACGGCTTCGCTCTCGGATAATGTTAAGTGCAGTTGATTTCAGCCATGCGTGGGGAGTATGAATATCCTTACCCTTAGCCTCAGCATTCTTTCCCCGACGATAGGCATCGTGTAGCACGTCATGGGGTTCCATCCATTTCTCAAGATTGTATTGTCTCAATCGTTGGCTGATGAATGTAAATACTGTGTAGGCGTAGGGGTTATCTTTCCCTAAGATTTCCTCCATCGCTTTATCCAAAGGACTTTGATCGCTGAAATCTCCATTAGGAGAACTAGCAGGTAAATTCATAAGATGCAACTATCCTATTGTGTGATTACGCAATGAGCTACTTCATGAGACACCAGTGAATGTATGTGACTGTAATTTAGAGATCAGTATTAAACCGGGCTAACTGTTTAAGTCATGCAGAGATGACCGATTAACTGGGTAAGGGGCATCACCAGATTTTGCTGTACCCGTGAGTCTGTTCTAAACGGTTATGTATTAAAACGGGAATATGTGACAAATATTGTGAAAAACATTGCGAAAAATTGACAGCTCTCGTTTTGGATGTTGGCATTTTGACGCAAAGAACCTGCCGCAGGGAACAACGTTAGAACAGTTGATGATTTGGTAGTGGTATTCATGTAGGGATTTTGGGTGGTGTGGGCAATGCCCAGAATCCTTACCAATATAAGACTACCGGTGATTTGAACTTTCCTAGACTGTATCGTAAGTACCATTCTCATCTTGTCTTACCCTGAGAACTGTCGAAACTGAAACCGCCCTATTGACACCTGATAGCAGATTCGCTGTCATTGAGTATAGGCGTGCTGGCTTGATTGAATTGAGTGTAGCCCACTGGATTGATTGACAAAACTGACTCTAGCCCCTGAAAGGATCGGTTGTTTTGACGCTAAACCGTCTAAAATCTCCCACAGAAAGAGGCGTCTGCGCCTCGCTCAAAATCTTTTGTCAGTCGGTTGAGACAGCTAGCACGGCTAAGTTTATCTATGTTCTATCTACCATCAGGACGTTGGTCTACTCACTGATGCAGTCATCTGTTCAGTCACTTGACAGATGGATGTATTCGTTTCAATTTAGGCTCAATCTATCTCAAGTTGTTTTACGGTGTGACCAATGTCTAGTCAACGTATGTCTAGCCAACTGATTCTATATGCCTGCCCGACGGGCCCGCTGGCCGAGCAGCTCGATGATTATTGGTCAGAGAGTGCTAAACGCTGTGGCAGGAATGGTGCTCATGACTATATGCCCCACTGTTCACTAACGGGCTTCTTTGAGCATTCATCTGACGTTATTTCCCATGAGGTGACAATTCTCGATCGCTTGTATCAGTCTCTCATGCGATCGCATCCGAACCCGATTGCGTCAGTGAAAGCTCTTCTCTTTCGACCGAATTGGCATGGTTTAGAAATCGAGTCTTCAGGGTTACAGCATCTCGTTACCCAATTTGTCCGCGCCGCTGAACCCTCAGCCGACCTAGGCAAGATTCGTCCAAAAGAATGGCTTCACCTTAGCCTTGCTTACAATTTTGAGGAGATCCACACAGACAAACTAAGAAAACTGGCGCAGACCTTGATTGACCCAGCGGCACCCGTTGGATGGGAGTTGCACTTCTATGAACGCCTTGATTTGCGTCAATGGCGCTGTCATGGTGTGTGGGAGCTAGATGCGGTACCAAGGTTAGATGCCGCACTGCCAGAGCCTATTTAATAAGGTTCTTGGGTCGTGGTATTCAAGAATTTTTCATAGTGTAAGCTGTGCCCGCACCCTGAAGAATTCTTACCACTCAAGCACAACGAATGGCTAGAACCGGTATTTTGGATCAGGTCTCTTGGCATTTTGGGTGGTGGGAATGTGAACCGTTCTGGTCGTCAACTAGGAATTTCAGGAATAGTCCTCTATTGGTAAGGATTTTGGGTGGTGTGGGCGTCGCCCACACCACCCAAAATCCTTACATGAATACCCGTACCTAGGAGTAAAGGATGGAGCCATCAAGAGGCACTCTGTCCACGGATGACAGTTATGAATCGTTAAAAATATCTATAGTCAAAAGGGACGTCTACCGGTATGGTTAATCATAGTGTTTTTGTTATTGAAATCTAAGCAGTCATACACTAAACTCTATAGTTGATGGCAATGGTCAGCGGCAGTTTTACAGATGCGTCGGTGATGCCTTGTCAAGTGCGATCGCCCAGGAACATAGCAATTTCGCAGTTGAGGGGCATCCCAGTTAGTATTTTCCCTTAGAATTTCTTTCCGCAGGAGAGGAATGCTGAATTCCACTCTCCGACTCTCAAAATGCAAGACGGGCGAGGTGGATGGGGAGCAAATACCAATGTGAGATGCACTCGGCGAGTTGAACTCTGATGTTCTGACTGCCATAAGCTGATTTCAGGGAGTCTAAATGGAACGAACGCACTGAACGAATGCGCCGATCAGTTGGAGTCAGGCGGTTAGGGGTGTTCATGGCCGATCTAGCTTCATGCCAATGAGTTCGTTATCTTAAACTTGGTCAATCGCTGAAACCCCGGTAGGGGTTTTCCTATAGCGATCGATTCTTGATCAACCGTGATGGGGGAATTGGGTAGTGCTATCTGCATTTGTATTTGCAACTGTGCTTTTCGGCTTTTTGGGTATCATCCTAAAGCGCAACTTGATGATGAAAATTATTGCAATGGACGTTATGAGCACTGGCGTTATTGCCTACTACGTCTTGGTGGCATCGCGTGGAGGCGTTCTAACTCCTATTTTGTCTGGTCACTCCGCAACCGCCTATGCTGATCCTGTTCCCCAGGCCGTTATCTTGACGGCGATCGTGATTGGATTTTCGATTCAGGCGCTTATGCTGGTCGGTGTGATGAAGCTATCGCGAGACGTTCCTACGCTAGATGTGTCCGACATTGAGCAAGATAATGCGTTATGAACACCCTTACATTAGTTTGGATTGCGCTACCTTTCTTCCTGGGATTCAGTAGTTATTTGCTTCCACGTCTAGCTCGCATTTTGGCGTTGGGGGTGTCGTTTCTGTCGTTGGGGTATGGGCTACTCTATCTGTTTGACTTTCCTGCCATTACCATCGAACTAATCGATCGCTTTGGGGTAACGTTACAGGTTGATGCACTCAGCGGCTTCTTTATTCTGACCAATGCGATTGTGACAGCAGCCGTCATTCTTTACTGTTGGCATCGTCAACAATCCACTTTTTTTTATACCCAAGCAATCCTAGTTCACGGAAGCGTGAATGCTGCATTTATCTGTGCAGATTTCATTAGCCTATACGTGGCTCTAGAAGTGATTAGCGTGGCTTCATTTTTATTGATTTCCTACACCCGCAGTACGCGATCGATTTGGGTTGGGTTGCGCTACTTGTTCGTTAGTAATACGGCTATGCTGTTTTACCTGATTGGGGCAGTCATGGTCTATCAAGCCAATCAATCCTTTGCGTTTTCTGGGTTAGCTAATGCTTCTAATGAAGCGATCGCTCTGATTTTTATAGGGCTGCTAACGAAAGGCGGCATCTTTGTATCCGGTTTGTGGCTGCCGTTAACCCACTCTGAAGCCGAAACGCCGGTTTCAGCTATTCTCTCCGGCGTTGTAATCAAAGCGGGGGTCTTTCCGCTGGTGCGCTGCGCGTTAATGCTCGAATCGATTGATCCGGTCGTTCGATGGTTTGGAGTCGCAACCGCACTGTTGGGCGTAGGCTATGCCGTCTTTGAAAAAGATGCTAAGCGAATGTTGGCGTTCCATACTGTATCGCAGCTAGGGTTTGTGTTGGCAGCCCCGGAAGTTGGCGGGTTCTATGCCATGACCCACGGATTGGTGAAAGCCGCCTTGTTCTTGATTGTCGGTAACTTACCGAGTCGGAATCTCAAAGAACTGCAAACCCATATGATTCCGACCACGATTTGGATAGCGCTGGCGATCGCCAGTTTCTCAATCTCTGGATTTCCCCTTCTGTCAGGTTTCGGTGCAAAAGTGCTGACCATGAAAAACCTAATGCCCTGGCAGGTGGTTGGCATGAACATTGCTGCTCTTGGCACCGCCATTTCCTTCGCAAAATTTATTTTCTTGCCCCACGGTGGCAAAGGTCATCTCAAACCTGGATTCTGGCCCGCCATGAGTTTACTGCTAGGTGGACTCATCCTCGCTAATGGGATTTACTACGAAGCCTATACCGTATCCAACATCGTAAAGCCTCTAGCTACCATTGCGATCGGTTGGATTGCCTATTGGCTTATCTTCCGAAATATTGTGGTGAAACTTCCTCGTTTAATGGAACAATTTGATCACCTAATTGGGGCTATGAGCTTAGTGTTAGCGGCGTTGTTGTGGATGGTGGTGGCATGATTGGATATTTAGACCTATGTTTACGCTTGGCTATTTGGTTTTTGCTGACGGCAGATCTAAGCTTGGCCAATATTGTTATTGGTATTTGTATTGCCTTACTTTTGCCCCGCACCTCTACGGCCGCTACCCGGTTAAAGGAGTGGCTGCGCGTTTTAGGCGAAGTCTTGATCGCCATCCCCAAAGCCTATATTGAAGCGATCGAAATGATGGTGCGCCCTCATAAATATGAAACATTGACGATGGAGCGGGTCAAGCCGAATCGCACACCCGGTCTGATTTTCCTCGATATTTTTCTGATCACCTTTACTCCCAAAACGATTGTGCTGAAATATCGCGAGGATGGATGGTATGAGGTACATTGGGTTAAACGAAGGAGGCAGTCATGAATATTATCTTAATTGCAATGATTGGCGCTTTGCTGATTCCGCTTTATGAAGCTTGCCAAGATGATCAGATTTGGCAAAAAATGTTGGCTTTCGCTAGCATTGCCACCAAAACATCAATTATGATTCTCATTGTTTCCGTATTGCGCGATGATTGGATGATTGGCTTGGTTGGTGTTCTTATCCTCAGTGTTGGAAATGCAGCTCTTATGCTCCTCGCTCACATTATTCGACGGATGAACGAAGCATGATCAATATTGTTAGCTTTGTCCTTATGGGTATCGGGGTTATGTTCTGGTTTTGGGGAACCTGGCCTTTGGTAGGGCATCGTTCGGTATTATTCAAGCTCCATGGCTTATCGATCGCGGATACCCTTGGTTCCATGCTGATCATTCTAGGGCTGTTATTCAAAATTCCCCGTGAATGGCCGCTGTTGGCCTTGGCACTATTATCGTTAGCGATTTGGAATACAGTGTTGGGATACGTGTTGGCCTACTGTTCGAGCAGGGGAGGAGATGATGTCTGACGAGTTTTATGTGATTGCGATCGCTGCATTACTACCCATTACAGCCGGTACGCTAGTCCTTCAAGTAAATCCTTATCATGCACTGGTGATTCGCGGCATTTTGGGCGCGATCGCTGCACTGGTTTATGCCTTATTTGGAGCCGCTGATGTAGCCCTGACCGAAGCGCTGGTGGGTACGATGCTGTCCATTACGCTTTATGCCGTCGCGGTGCGATCGTCTCTAAGGCTGAGAGTTGGGGTACTGAGTCATGAAGCGATCGCGCAGCCATCCACCCATCTTACCTTTCCTGGCAATACACTGGTCGTTCCGTTGCAGCATCTTCTACAGCAGCAGCACATGTGTCTAGAATGGGTACCATATTCTACTATTGCCGAACTGAAGTCCGCCTTCAATGCCAAAGAAATTCACGCCCTTCTCATCACTGAACCCGGACTCAGCCCTCAGGCAACCCCAGAAACCGCCCCCAAAACAATCTACTATATTGAAACCCGCGTGCAGCGACTGTATGACCTCATGATCCAAGCTCTACCTTCGACCGTTCTTGTGACCGACGGCTCCTCCCATTCCGCCGTTCCTGTCAGCATTGCCCAATCTCAGCCAGCGGAGGGATCATGATGAAATGGATTTATGTGATAGCTGGGATTATTATCTATATTCAAATGTTACTCGTCCCAAGCTCGGCTCTAGAAGCTGCCGATTTGTCCATCGTTGAAGCTGTTGTTCAAGATAGCGGCGTACCCAATGCAGTCTCCGGCATCATTTTCCGCAACCGACTGTATGACACTATTTTTGAGGTTGTTGTATTTACCCTTGCCATTATGGGCTGTCGGTTCCTGCTAGCCGATGAGCAACCCTCTTGTACCATCTATCAATTCACCGATCACCCGTCTATCGTACTGGCTCGCTTGGGAGCCACGATCGCTGCTCTTGTTAGCATTGAGCTGGCCATTCGCGGACACCTTAGTCCCGGTGGCGGATTTGCCGCAGGGGTCGCCGGTGGCACTGCGATCGGATTGGTGGCGATTACGTCTTCCTCACAGTGGATGGAAGGGATTTATCGCAAGTGGCACGCTGCTACGTGGGAAAAGATCTCTGTCCTTATCTTTATAGTGATTGCCGTAATGACACTCATTGGCATCGAACTGCCCCATGGCAACCTAGGTAGTTTAGTCAGCGGCGGCTGGATTCCGGTATTGAACATTTTGGTTGCCATTAAGGTTGCGCTTGGCTCTTGGGCAGCCGTGTTGATGTTTATTCGATATCGGGGATTGCTATAGCGATCGCCTATCCGTTTTTCGCACGGCTACCCTGACTATCCCATAGTCATTTCATCATCTAGAGAATATCCTTTCGCTTTTGCATACCCCAACTGGCAGCTAAATAAACAGCAGTATGTAATATCAACACTCCCCAATTCAGTAAGACATTTTCGATCGCCGGGTCATATACGTCAGACGGTTCAAATGGCTGTGGCAGAATGCTTCCATCTGGTAGCTGAGTGGGCGGGGGTACCAAGTGATTGACATCAACCAAAGCTCCATACGCTCCAACCGACCAGCGGCTAAGCATCAGCCAGGATACCACACTAGCCCCTCCCTCAATACTGAACAAAACTCCCGAAAAAATAATTTGGGGCAGCAACAGCAACGGCAGCGCACTATTCGCTTGCGAACTGTTTTTGACTAACGTTGAAACCATCAGTCCTAGACTTGTGCTTGTCAACAATGTCAAAAACGTGGTCACGAAGACACCCAATTCCCAGGAAACCGACTCAGGGCTTGGAACATCAAATCCAAGCAATATAACAAGCAACATTAGCGTAGCTTGCACGATAGTTAACAGAGTCAAAATTACTATTTTTGACCCTAGATAAGCAGTAATCCCCAAATTGACCAGCCGCTCCCGCATATAAATGGGTGCTTCTTTGACAATTTCTTGCAAGGAACTAGACAGCCCAACCCAGATTGCAGCGCAGGTGAAAACAAATAAAACACGAAGGGCTAAGGGCGCTAAAGTTGGGTCATTTTCTGCCCCTAAAACAAGTGGTTCTTTATCACGTACCGCAAAAATAATCAACGCAATTCCAATAGGCGCTGTGAGCAACGCTAAACTCAAGTTGACTGGATCACGAATCACCAACTTAAAGTATCGCTGGCTTAGGAGTTTTAGCTGTTGCCAAGGAGATGGCTTGACCTGCTCTGGAACAGACTGGGGTGAAGTTGCTTGCGCTTCGATGCTGAGATAGCTTGTCACATAAGCTTGATACTCTGGCGATCGCTGATAATGGGCCGCCCACTCTTTCACCGTATCTTCACCTCGTTCTAGCTCGTTATAGATATCTGCAAAGTCGCCATCTTGATGAATTTTGAAAAAGGTTTGTGCCTGATCTGGAGGGCCGAAATAGCAGAGCCGTCCTCCTCGCCCTAAGAAAACAATGCGATCGCACTGAGTAATGTTTGCGGTAGCATGGGTTACCAGAATGATTGTACGTCCTTGACTAGCCAGCTTCCTCAGCAACTGCATCATTTTCTTATCTAAACCCGGATCTAATCCTGATGTCGGCTCATCCAGGAAAAAAAGCTTGGGATTAGCGAGTAACTCAACCCCAATGCTCACTCGCTTACGTTGCCCGCCGCTCAATTGCTTGACCAATACATCACGACGCTCCGACATTTCAATTTGATCAAGCGTTTGCTGCACTACCTGCTCAACATTGGTATCACTAGGTAGCCGTAGTTTTACTGCGAAGGACAATACCTCAGCCACTGTTAAATCAGGGTGGATAATATCATCCTGGGGTACATAACCGATCTGAGTACGGTAGATATTGAAATTAGTCCGTAAGTCTACCCCATTGATAAAGACTTTGCCAGAGGTTGTCGGATCGATTCCAAGCAACGTTCGCATTAACGTTGACTTTCCAGCACCACTGCCGCCAACCAAAGCAGCAAACTGCCCTGGTTCAATGGCCAATGAAATATTGTCAAGTAGCCGTCGCTGCTGTCCGGATTGATCTCTGACATCCCGAATCAATTGATCCACATCTAATCGAATGTGATCTCCAGTATCCACTAAGCGCAGTTCATGCTGGTCAACTCTTAGCACAAACGAGCCAATGCGAAGAATGTCTCCATTAGATAAGATGACTGAGCCATTCACCTTTTGGTCATTGATAAATACACCGTTTGTACTGTAGTCCTTTAAGACATAGCGATCTGAACTAATCGGCTCAATAATTGCATGACGACGCGAGATAATTGGTGCATCTAAAACAAGATTGGCGTCTGGGTCCCTTCCCAACAATACCGATCGCTCTCTTAATGAAACCGATCGAGATGCGGTCATTCCTGTGGATGTAGAACTGACTTCAGCAATGCCTAGATAGGTCAATTGGACTTGAGTCGCTGGATTTTGACCAATCATCAACTGCATTCCATGACTAAGCAGTTGTCCTTGACTCGGAGTGATGCGAGTGTGCCCTAAAAACAACCCGTTCGTACTTGGTACTTTTCCATTTCCATCGAAAATCCGATACTCAGTTCCTTCCTGTTTTAATAAGGCATGATAGCCAGAGATAACAGCCCAATCCGACGGCACAAGCAGATCACAGTCTTGTGGATTACGCCCAAACCGATGAGTCGGTTGAGTTAAGCGTAAACGTTCAATCTGCCCTTGATTATTAACTTCAAGGTAGCGTTCGTGACTTAAAACCGTAGAACTACCTAAACTTCTTTCCATTGTTTAATTGCAAATTCCGAAATTTCAGCTTCTCAACGGATCAAGACAAATCAAAGCAGAGCTAATAATTTGACTGGTTGACACTACCATGGTGCGATCGCGCATTGGATGACTATCGCACCACTCTAAATTACTGACTTTCTGAGTTAGTAGGCAAGAGAAATTGGGAACCTTAGGATTAAAATGAATCTATAGCGTCTACTCTGCGATCATCAATAATAGCTTGCTCCACTATATGCTCTCTATCAATTGAGTAGGAATTGCTGGATTCGGGAACGAAGCCGTTTCCAAACTATCTCTGCTGTCAGGGATTCACCTGCCGCACTCCTCGCTTATGCAACACCCCAAATGTTGCAGGAAACTAGATACTTAACCTTGTTAGCCTGTCCCTTGCTTTTTACAACTCGTGTTCCTTCAGACAAGGATGTAATTCATGAATGAGCAACTCATAAACAATCGTTATCGCATCGTCCGCTCAATCGGTAAAGGCGGCTTTGGTGAAACTTTCCTTGTTGAAGATACCCAACTGCCATCCGGTCGCTACTGTGTTCTAAAGCAGTTAATCCCCGTAGAAGGGGATGAGCAGACGTATCAGTTGGTTAAAGACCGGTTTCAGCGTGAGGCAGCTATCCTAGAAGACCTTGGTGAAGGGCATGGTCAGGTTCCCCGACTTTATGCCTACTTTTCCGAGGCTGATAAGTTTTACTTGGCCCAGGAATACATTGAAGGACAGACTCTATTTAATTGCGTTGAAGCTCAAGGCATCTTTAGTGAAGCTAGGGTGCGTGAATTACTGGTCAGTATTCTACCTGTTTTGGAGTATGTCCACAGTAAACAGATTGTTCATCGAGACATCAAGCCCGATAATATAATGATACGCCATGCAGACCAAAAGCCTGTTTTAATTGACTTTGGAGCAGTGCGCGAAACGATGGGAACGGTGTACACCAACAGCGGTAAAAGTAGCCGTTCAATTGTGATTGGAACGCCTGGATTTATGCCCAGTGAACAAGCGGTGGGTCGTCCAACCTTTGCCAGCGATATCTATAGCTTGGGGTTAACAATTATCTTTTTACTCACTCACAAATTTCCTCAAGAGTTACCCACTGATCCGGCAACCGGAACTATTGTTTGGCGAAATCTTGCGCCCACTGTCAGTCCTAGCCTGGCCCAAATCCTTGACCAAGCTATTCATCCCCATGCCCGCGATCGCTTCCAAACTGCTCGGCAAATGCTAGACGCCCTCCGCACCCATTCATCCGCTGCGATGGCATCTATCAACGGTGTGCCGCCAACCGCTCCTTCTCCAGTAATGCCCACCATTGCCTCCCCAGCCGTGCCGCCCGCTAACGGCGTACCCATGCAACCAGCCACCGTTGTGTCAGCTACACCGGCCCCGGTCAACACTGCATCCGCTAAGTCAGGTATGAATGACTGGACGAAAGCGATGCTGATGGGCAGTTTAATCGGTGCTTTCATTCTGGGTGGACTGTATATTACTCGTCCAGAAGCATCATCTTCACAAGACACAACAACGGCCGACGCAGCGACCGAAGTGGAGAATACAACAGCCGACTCTACTACAGCTTCACCTGCTGATGACGTTGCTGAAGTTCCACCCGCGACTCAACAAGCCATTCCCCCTCAGACTCCTGCACCACAAACCCCCAGCAGCGAGAACCAGGGTATGCCAAGCCCAACACCTGACCCGGTTCCTCCTGCTCCAAACAGCGGGGGGAACGCCCCGCAATCCATTAATCAGGAACAGGCCATCAACCTAGTGAATGCTTGGTTAGAAGGGAAACAAGTTATGATGGCTCCTCCCTACAGCTATCAGACAGCGGATATGCTAACAACAGGAATACTGCTTAATGACATTACAAAACCGGGAGGATCGATTGACTGGCTCCGCAACAATAATGCTCGATATCAGTTTGGAGTGCAGCGCACCGAGGGCGTTGAACGATTTGCTGCGAATGGTCAAAACGCCACCATTGAACTTTGGGTTACAGAAGATCGCACGCTGTACATTAACGGCAGGGTTGATCAAAGCCAATCTGATTTCAGAACCCGATTGATTACCTATGATTTACGGCTCATTGATGGTCGCTGGAAAATTGCAGATTATCGAGTCGGAGCCGAGCGATGATTACTGAAATGCCCTAAGAATCTCGTTTTTGAATTTGCTCAAAATACTGAAGGGCTTTATCAGAACTCAACCCAGCCTATTCTGATCGTTGGTGAAGCCATAACGGCGCTAAAAATCCCTATTGTTTTCTTAGCTAAGGGGCCAGATGCCAGGAGTCGGGCAGTATCTTTGCTAGAGCCATAGCACTGGTTGGACTAATGCTTCTGAATGTTTCAAGCTGACCGCTTGCTTTTTCTAAGCCATATACTTCACATGGAACAGAAGATTATTATGGATTACTCAGAATATGCTACCTTTCGACAATAACAAATTACCTGTGCCAAAGTTCTTGAAAGGTCATTGGATAGGACTACTACTTAAAGTTGCAGTGATGACTGGCGTATTCGTTAGTATTGGCGTTTTTCTATTTTCTCAGATAATTTTTAATCGAGACGAGCAGTCTCAGCGGGAGTTCAGCCAGCCATCTCATTCAAATGATCAGAGGTCATCATCGCCTAGCCACACCAGGCTGCCTGTGGATAATACAGATGCTATCACTGTAGACGAGCTACTAAATCCAGATTTACCTAATTCTACTTCTGAGGATTCAACAGATTTGCCTAGGGCTAACACGCCTGCGATCGCATCTAATTCATTGCCATTGTTGACCTATAACATAACTCAGCCGCCATCCTTGAACCCAGATGCAAATATAGAAGCGATCGTTAACGAAGTGCTAGACCAGATTGTCGATAGGGGGCTTCCTCTTGATAATTTATCTATTAGCCTAATTGATATGAGGCGGCGTACAAGCGCAGGATATCAAGAGGATATGCTACGTTTTCCAGCTAGCATTTCTAAGCTGTTTTGGATGGTAGAACTCTTTGCCTGGACTGAGGCTGGACTTATCCCATCTCAGTCGATTGCCTATGATCTAGGTCAATGCACTGATGACCTCTGTCGGATGATTCAAGATTCCGACAATGAAGCAGCTAGCCGCATTATTGATTTATTAACTGGAACTTACACACATGAGCAACAGCCAGAAGAATCTTATCCAGCATGGCTGGAGCGGCGCAAGCGTCTCAATTCGTTCTTTGAGCAGGCAAACTATACAAATATAAATATCAGTCAGAAAAATTTTCCAATCCCTTATCTAAATATAGACCGCCCCGTTGGGTTTGATCAAGCAATGCGTGGTGATGCAAATGATCCAATTCGTAACCGAGTATCGACCCAACAGGCTGGACGACTGATGTATGAAATTTTCACAGATCAGGCAATATCGACAAGTGCCAGTCGAAATATGCAACATTTGCTAACTCGCTACGATCTCCAAACGGGCACTTGGCGTAATGAAGAGTATAATTCAATTGAAGGATTTTTGGGTGAAGGATTGCCTAAGGAAATATGGTTTGCTTCAAAGGTTGGGTGGACATCTTTTTCTAGACAAGAAGTGGCATTTATCAAGAGTCCTGACAATCAAGCTGTATTCATTTTGGTTATTTTTGGTGAAGATAAAGCTTATAGTGATGATTGGGAAATTTTTCCGGCAATCGCCGAACTTGTATTCGATCGCATGATGGCGCTACCATAAATCAAATTCATTGGACTTGATCTGTCACTGTTGCTTCAAACAACTGTATAGCGATCCTTAGACTTTGAAGTACGGCTCTGTTATCGTTGATTCTTGTCTCATTTCAGTAAACCTCACTCATGCCATTGTCTCAACCGGTAGCCGTAATTGCGGAAGTAGACTGAATATAGTGAACAGTTCGTGCATCGTCCGCCTTCAAATTAGCTCATACGCTGATCGTACTCGATGGCGAGGGTTCTGCTAGAATCCTGTACAACTAATAAGTCATTTAACGCGACGGGAACATTACAAAAATAAAGCGTTGCACTACGCTTAAGCTACTACAGCCGTAATGCTGTCTCAGCCTCTTGCTTACCTAGTGCAACGCTAGAGTTAAGTTTTACTCATCACATCCACTGAACTCAGTGGTCATTACCAGCCCTTCTCAGCTTGATCCAGCACATACATGGCGACCGATTCGATCTGATCTGGATTAAGCTGACCAATGAATGCAGGCATAGCGGCTTTACCGCGCGTAACCTGATTCATAATGGCTTCTAGCGAGTCCATGCCGTAGGTTTCTAGATCAGATTGGCTCAGGGTTTTCGCTGGATTGACGATATTGCGCCCACCAATATGACAAGCTGCGCAGTTCGCCGAGAAGACCTGAGCGCCCGTACCAATATCTGCTGCGATCGCTGTAGGTACCATAAACGTAAGCATCAAGCATAGCCCTAGAACAGCCAAACACCATTGGCTAAACCAACGATTCAAAGTAGAATTCATCGTGATATTCAAAAAGAAACAAAGTAGACAACTAAAATGTAATTGCTTTATTATTATTTAAGGCACTCGGTAACTCTGTCAAAAGACGCTATGTCAATTGTTACGATATAGTTTACACTTCAGTATCAAATTCCGGGCGTGGCTTCCATTTCTGTAGAGTTACCGAAGCTGCATTGTCGCGTCGTCTGTATCGTTAACTTCTTGTATGTCTCCCCTGCCTGATCCACGTCCAAAGCAACTATCCCTCGGCCCACTTGAGGCTGAAATCCTTTCGATTTTGTGGGAAAATCAGCCTGCCACGGCTAAAGCCATTCACGAAACGATTCTGTCTGATCCTGACCGGGAGCTAACCTATCCATCTGTGATGACTGTTCTGCGCCGCCTTGCCAAAAAGGGTTGGGTCACATCTGAAAAATTGAATCGCGTCTTTCATTGGCAGGCTGTGGTGACTCGTGAGGAAGCGACAGTCCTACAAGCCCATCAGCAGCTTCACCAATTTCTTGCCGTGGGTAACCCTGATGTGGTGGCTGCGTTTGCAGATAGCCTAGACCATGCTAGCTTGGAGCAAATTGAGGCGATCGCGGCCCGCATTAAAGCCATTCGTCAGGCACGTCAGGAGAAAAAATAATGCATGTTGGTTTATTAGTGGCTACGCTGATGATTGCAATAGCAGTACGGCTAGCTTATCTGCGAATATACTACGATGGGCGGCTGCAGCAGCGGTGGTCATGTCGATGGCGGTGGGCCCTCACGGCATTTTTAATTTCGCCAGTGATGCTAATTGTGGTGGCGATCGCTATTTTGATCATGGGTAGTCAGGGGTTGATGTTTGGGCTATCCGTCTGCTACGTCGGCAACCTGCTCAGCACTGGAATTTTGGTGTATGCCGTACTGAATTTATTATATCTAATGTGGCAAGAGCGGCAGACATACCGCAGTGTAGCGAAGCTACCGAAGATGGTCGTAATGAATTCACATGTTGCTTACTGTGCAGATGTTGATACGGTTTTTGCTGGATATGTTGGGGTGTGGAATCCGTTGCTGATTGTGAGTCAATCGTTGCTAAGTACCCTCAGCTCAGAACAGATTGAAGCCGTATTCGCTCATGAAAATGCTCATTTGAACTGTAAAGATAACGTTTTGTTTTTCTATCTAGGTTGGCTGCGTCGTATGACAAGTTGGTTGCCGGGTACGACGGTGCTATGGGATGAGTTGCTTCTGTTACGAGAAGTTCGAGCAGATTGCTATGCGGCTCAATCGGTCGATGCCTTGATAGTGGCCGAAGCTCTTTTGGCTGTTGTGCAATCGACACTTCAATCGACGCCCTATCCATATTCAACTGTTCCGTCTGGCTTGAATGTTGCTTTTACTTCTACTACAGAATCCCCAGCACGTTTAGCAGAACGGATTGAGACGCTCCTATCCTATTCATCTCAGCCTACAGTGGAAACGGCTCCAGGCTTGCTGACTTGGTTACTTTTATCTGCTGGATTCCCCTTCCTTAGTGTGCTGTTCCATGGGCCGCTGTAGAGCGCCCAGATTATTCTCGGCGTTTGGTGGGCAGTGAGGGGAGCGATCGCACCCTCTTATTTTTAAGAACGGTCACTTTGTCAAGAAAATTCCGTAAAGTCAGCCGAAGTTAGCTAACAGGTTTTGGAGTCGCGATCGCTGATGAGCTTCAGAATCTGGTCAAATTGAAAGAGATGAATATGATGATTTAGCTCTGCAATTAACTGTTCCTGTTCTGTTCCGAGCTGATCAACTAGGCGGACAATTTCTGTATCATCGCAACGGAGAGCGGCCCTTTGCAATGCTTGAATCCATTCATCTGGCATAGCATTCAATTGCATCGCTATCTCTTCCAGATCGGGTTCAGAGATTTCAGAGTGGGGTAGCTGTGAATTAACAGACTGATATTGATAATCCAAATTCAGGTAATAGCGCATCATTCCAAATAACTCATGGATTTGAAATGGTTTGTACAGCACTGCATCGCACCCGGCCGCCAAAATTTGAGGAGACTCTTCCCGAAAGGTCACGGCTGTCAGTGCGATAATGATCGAAGGCGATCGCGACTGTTTTCGCTCAGCCTCTCGAATTCTGCGAGTTGCTTCATATCCATTCATCTTAGGCATCTGAATATCCATCCAGATTAGATGAGGTTGCCACTCCTGCCAAATTTCGATCGCTTCCTGCCCATTACTGGCTACTTTAACTGGCAGCCTTAGCGGCTCAAGAACGGTTTGCAATAGAGACTGATTGATTGGATTATCCTCTACAATCAGCAATCGATACTGAGGCTGCCCCGGCGCTAAGCCAATCACTGCTGCATCTGAAACATTAGAATCAGCAGCGATCGCATCTTCCTGAATCACTGGAACCGTAAAGCTGACAGTCGTTCCCTGATCAACAGTGCTGTCAACCTGCATACTGCCTCCCATCAATAAGATATACTGTCGGCTCAGTGCAACTCCCAGTCCTGTTCCTTGCCCAGACCGAATGCCAGACTGCGTTTGTTGAAATGGTTGAAAAAATGCAGTAAGCTCATCATTATTCATACCTACACCCGTATCGCTAACTGTAAAACGCAGAGTGATAGTATCGTTCAATAACTGAGTGGTTTGAGGGGGATGAGAGGGTGGATGAGCGGCGATCGCTGACGGTAGCGTAGATCCAGACTGAGTGATTTCTGAACATTCCTCTGGCGATCGCGGCATCTCTCGACATCGGGTAACGGTAAGGCTTATTTTGCCCGATGGAGTAAATTTAATACTGTTGCCCAACAAATTCACTAAGATTTGCCGTAGCCGTCCTTGGTCAGCGCAGATATATTCAGGAACTGATGAATCGGCGACTACAGTAAACGATAGCCCTTTTTTCTGAGCTTTCATACTTAGCATATCGTTAATTTCCCCTAGCAGTCTAGAAATCTGGAACGTCTTCGGCTGGAATGTCAATTGTCCAGCTTCAATCTTCGACATCTCTAGCACATTATTGATTAAATTGAGCAGATGCTGACCGCTAGTATTGATAATTCGCAGATATTCTGGATATGGATCAGGTAAGTCTTTATCATAAGACATCAGTTGGGCAAATCCTAGCACCGCATTTAGTGGCGTTCGCAGTTCATGACTCATGTTGGCTAAGAACTCACTTTTAGCGCGGTTGGCATGATCCGCGATTTCCTTAGCTTGCTTCAACTCCTCCGCTTGATACTGGCTATGCTGATACAGCTCGGCCTGCTGGATCGCCACTCCTAACTGATCCCCAACTTGACGGATCATGCTACACTCGTCCGGTCGCCACTGGCGCGGTTCGCTTTGGTAGCACGCTAACAACCCCCAAAGTTGTGTCCCTGCATAGATGGGCACGTTCAGATAAGCACGAGCATCCAAACCTTCCAAAAGCTCTAGATAACAATCATCAAATTGATGAGTATAGATGTCATTAACAATAAAATATGGAACATCTTCTGAGTAGATACCGCCGCCTGTTTGTTTAAGGTAAGTATCTTCGATCGCCAACGGCTGATCAGCCAGCCATCGGGCTGAGCAACGATCGCCCTCAACAGCCATACCAATTGATGGAGTATTGGCACAACGGGCAAGAAGGGATGGACAACCTGGCTTCACAGACTCCGAGATAATCTGTCCGCTCCAGTCAGTATTAAATTGATAGACAATAACGCGATCGCAATCAATTGCAAACCTCACGGCTTGGGTCGTATCTTGAAAAATGGTTGCCAAATCGAGGCTACGGCGCATCTGCTGAATGACTTGGGTCGTCGCCCGTTCTCGACGTGCTACCGCAGTCAGACGATGGTTGGCAACCTGAAGCTCATGAGTACGATCAGCAACCCGTTGTTCCATCTCAGCGTAGGCTAATCTTAGAGCTGTCTCAGCTCGCTGTCGGCGCAATTCAGACGCTATCTTAGCTGCAAACATAGTTAAAATAGCTTCTGCTTCACACGGATCGCGCAACGGCTCATGATCCATAATGCACAGCGACCCCAACACTTGCCCCTCTCCGTCAAGCAGCGGTACGCCCAGATAACAATTTGCCTGGCTGCAGACGGCGTCCAAATTTGGGTAGGTCTCCGCCAAGCCTGAAGGCTCATAGTGCGGCTGTCCGGTGGTAATCACTTCATAGCACGGCACATCTGCGAGGGCAGTAGTAATATTAGGCAAGCTTTGTCCGTGGCTCCACCGCGAGAGCGATCGCACCGTATTTTCTGTGGAATCATAGTCCATTACAATGGCATGATCGACTCGTACAGCCTGAGACAATTGTTCAGCGACGGCTGAAAAGTAGGATGCCCCAGTCGTTGATGCTGTGACCTCTAGCAAATTTTGTAAAGTTTGTTGGGCATGGGTGCGGGCTGCTACCTCTTCCTGCAACTGCTGATTGAGGGCTTCCAGTTCTTGGGGCGATCGCAAAGCCAAAAACTTTGGAGTTAGTTCCAATAACCGAATAGCAGTCACACAAGAAATAAAGGCAGTCAGCGCTCGTTCTAATCCTGATATCCAATAGTTTGGGAACCAGAGCGTCCACACGTCTAGCACATGACCTACACCACAAGACAAAATAAAAGCGCTGAATAGAATAAAAACCCCGCCAAACGGAATATCATGCCGCTTGCGGATAGAGTATATTAAGATTGCAGGAATTGAAAAGTAAGCGATCGCAATGAATAGATCACTGACAACATGCAAACTCACCAATGGCGTTTGCCATAGATAGCAATGCCCGTGGGGCATATAGGGTTGGTTAGAAGACACAAGTTCCTGAAGCCAGTTATTCATGGATTGAAATAAGAATGGATCAACAATGATGTAGGTCACTACAGCCGTCATCGAATCAGGCGCATCTACAGAGACCGTTTAGTAAGTGGTCTCATAAGAAACTCTAATATTTTCTGCGATCGCAAATCTGCGATCGATCATGCTCTCGCTGATCGTGCCATGGTTTCTAGACTCTTGCCTCATTTCGCCATGACCTTCCCCCCATGGCTATTTTATATGAGTCGTAAATGCCAGTGGGTATTGTGAGCAGGCTTCTGCTGTGCTGCCCCTGATTGCCTGACCAAAAATCTGCATTGGGCACGGAAACCATGAGTCAATTGGATTGAGGTAACGCAATGCCTGTAGACGTTTTGCTGGGTTACGCTGGTCTAACGGACACGATCAGCCCTGGCGTTGTCAGTTGCCTAGCATCAGTCATTGGGCGTAAGGGGTTGGACATAACAATAAGACGCAAATTCTCTCCTAGAGATAGACTCAGCCCCTTACTGATGTAGACCAGCCACGCGACTACTTCCTCCTGCCAGGCCGAATCGCATTGATTTGATCTAACCTGGCTGCAACGGCTAAAAATGATGACTATGATCAAAGGGCAGCCAATGGCAGTCCATTAGTGAAAATTGATAACCCGTCATCGCAACAGCGCGCCGAACACCCCACAATCCCTAGGGCACTAACTTTTTCATGATTATAGCAACGGCTCTAGGATAGCAATTGGATTTACTCAATACTTTTTCGACTACTGACTTTCCTTTAAACTAAGGGTTCTGGGTCGTGTGGACGATGCTCACGCCGCCTAGAATCCTGACCAATGGAGGACTACCTCAAAAATGTGCAAGATATTCAGAGTGAAAATAATGAACTTCGGGGTTGACTGACGACTCGATGCAGCGCGAAAGTTTGCCTTTTGCAGATTGAAGAGGTTGACCCGTTCAATTACCATGCCGGATCCTGTCCCGCTGTTCTTGAAGGATTAGTAAAGCTTAGGCCAGATCGTCTAATCAGATGATAAGGTCATCTCGATACAGTGACGATACCTTTGGCTCCTCCTACGCACCCGCGTACCCTAGGAAACTCGTTAACAATGACATGATGTGCTTTGCGGTACTCCTCTATTGGTAATGATTTTTGGTGGTGTGGGCATCGTCCACACCACCAAAAATCATGACATGAAACTACCACCTGTTTTGCCTTGAGAACGAATGAGATAGAGGAATGGAGCTAAGCAGCATTTCACCATCGATTTATGCCTAATCTGCCCCCAATTTGTCCGTTATTCGCCAGCCCCTCATCTCAAAATCTATCTAAATTTTATGCGTGATGTAGACCTCTCTGAGACTCGCATTCCCAGTTTTAACCATGAGGACTCTGGATAGCTAGAGTGAACCTCTTGCGCGAGGAGTAATCGTATTGACCTAGCACGCTAGACGTATCGCTGCCCCAAGTCGTTACAGCATGGGAGCATCCCACTTTTGCAAATCGCCCTCATCCCCCAGCCCCCCTTCGACAA
>CAYSIR010000048.1:0-22022 GCA_964431105.1 uncultured Leptolyngbya sp. | reverse complement strand
TAGCAATCCTAAATGAGTTGTGAAGTGAGAATGGTTGTTGTGAGAAGGATTCCGTAGGAATCCTTCTCACAATCCAAATAGGATTGCTATAGCGGTGTTCATGTCAAACGGTTGGGTCGCAGGGTCGTCGCCCCTGCGACCCAACCGTTTGAACGATGGAGGACTACCCAAAATCAGTTATGTTACCGATGGTAAAGAGAAGAGGACATGAGACGATAAGATAGTCCCGTTGGTATGCCCGTTGGATGGGCCGTTATGCACAATTTATTTGACTCGTTGATGGTGACCATAAACACACCGTTGTTTCAAGTTGGCGGTAGTCTTGTATCACTCAGCGGTATTCTCCATCTAGCGATCAGCCTGGCGATCGCTATTTTAGTGGCAGTTGTCTGTAAGCAGGTGTTGGCGCGGTTTTTGCTAGAGCGCTTAGGCCTGCGGCAGGGTAACCGAGAATCAATCGCCATTATTGCAGGCTATGCGATCGGAACCTTTTGCTTTATCCTACTGCTGCAAGTTGCCGGAGTCAACTTATCTTCTCTGGCGGTCATTGCCGGAAGCTTAGGAATCGGTATCGGTTTTGGCTTACAAGATATGACCCGAAATTTTACTAGCGGGTTAGTAATGTTGATTGAGCAGAAAATTAAAGTCGGAGACTTTGTAGAATGGCAGGGGCTGTCGGGCTATGTTACAGAGGTATCACTGCGTGCAACAGTGCTGCGAACGATTACCCATAAGCATATTGTGATTCCTAATAGTGCGATCGTCAGCAATCAGGTTATTAACTGGACATACCACAACACGAAAGGATGGGTTGCCATTCCGGTCAACGTGACCCACGAAAGTGATCCCGTATTGGTGATTGAAGCGCTACTAGATTCAGCCTACACCGAAGAAACAGTTTCATTTGAGCAATCCGCCGAAGTGTACTTTACTGGATTTGGCGACCATGCGCTGGAGTTTGTCCTATGGGTCTGGGTGACGCACATCGACCTCAAACACAAGACAGAGAGTTCGCTTCGGTTTATCATCGAACAAAACCTGCGACAGCGCGGTATTCAGCTCTCATCACCGCGATTGGACGTATGGCAGCGCAATCCAAACGTGTTAATTACCTCCTCGCCCGATCAATATTCCCATCATGCGGAGTTGCAACAGCCGCGCCATCCATCTAGTGACCCGCTGACAAAGCCGATCGCTGTGCGAGATTTGCTACGGCAGATTTCATATTTTGAGCATTGCACAGATGTGGAGTTACGAAAGCTGGTCGAAATTGGTTATCGGCGACGGCTGGATGCCGATGAGGTTTTATATCGTGAGGGCGATCCAGGGGATGCATTTTATATTATCTTATCAGGATCAGTCGGATATACCGTCAAGGGATTAGAGCAGCCGCCAACTATCTTGGGAGCAGGGCAATTTATCGGCGAGTTTTCGCTGATGTTGGGAATTGCTCGAACGGTGACGGTAAAGGCGCTAGAAGAAACGACCGTATTTGCCATCAATCCCCAAGGATTTAACCAATTGCTGCAAAGCCAACCCCGCTTGTATAACCTCATTGTGCAAGAAATGGGGCAACATGAGCAGGAGCTATCGCTTCAACAACGACGATTGCGAGAGTTGGGCTTGCTCAACCTATCGGAGTATAATCAAAATCCGGTGAACTGGGTTAGAGTTCAACTAGATAAATTATTTAACGCTAAAGTTCGGTGAGCGATCGCCGCTTAAAGATAACCAAGGTAATGTCATCATAGACTTTGTGAGCGCCGATATGCTGCTGCACATCGCTGAGGATGGCACGACGAATGGTTAATGCAGGTTGATGCCAATGCTGTTTGAGTTGGGCTACGAGGCGATCGAGACCGTAGAGTTGGCGATCGCACCCGTCTGCGGTCATCACCTGGCGCTCAGCTTCGGTGATACCGTCGGTGTATAGCACGACACCGTCTCCGGGTTCCAAATGGAAGTAATGCTGACCCACAAATGCGGAAATATCATCCACTAAGCCGAGGGGAAAGCCTAACTCGAATGTATCAATTAGTTCAATTTCTCCGTGCGATCGCATCACAATCACGCTTTCATGCTGGCCACTGAGGCAAAGATCCCCGTGACGATAATCCAGCAACGATAACGTAATCTGTCGATCAAGCCCCATGCGCTGCACATTGCGATAAATCACTGAGTTGAGAGCCGTCAGCGTTTTCGTTAAATCATGTTCTCCGATCGCCAGCAGGGTCAACACCGCCGTTTGGATCATAATCATCAACACACCGCTCTCCAAACCGTGCCCAGTCACATCCCCGATGCCAATGCGAACCGGAGATTCAGCGTGGTGGCTAGCTTGGAGAATATCGTAGTAATCGCCGCCAACCTCTTCAGCGGCTTCCATGAATCCAGAAATATCCAGGTCTGCAATCTGCTCCAACTCGTGATGTTTGGGCAGAATCATGGTTTGCAATTTGTGGGCAACTTCTAACTCAGACCCCAATCGCTTATTTTCAGCCGTCAGTTGGCGGTTTAGGGCTTGAATTTCAGTATTGGCGACAGTCAGCTCAGCCGTGCGTTCAGCCACGCGCTGTTCTAGGGTTTGATTAACGGCTTCGAGCGATCGAATAGAGGCTTGCAGTTGGTTCGCCATGCCATTGAAAGACTGACTTAGGTTATCCAGTTCAGCAGTATTAGAAGGGCTGACCCGTTGATCTAGGCTGCCTGTCGCGATCGCTTGGCTAGCTTGATTAATTTCTAAAATAGGACGGGTGACGCGCCGAGCAACCAGATGCCCAATCAAAATAGCGCCCAATAAGGTGAACGCACACAGCACAACCGTGATGCGGGCGTTGGCATAAATCTCTTGCATAAAGTCAGATTCGGGAATGACTACCACGATAAGCCAATCTAGCCCACGCTCATCCTGAAATGGCGATACTTGAATAAATTGCTTTTGTCCCTGCATCCGGAAACTCAGTTGTTCGGGAGACTGAATGCGATCGAACGACCCAAATGTATTTTGTAGATAAGTAGTAGCAGCACTGACGCGATCGTTTTGACTTTGGACGGCTAGCAACCGCTCTAGGGAATCGTCCGCACTGACCACTAGGGCTTCGTCATCAGCCGTCGAACTTGACACAAGCGTTCCGTCCCGCTCAATGATGAACGTTTCGCCGGTCTGCCCAACTTGCAGTTGTTCCAGAAATCCATCGAGTTCCACGGACAGCAAAAAATCGGTGGCACACACGCCCAGCAACTGACCATCATCATAGACAGGGACGCTGGCAGTAATCACAGGAATGAGTGCATCAAAATCAAGATAAATATCGCTCCAAGTAGCAGATTGTTTGGCTGCTGCGGCTTCATACCAAGGGCGAATGCGCGGATCAAACGGGCGATCGCCTTTATCTCTCAGAGTGCGATCGAGTTCGCCCGTTTCAGATATGTTGTGGTAGTGGTAAATAGAGTTGGTAGACGGATTGCTGAGTACGACCTGGAACTGTGCATCGGTGTTATCCGTTGCATTGGGCCGCCCCACTCCAAAGAAAGCACCATCCGCTTCCCCACCGCAATAAATTAGATTCGTGGTCGGAAAATTCCTTGCCTGCTCCCAGAGGGTCACATAACTGCCCAGTTCCGTCAGCGGTAGTGTTCCTCTAGCAAAGGCTGACGCATTGAGTTGATTGATCAAAAACGGGGTTTCAACGTAATTTTGCAATTCTTGTTGAATTCGCTGGGTCAACTCTTCTCTTAACCGAGTGGCTAGGGTGTTAACGGCTCGCTGACTGCTGCTGAACGATAGCCATCCGACTAGCCCGACGCTGCCCAATAGCAGCAGCACAAACGGAATCATCAGGAGTGGCTGGAGAGAGAGTTTTCGAGAGAAAGGCTGTGTCATAGTGGCTCGGCGATGAGGAAGCCTGATGGATGCAGCATAATTTAATCGTTACCTGAGTCGTCAATCATGCTAATCACTACGCAAACGTTGTTGGATCGTCGTTCCATCCCTGCCTCCGTCATTCTTCAAATACTTAGTTTTGAATCTTAAAAATCAGAGGTTCAGCAATTTTTGCGTAAGGGATAGCTTTTCGGGGGCGGGATCTGAGCAAAAGCCGCAAGACTGGGATGTGTCCTTTGGTTTTCGGTGCTGCTGGGGATGAATTTAGAGTTTGGATGAATTGAAACGTCGTTTCAATCCATCCTGCTACTCAGCGACACTTAGTTTTCAAACAATCAGCCATGGTAAAGCCCGGAATAAGCCAACCCAGAGCGATCGCCATCCAACGCTAGGGCAAGCTCAGTGTTCCCGGAATCATCCCAGGGCGCACCATCCACTCATGACAAAATCGAGCGCCAGTCACTAATCCTCCACACCCACGACTGATCAGCTAGGTAGCTACCGGGCGATGACGCAACCACAGCATCGCCGCTGCCCCAACCACAGCGATCGCACTCAAAATATGCACAACATTGAACGGTGTTCCCGGAAAAAACCAAGAGTCAGTTCGCAAAAACTCAATAAAGAAGCGCCCAAACGGATACCAGACCAGATAACATAAAATCAAATCGCCGGGTTTTAACTGTCCCTCAAATCGTCTGGAAATCCAGAACACAATGGCAAACCCAGCGACATTCCACAACGATTCATACAAAAAGAGCGGGTGAAAGCGAACCGATTCAGGAAACTGAACCAAATCGTTATATGGGGGAATGCGATGGCGTGGATCAATGCGCAGCCCCCAGGGCAGGTCAGTCGGTGGGCCATAAAGCTCTTGGTTAATAAAGTTACCCCAGCGACCGATCGCTTGGGCCAGGGGCAAAGCAACACCGATCGCATCTAAGAAGACCAGTGTAGGTAAGTTACGGACTTTGGTAAATATCCAAAGGGCGATCGCACCAAAAACAAACCCGCCAAAAATATGGATGCCGCCGCCCCATACCTTCAAAATTTCGAGCGGGTTGGATAAATAATACCCAATGCCCTGCTCAGTGCGCGGAGACTGAACAAAAACGTAATAGAGCCGTGCCCCAATGAAGCCCGGCACCACTATCCAAATCAACATATCCCAAAAATCATCAGGATCTTCTCCCCAGCGATCGAGTTTGTTGCTGGCAACTTGTGCGCCAATAAAAATAGCGCTGACCATCAGCAGGCCATACCATCGTACCGCAACGGGGCCAAACTCAAATAAGATCGGATCAACAGGGGGATACATAGGCTAGGATACGTTGAACAAGTTGAACAAGTAGACCAACCACCCGACATTTTATAAGAAACGGGTGTAAATTCATGACGAATTATGGCGGTGGGACTCATCTAATCTTCGAGATAACCCAAATCGCGGAGTCGTCGCTGCACATCTGGATCGTCAAAGTCAGTTACTCGACTGGCGGTGGTGGTTGGCGTCCCCGTAAAGGATTGCAAACAGTCCTGCAATACTTCGACATTTTCCGGCAGAATGTCGCTCAGGTTTAAGCTTTCCAGAGGATCGTCAAGGCAGTCATAAAGTTCAACATTGGCATCTCCAGTTTCAATTAGTTTATGCTGCCCTACCCACACGGCCCGCCGGGGTTGGTCACAGGCGCGATCGCGGATAAGCTGCGGCTGACGTTTTTGCAATAGATTCAAAACATTCTGTGGTGGGATGGCTTCCGAGAAAACCGGAACATTTGCGGGCGCTGCACTCAACTCGTGGCTGAGGCTTAGGGAGGCTTCGCTGTCGGTCGCTAGTCCGGCAGCGGCGAGAACGGTGTGAAACAAGCGACGGGTAGAAACGGTGCGATCGCTTGTGATTCCCTGCGGAAATGTGCCGTGGGGATCGCGGATAATCAACGGCACCCGCACCAGTTCGTTATACACCGACAGAGAATGCCCAATAAATTGCTTTTCGCCGAGGTGTTCACCGTGGTCAGAGCAAATCACGAGTAGGGTATTGTCAAGCCGCCCCGAGTCTTGGAGTTGCTGAAAGAACCGCCCCAGTTGTTCATCTTGATACGCCACTTCAGCATCGTACATGCCATCGAGAGTCGCTTTTTGCTGCTCATCAAGCGCACCCGCCAAGGGAGCCAGCCAGCCATAGACATCACTGTTAAATTGACGGAGATAATGCTGAGCTGTGCGATCGCGAAGAACATGGGGCGCAAATTCTTCAATGTAGCGATGGGGAGGATGGTACGGCATGTGGGTTCCCATCAGATTGATGAACGCAAAGACCGGCTGCTCTGGCATCACGCCGGGCCGCTGGATCAGCAAATGAGCCGTATCGTCAAGGGATTTGGCCGTATTCCCCTTAAAGCTCAGTGCCGTTTGCCACAGGGGAACCATCAGCGGCGAGAACGATAGCGCTAGCAGAGCATCAGAACGCGCAAAGGCATCTTGCACCGTATTCAGCAATCCAGCCAATACTCGCTTGAAAAATTGCCGATAGCGGCCAACCAGCCCTGGCGATACCCCGGCTTGGTTTGGGCGAGAGGTAAGAAGGCCGCTGTAATTCAAAAAACTATAAAAGCCGCGTCGTAGCCCGTTGTTAATGACCCCAACCAGCGGATTATTGCAAAAGCCAGCGGTGTAGTAGCCGCCATCCCGCAATCGTTCGGCGAGGGTGGGCACATCCGTCGGCAGGGCCGAGTAGGACTGTAGGGTTTGATGCTCGGAGGGATACAGCCCCGTAAACATGGACGCATGAGAGGGAACCGTCCATTGTGCAGCGGCGATCGCTCGGTTAAATTGGGTGGCATCGGCGGCGAGGCGATCGAGATTTGGAGAGGTGGGTAGAGAATACCCATAACACGAAAGGCGATCGGCGCGTTGGGTATCGAGAACCAAAAACACAATGTCCGGACTACAGCGTGTCATAATCAAGCGTTGTCCACAATCTGATAACTGCTTCTCCTCATTGTGCCGTGTCAGGGCACACACTGGCCTTTTATTCTGCTGCTTTTGGACACCACCCATGGACTGGGGGCTGGTTAACTGACGATACACAACTCTAGCCACCTAATGGGCTGCCCCCCAATTAGCAGACAAACGACCCCCAATTTGGGTTGAGATAACCAAACCCAATACCCATAAACGTTTGGTTAACCGCTAATCTAACCTAGGCTGAGATCGGCCCTTCAACGGTTCTGTCCGTCAACTAATTGCCCAATGTCTAGCTCCACAATTAGGGCATCGCTATCAACGGGCTGCCCTGCGGTATAAGCGGGTTCAAAGTCCCAGGTTTGCACAATGCACTGCGCTAGCTCCAAATAGGCTTGGCTGACCCGATAGTCATCTACGGGGGTAACGGCGATCGCGTCTCCCTCACGGTTAATCAAAACTCGCAGGCTGACGGATTCCCCTAGGCTGCGCTGCACGTCGGGGGTAATGGTGCAGTCGGAGTCCAGCGGATCATCTAAATAATAGTCAGCATAGCGTCGCAGGGCAGGCGGTTCATCGTAGGCATCGCGGCGATCGCCTTCAACGGTGACGGGGCGTTCTTCCACACGGCTGACGCTAATACGGTAGCGCTGTGGTTCTGGATTCGGATCAGTTTCTGCGATCGGAAGGTCTGGGTCGTCCTCCCCGGATTCTGGGGGCAATTCAGCCGTCGGTTCGGTCGCAACCGTCGGAACAGTGGGAACGGGCGGCAGTGACTCGGTGGGCGATGCGATCGGAGGCAACGCCGCCGCAGATTGTTCGGGTTCGGGTTCGGGTTCGGGTTCAATCACGGGTTCGGGTTCGGGTTCGGGTTCGGGTTCGAGTTCGGGTTCGGGATCAATCACGGGTTCGGGTTCGGTCACGGCATCAGCCGCCGTGTTAAGCTCTGTTGTCTCAATTTCAAGGTCGGTTTCCGTTGGGGCGGCGGCTTGAGTGGATTCTGCCGGGGTGCGAGTCCGGTCAGTATTAAGGTTCGCGCTGGGGCTAACGTTGGGCGATGACGGAGCCGCAGGAGTGGCGGACTGGGGCGGCAGTGCGGTGAAGCGATCGCTCGGTACGGCTGTCGATCCAGAAGGATAATCCAGTTCAACCCACTCAATCGGGGTAAAGGCGGCTGTGCGACTAGGCGATCGCTCAGCCGTGAACAGCGGTTGCAAATAGATCCACAGCAACAAGTGAACAATCACAGACCCAGCCATCATCGCCGCCCAGAACGATACCGATGAGGGCGAACGATAGCGATTGAGTTGTTGTGCGGTCATAATCCACGGTTGGGGCGATCGCATCTCAGTTCTCCAGCGGTGGACGATTTCAGGAAACGGCTGATCCCCACCTATCCTATCGCTGGATTGATCCAACCTATCGACCTATCGACCTATCGACGATAGTAGACCCGTGCATCCAGCCCAAAATCCCGGAAATATCGACTCCAGCGCGAGGCCTCGCGGCGGCCAACATAGGGGCCAACTCGAACATGGGGCCCCAGCGGTTCAGTGCGTCCGTCTACCACACTAGCAATACCAATACCGCCACCTAAGCGAATCACTTGATTCGCAATATCATTCACATCACTCGATTGCCCTGGGATCACCACATAGTAGGAGCTACCCAAATTGGCATCACGACGTTCAACCTGGGCCACACTGTCAAAATTGGCAGGGCGACCAAATTCAACCTCCCGTGGTGAAACAGTAACGGGGAGTAGTTCCGGTTCGGGCAAAGAATTGGATGGAGCAACGCTGACCGTTTGCGACGGCGGCTCAGAAACTTGCGGCACGATCGCCACCGGCACCGCATCAGGTGAGCCGCCAGTCGGAGACACCGCAGCGCGATCGCTGACAGGAATCACCTCTGCCCCAATCCCCTGAGCCGCCAACATGGCCACCTGCTGCTGAGCCACGGAGGCATTGTCAAAGATACCCGCTTGAATAATTTGCTGCCCCTGATATTGCTGGAGTGCTGCATTAGAAGACACGCGACGCACTTGATTGAGCAACAGCGGACTGTCCCCATTCACCACAACGAGATAGCGATCGCCGGCTGGAATCGAGGATTGTTGATCCACTGGAGCTGTCGGTACCGATACCGTTGGCGGTGAGGTTCCGTTAGAAAAAACAGGCGGCGGCGGTGGCAGTCCATCCACAATGCGCTGAGCTAAGTATTGAATGTCTGGAGTGACGGCAGCAGGCTGAGGGGAAGCGATCGCAGCGGCGCTCCAACCCAGCCAGCCAGCCCCAACCAAAATCGCGACATTAACCCAACCGGCTCCAGGCTGGCGCTTAAAACCACGGGAAAACGAACGGCGGAGCGATCGCAAATTCAGTTCATTCAACACAATTAGTCGATAGTCCATCGTGCTAGCCTCTTCGCACTGATGCCATTGCAGTTGCAAACCCATTCCTTAGTCCTTAGTAAGGCAGCAGCAAATCTAAACCCCTGCCTCAGAACCATTGACCATCCCTAATTAACCTAATTAAAAGGATTAAGAGGGCAGCGGCAGTCAGCCCTGCATTCATCATTGGTTCATCATCGAAATATTGCCGAAAGCATAGCACGGCATTTTGAATATGGGACAACTCCATCGCATCTATCGCGATCGGTCGCCATCGTTTTCTAGAATGGCCGGTGACACAGCATCCAACCCGCATTCTAGAATAGGTTAGGGCCAGCGTGGCCCATGACAAACGCAGGTTCGACTGTTATGGATAAAGTGATCGTTGGGCTGTCGGGTGGGGTTGACAGCTCGGTTGCCGCAGCAACCCTCCACCATCAAGGCTACACCGTCGAGGGACTAACGCTCTGGCTGATGAAGGGCAAGGGTCAATGCTGCTCGGAAGGCATGGTAGATGCCGCACGGTTGTGCGAAGAATTGGGCATTCCGCATCATATTGTGGATAGCCGCGAGGTTTTTCAGTCCAACATTGTGGATTATTTAGTGAATGGCTACGGGGCAGGCATCACGCCGCTTCCCTGTTCGCAGTGCAATAAAGCGGTCAAGTTCGATCCAATGTTGCGCTATGCCCGTGAAACTCTGGGCATCCATCAGGTGGCGACTGGGCACTATGCTCAGGTGAACTATGATGCCGCCAGCGATCGCTATCAGTTGCGGCGGGCCGCAGACCCCGGCAAGGATCAGTCCTATTTCCTCTACGATTTACCGCAGTCGGTGTTGTCATCGGTCATCTTTCCGCTAGGAAACCAGATGAAAACCGAGACACGGCGCATCGCAGCCGAGTTGGGGCTACACACCGCAGACAAGCCCGAAAGCCAGGATCTATGCTTAGTGGAAGCCCACGGTTCCATGCAGACATTTCTCGACAAGTATTTGCCCCAAACGGAGGGCAATATTGTTGATCGGGATGGCAACGTCCTGGGCAAGCATACAGGCATCCATCACTACACGATTGGCCAACGCAAAGGGCTAGGGATTGCAGCTCCCCATCCGCTGTATGTGGTGGCAATTGATGCTGGGCGTAATCAAGTGGTGGTGGGCGATCGCGACAGCACCCATCAGCCAGACTGTACCGTACATCGGATCAACTGGGTGGCGATGGCGCAACCGCAGGAACCCATTCGAGCAAAGGTTCAAATTCGCTATCGATCGCCCGCTGTATCGGCGACGGTTGTCCCGCTAGGGACATCAGGCAGCGATCGCGTTCGAGTGGTGTTTGACGAACCCCAATTCAGTATTACGCCTGGACAAGCGGCCGTTTGGTATGATGATGCGACCAATACCGTACTGTTAGGTGGTGGCGTGATTGAACCATCTGAATCTGCGATCGGGCGATGATCTGCGGTACTTTCCTTCGTCATCGTAAAAGTCCTGCAAAATGCTATGCCTTACGCACAAGTCGCTAGACCTTTTGCCTCACACCCCTTCTAGCGGCTACTCAGAGTCCTCGTTTTTGAACCGAGGACTGTGGGTTTCAGCGAGATCTGCGTAATGGATCGCAAAATGGGGGACTTGGGGTGCAGGGGCGAACAGTGGGGAGACATCGCCACTGATGGGTATCAGGCAGCCATTGTTGGGATGAAGATAGAAAGGTTCGGGTAGAGAGTTCGGGAGGCGGCCACAAAGTTGGGGCGCTCTCGTTGTACAGAGCCGCGATCGCCAGAGTAGGCTGCATGACTTCAAACTCGTCCCCAAACACAGTATCCTAAGTTTGATGAAAATCTGAACCATCACTAGCCCGGGTCAGTCAAAGTTATTCGCACAACGGAGAGGAAAAACGTTGCAGCATCATTCAACTCACATCCCAGCCCATGGCGGCGTGCTGATCAACCGCATTGCATCCCCTGACCAACGCCAGGCATTTTTGGCACAAGCGGATGAATTACCCAGAGTCGCCCTTGATCCCCGCGCCATGTCTGACCTGGTGATGATTGCGATCGGTGGCTTCAGCCCACTGACCGGTTTCATGAAACAGGCAGACTACGATGCCGTTGTAGCTGAGATGCATTTAGCGAATGGGTTGCCGTGGACGGTTCCGATTACGCTATCTGTGAATGAAGACCTGGCAGCACCATTGCAGGAAGGTAGCCTGGTGCGTTTGGATGATGAAAGCGATCGCTTTGTAGGTATTTTAGAACTTTCAGAGAAATATACTTACAACAAAGCCACAGAAGCCATCAACGTCTACAGAACCGACGAAGAGAAGCACCCCGGCGTTAAAGTCGTGTATGACCAAGGTGCAGTAAACCTAGCGGGAGATGTTTGGCTGCTAGAACGCGATCCCCATCCCCTATTTCCGGCATACCAGATTGATCCAGTGGTTTCCCGTGCCCAGTTCCAAGAGCGAGGCTGGTCTACAATCGTCGGTTTTCAAACCCGAAACCCAATTCACCGCGCCCACGAATACATCCAAAAGTGCGCACTCGAAACAGTAGATGGATTGTTCTTACATCCCCTAGTCGGCGCAACCAAAAGTGACGACATTCCAGCGGATGTACGGATGCGCTGCTACGAGATTATGATGGAGCGCTATTTCCCAAAAGACCGCGTAATTCTAGCGATTAATCCATCGGCGATGCGCTATGCTGGCCCACGAGAAGCGATTTTCCATGCCCTGGTTCGCAAAAATTACGGCTGTACTCATTTTATTGTGGGACGGGATCACGCCGGGGTGGGCGATTACTACGGCACCTACGATGCCCAACATATTTTTGATGAGTTTGACCCAGAGGCATTGGGCATTACTCCCATGAAGTTTGAACACGCCTTTTACTGTACCCGCACCCAGTCGATGGCGACAACGAAGACAAGCCCGAGTACGCCAGAGGAGCGGATTCACTTGTCGGGAACTAAGGTGCGCCAGATGTTGAGAAATGGTGAGTTACCACCGCCTGAATTTTCTCGACCAGAGGTTGCGGCTGAGTTAGCGCGCGCCATGAAAGTAACCGTGGAGGCATAGTTAGGGTCGGTGAGGGTAACGCGACGTGCATTGTTAGAAACGACCGCCGCGCTGGCGGCCATTGGTCTAAGTCAGTCATGGTTATCGGTGACGGCCCGTCGCTATCAGGTCGCTCTTGCCGCGCCGACTCGCCGTAAACTGGCATTGCTTATTGGTGTCAATCAGTATCCTGCTACGGTCTGTGATTCGGATTCAGATTGTTTTGCAGGACGGGGATCAGGGAACAGTCCCTTACAGGGTTGCTTGACGGATGTTTCCTTGCAGCAAGAACTGTTGATTCATCGCTATGGGTTCAGTGCAGCAGATATTGTGACGCTGACGGATGGAGCGGCAACTCGTGAGGCGATCGAAACTGCATTTCTGAGTCATTTGGTTGATCAGGCGCGATCGGGGGATGTGGTCGTTGTCCATTTCAGCGGGTTTGGCAGTCAGGTCAAGCTGATGGGAGACGATGGATTGGGCACATTCCGATCGCTAGTTCCGGTGGATGGTCTACTGCCAACGCCGACTCGACCGCAGTTGAATGACATCATGCTGGATACGCTGGGGTTACTCCTTCGATCGCTCAAGACCGATCGAGTGGTAACTGTGTTGGATACGAGCTACACGGCTCCAGATTCGGTTTTGCAAGGACTGCTGCGGGTGCGATCGCGCCCCAATGTTCCGGTCGGGCAACTGGCTGAGGCAGAGCGATCGCTGCAAGAGGAGTTGCTAAGCCGTGGCAAAATTACGCCGGAGCAGCTACGCCGCCAGACCATTGAACGACAGTTTCCAGGAATTGTGCTGTCGGCGGCCTCCAACCGACAACCGGCCATCGAAGGGCAGTGGGCAGGGTTCAGTTCTGGGGTATTCACCTATGCACTGACCCAGCAGTTGTGGTCGTCCTCAGCCGCATCCACGCTACGGATGAGCTTGAACCGCATTTCTGGGACAGTGGAGCAAGTGGTCGGTGTGCGGCAGCGTCCTCTGCTGAGTGGAACCCGCAGTAGCGATGATCAAAAGTTGCTAACGTATTTTACATCACCAAATTTACCTCGCGGTGCTGATGGGGTCGTTCAATCGGTGAGTAGCGATCGCAAGTCCTGTCAAATTTGGCTGGCAGGGCTGTCTATTCCAGCGCTAGAGTACATTGGCGTTCATTCGCGGCTAGTGGCAGAGATGGCTATCTCATCAGTGGCATCCTCCGAGGAGGCCTCGCAGAAAGCCTCACCAACGGATTCAGAATTGGCGGAGGAGACTGACAATTCTGGGGCGGCTGAGCCATCTCCGCTGGTGCTACAGGTGCGATCGCGATCGGGACTGATCGCAACAGCGCGCCCTGGCAGCGGCTTATCCTTGGAAACTATACAGCCCGGCACGCCAGTCTATGAGTTGGTGCGGGTGATGCCTCGGCAAGTGGGCTTAGCAGTGGCGATCGACCCAAGTCTAGAGCGGGTCGAACGGGTGGATGCAACTAGCGCTTTCTCAACGATTGCCAGTGTGTCCTCAGTGGTATCAGAGGGGCAACCGGCAGATTGCTTATTCGGAAAAACCCAGCCCGTTAGTCAAGCGGTAGCCGCTTCGCTGCCAGTGGAGGAACCAGCAGAAGGGCCGCCCATCTTATCTCAGTCAGACGTAGCGGCAACGGTCAACAATTTGCCGCCTGCCAAGACCAGCTATGGATTATTTTACTTAGGACGGACTGCCATTCCCAATACGACGGCGGATGAAGAAGAAGCGGTTAAGACAGCGGTTAATCGTCTAACGCCCAGGCTGCGAACGCTGCTCAGCACCAAGTTGATACGCTTGACTGAAAGTGCAGGGTCATCCCGTTTAGGCGTGCGGGCGACGCTGGAATTAGTGACCCCCCAGGAGCGGATTGTAGCTCAGCAAGAAACCGTTCGCGCTCCGTGGACAGCACCCGAAGGGCGGCTAGCAGCGCTATTGTCGAGTGGTGGCTTAACGGAACTGCCCCTAGGCGCTCAACAGCAGTATCGGCTGTTGAATTATAGCGATCGCCCAGTTTATTTCACGATGTTTGGGCTAGACAGTAATGGTAATGCGATCGCCCTTTATCCTGAAGATTCCAGCCCACGAGATGGCTCATCAATGCCCGCTAGTTCCGCCAACAGCGCGGTTATTCAACCTGGCGACATTGTAACCGTTCCCAATCCATCCCTGTCTTCAGAATGGGTGGTGCGCGGTGTGACCGGGCCAGCCGAAACCCATCTTATCTTCAGCCGATCGCCGTTTACCAAAACAACGTCGCTATTGGCCGGTTCGATGCCCTCTCGCAGTAGCGCCAGCCGTATTAGCATTGTGAGCAATCCCCTGAAAATCGCCCAGGCCATCCTGAATGATTTAGATCGGGGCAGCGACCAGCAGAGCGATCGCGCCGCAGAGGTCAATTCCGACTATTATTCCCTAGACGTGAACCAGTGGGCAACCCTCAGCTTTGTCTATGGCGTTGTGAACCGTTAGTGCCAAGCAAATCAGCCATTCACGACAAGCTAGGCTCAGCTCCAGTCATCCCGCTTGCTGCCTTTGCCCCGATAGACTTGTCCCTTTTGATGGATGCTGCGGGTTTGTTCAAATAAGGCATCTTCAGTTAGTTTCCAGCGCTTCATAATCTTATCAAGGTCAGATTGAATATCGCGTGCGCCCGGAAAGTCAGTGTAGCGAATTCGTAGCCGTGCTAGTTCGGCTAGATTATACTCATTGGGTTCATCCTGCATCAGTGCATTAACCGTCTGGCGATCGCGCCCCCACAGGGGATGCTGCTGATCATTGGAATTGGGCTTATCTATCATGACTAGGTTCGGTACATTCACAAAATAGACTTGAATTCGGCCATCAATCAGAACCCAGGCGCTAGATGGATAGCTTCACCAGCGCTTGCTCAATGTTGGCAGGCAACCGCCGCATAATCTTACCCTTTTCGCGATCGACCGGCACTAAGACAATCTGAGCCGTCACATAGGTATCTTGACCATCTGGCGACTGAATTTTATAGTCCCAAGTCATGCGAACTCCAGACATCTTATTCATTCGGGTTCGCACAACCGCCGACATTCCCATCTGGATGGCGCGATGGTAGCGAATTTGTAAATCCACGACCGGGAGGTTACAGCCGAGAGACACTAAATCAGCAAAATTAACCCCCAATAGCCGTAAATATTCAACTCGCGCTTCTTCCATCCAGGAAATGTATGCCCCATGCCATACAACCCCAGCATAATCAGTATGGTGCGGGTAAGCATGAACAGCATACTCAAACCAGCGATCGGCAGCTACGATATCCGCCGTTTGCTGAATGGCACTAAAGGGCTGAATGTTTGTTGTCATAGTAAGTTAAGGGTAACTGTCCAAAACCTATGGTAGCGAGTTGTGGATCATTGGATAATTAGAGCCAGCGATCGCCAGTTCAAAGCCCCAGATCAACCGCAATACGATGACCACAGGCAAACCCTGAAAAGGCAACGGCATTGAGTCCTTGTCCAGGAAAAGTACTATCACCAACACAATAGAGTCCAGGAACCGCCGTGCGATTAAACGGCATTCCCAATAATCCCAGCAGCTTTTTGGCAGGGATTGGACCATAGGTGCCGTCCTCACGGCCAAGGAACCGACGATGGGTGCGAGGGGTGCCAATTTCTTGGTAATTTAACGCACCAGATAGCCCAGGGAAGATAGCATCAAGGCGCTGAATCAGAGCAGCAGCCATCTCTTTTTTCTTAGCATCATAGTCGCTGGAGGACAACCCTTGCCAATCCTCAATCCAGCAAGGCGTAAAGCTATGAAAAATATGATAACCATCCGGGGCGAGGCTAGGGTCTAGCAAGGTCGGAATGGAGAGAAATAGGGTTCCGTAGGGGTCTTCCATACGTTCCCACTCATCTACCATAATGTGATGGCAGGCAGCATCCGCAGGCACAATATCGGCGCGAACGCCCAAATGCAGGCTAAGAAAACTAGGAGACTTGCGGTAGCGTTGC
The DNA here is from genome assembly GCA_964431105.1 of uncultured Leptolyngbya sp. GTDB lineage: Bacteria > Cyanobacteriota > Cyanobacteriia > RECH01 > RECH01 > RECH01. The sequence goes on along the minus strand of CAYSIR010000048.1, from coordinate 5,733 downwards.
TGCCATCGCTTTTCTCGGTTGGGCTTTGCATCGGCGGGCAGCAGCTTCTCAAACGTGTCCCAGCGGGTCGCGTTCGATACAATGCGCTTGGCGTAGAGTTTATGACCGGATGCCAATTTCACCCCGATCGCTCGTCCATTGTTGAGCAAAATTTCATTCACACGGGCCTTATAGAGAATGGTGCTACCGGCGTTTTCTAGTCCTTCAACGAGCTTCTGAGCAATTTGACCAACACCGCCTTTGGGGTAGTTAATGCCGCCGTAGTGGCGATCGCTGAAGACCATCCCCGCATTGATCATCGGCGTTAGATCCGCTGGAACGACCGACCAACAGTAGCATTCAATGTCCAGGAAATGCAGCAGCGTCGGATCGGTGATGTAGCGGCGGGCGATGTCCCCAACGTTTTGCGGCAAGTATTTTACCAAGCCCAGGCAGGCGAGAGGATGCTGAAAAAAGACGCGGGTAAGATAGCGTGGTTCTTCGAGGGACAGCAACTCCATAGCGTTGAGGCAGTTAAATACCGCCCAACATTCATCATAGAAACGGCGAATGCCCTCAGCTTCATGGGGAAAAGCATGGGTTAGCTCTTGAATAAACGCTTCATAATCGCGATGCACCTGGAGTTCGAGAGCGTTGGGCAGGTGGTAATGAATTTGAACTGGGTCGGGGATAGTTTCCAGTGTGACATCCACAGCATCAAGGGCGCGGGTCAATAGGTTAGTGGTGCCGCGATCGCCGAACCCAAAAATCATGGATGCCCCCACATCAAAGCGATAGCCCTGTCGTTCAAAATAGCCAGCGCTGCCGCCAGGAATGAGATACCGCTCTAATACCAACACCTTTGCCCCTTTTGCCGCAAGCTGGGTCGCGGTCACCAATCCGCCAATGCCGGAACCAATCACGATCGCATCAAACTGCTGCTGGGCGATCGCATCCAGGTCGGGCTGCGGTTGAGCGAACGGGATGGAGGCCTCTGAAGTCGCTGTCATAAAGCTTAAGGAACAATAAACGCGCTGTTACTTAGTCTATCGAATCCTGTTGACCCTAGCCTCAACATTCTGAGTTTGTCATCAAGATGCGGGGTTGCTGAACGCTTGAGACAAGCCGCTCTGAACCAATGGTGATTTTGCGAAAACGTGACCGCTCTATCAGCGTTTAATCGCTGAGGCCAAGCGGTTTTTGTAATGAATGGATGGTGCGCTCTGGGCAAAGGGTTGCGCCCCCTTGCCCTGTCGGCTCGGCAGAAAGCTTGGGGATTGGACGGCATCCCACAGCCGTCCCCTGTCCTAACCCAAATAGCGACTGCCATCATGCAACCGGCTCGGTAATCCTTGAGTAAAGATTTGGGGTGGTTTAGGCGTCGCACCATTCCAAATCTTTACATGAATACCCCTACGGCCTGGCGTTGAGAGGTGTATCCAAGCACAGCCAACGATGAAGATTTCATGTAGAGCGTCGATAAAATTCTTAAGAATTCCTGAATGCCACCCCCGTTTCAGAAGGTGTGAGTAACGCTTACTGCATCAAAATTGCAGCCAGCTCAAGCGCTGAAATTCAGATTTCATCAGGCGTTGCGGCTTTAGGGGCGCGATCGCTCAGCCCCGTGAGTGCATCCACCGGCGGTTTTTCCAATCACTGCGCCCTAACGCAACTGTATGCGGTCTGGACAGGCGCGATGGCAACAAAAGGGTCGGTATTTACTGAACAGCGGGGGCAGCCCAACCCATTTCAAGCCTGGCAATCTCAGCGCTAACCCACCGCTGGTTTCATCGGTCAGTTTGTCAAACCCACATAGCCCATCCAATCATGAATGAGATTCGACAATTGATCTGCCTTTTGGGGATCTTTGCTGCGCCCCTGCTAGCATTTTTACTCAGTTCAGTTCTGGTATCTTGGTTGCTTCAGTCTCATTTGATCAGCACCAGTAGAGTCCACTTTGATGACATTTCACACCGGCAGCTATCCAAAATTTCTACCTTTTCAACACTGGCAGCATTGCCAATCGCGATTTCGGTGGGGATGACCTGGTTCAGCAATGTCTGTGTTGGGGAATTACGGTTTGATTTTATAGCGCCCGCCGTCATTGCACCATTTTTGATGTGGGTGCGCCCGCTGCGGTGGCGATAGTGAGTCATGAATGGCGGTGAAAGTCTGTTATAGTGAGCTACACAGCGCGGTCGAACGCTGGATGGGCAATGGGGTAATCGGATGACAGTCTCTTCTGCAATTTCTTTAACGACGGTTGGGCAACGGATTCAGTCTGCTGCACGGCGGTTAGCCATCTTGCCAGCATCGTCGCGCAATCAAGCGCTGGAGGCGATCGCCCAATCCTTACAAGCCTCAGCCAACACCATTACCGCCGCCAATGCCGAAGATTGCCGGGTGGCCCGCGAGGAGGGCCTGTCTAGCGCACTCTATGGACGACTGACGTTAGATGCCGCCAAGCTATCGGGTGCGATCGCCGGGGTTAGAAATGTTGCAACATTGCCCGACCCAATTGGCGCTGTTGATATTCACCGAGAGCTAGACGACGGACTGGTTTTACAGCGGATTGGCTGCCCGCTAGGCGTGTTGGGCGTTATTTTTGAAGCGCGACCTGATGCCGTGATTCAGATTGCATCGCTGGCCGTCAAGTCAGGCAATGGGGTGATTCTGAAAGGCGGGCGGGAGGCGGTGCGCTCCTGTGAGGCTTTGGTGACGGCAATTCGGGCCGGGTTGGCCAACAGCGCGGTTGACCCGGAGGTGGTGCAGTTGTTGACCACGCGGGCAGAAACGCGAGAACTGTTGCAGCTCCATGATTATGTGGATTTGATTATTCCCCGTGGCTCCAATAGCTTTGTGCAGTTTGTGCAGCAAAACACCCAGATTCCAGTATTGGGTCATGCGGATGGCATTTGTCATGTCTATATTGATCAGGCGGCGGATTTAGAAAAGGCAGTGGCGATCGCAGTGGATGCCAAAACGCAGTATCCCTCCGCCTGCAACGCCATGGAAACGCTGTTGATTCATGCGGCCATTGCCGATCGCCTGTTGCCAATGGTGGCAGAGGCGCTGCGGGCCAAACAGGTAGAACTGCGGGGCGATGAGCGATCGCGAGCAATTGTAGACATGGCGGCTGCAACCGATGCCGACTGGGAAACCGAGTACACGGCGCTGATTCTGGCGGTGAAGGTGGTGGATTCGCTGGAGGAAGCGATCGCCCACATCAACACTTACGGGTCACGCCATACCGATGCGATCGTAACGGAGAATGCAGCAACAGCGCGGGTTTTTCTAGATCAGGTGGATGCAGCAGGCGTTTTTCACAATTGTTCAACCCGCTTCTCGGATGGCTTCCGCTACGGGTTTGGAGCCGAGGTTGGCATCAGTACCGCCAAGCTGCCGCCCCGCGGCCCGGTTGGTCTAGAAGGGCTAGTCACCTACAAATACCAACTGGTGGGCAATGGTCACATCGCGGCAACCTACAGCGGAGAACAAGCCCAGCCATTTTTGCATCGAGATATTCACTAGGAGCGATTCTTGATCAGCGGTTGAATGACCGCACGGGCTGGCGCACTAAAGTCTATTCATCCTTCAGCACGGTTTCCTAGAAAGGTTGTCATGAATCAGCGATAGTCGAATCCTTTGCGGTATAGTGTTGGGCGTCAGTTGTTGGTGCAAAGTTGGTGCAAAGGAGATAGGATAATGATTTTGCCAAATGAACCGCTGCCGTGGCAAAAGAACTCGGATGAAACGTATGTACCGCTGACGTTTGAGGGAGAGGTAGTCGGCTTTTGTAAGCCGGAGTATGCGGCGCAGGTGTGCGAGACGATGAATGATGAAAAAAAGGTTCGCCGGGCGCTGCAATTGGTCTGTGCAGATATGGTGAAGCGATCGCAGGGGCGGCTCGGCAGCGTGGAAGAATTGATAGATGAATACATTGAACGCGCTGCAATTCCACGAACCGGGCCACGGGCGATCGCGCTATTGTTGCAAAATCGTCAAGAGGAGCTAGGGGTTACAGATAAAGAATTTGTTACCTTCTGTGATTCATATCGGCTATCACCAGAAAAGCTAAAAGGTATTTATTCGGGTCACACCAAGATTGAAAGTACGCTCTATGCGCCTATTGCTCGGATTCTGGGGCAGTCAGTTGAGGAAATTGTGCAAATTATTCAGGGTTAGGGTGAATGGACTGTCTTCACATTAGGGGCATCCGTGGATATGGATATGTGGGATATTTACCTGAAGAACAGGTGTTGGGGCAGTGGTTTGAAGTGGATTTAACGCTGTGGTTAGATCTGTCAGCCGCAGGACGAAGCGATCGCCTTGAAGATACGCATGACTATAGCCAAACCGTTGGTCAGGTTCAGCAGTTGATGCAGACCAGTCGGTTTAAGTTAATTGAGTCGTTGGCAGAGGCGATCGCGTCAATGATCTTAAACACAGGGATTGAACAAGTGCGCGTCATGCTAACGAAGCTAACGCCGCCCGTTCCCCAGTTTGATGGTCAAATTGTAGTAGACATCACGCGATCGGCCGTAGGGTGGGATACTCGATAACCGCCGCCGTCACTCAACCGCAGAGGTTACTATACATGAGTATTACATTTTTTATCAAAACGCAGCCACCCCGGAATTTGCCGATAGCCTGAAAAAGCAGTCACCTTGGAAAATGCTATGGTTCGGTCTTTGCCAATTGTTCTATCGTGGATCAGTGGGGCGATCGCCAGCACAGTCATGATTTCACTCCCCGCATTCAGCCTAGAGGGCGCTCCATCATCGCCAGCCAGCGATCAGAGACAAGCCCCAGTCACGCATCTTGCCCCATTTTCGACCCCTCCATCCACAGGAAGTATTTTACCTGTTAGCTTGCCCGAACATTCATCTTACTCCTCTCGCCTTTTAGCACAAGCACTAGCGACGACCGTCACCTACACTGAGCCTAGCGGATTATTTGAAATATCTTTCCCTGAAGGCTATAGCTATGAAGAAACCGGAACGGGCATCGTATTCCTATCGCCCGATCAGCAATTTGGCGGTTCGGTAGACTTCGGTGCAGCCAATGGCATTCAACTCACGAATGATCAGCTTGAAGTCGCCTTAAAAGAAGAGTATGAAGAACGCCTGACTGGAGTTGAATGGCAAGGTACGTCCATTCAGGCTGATGGTAGTGTGCGAGTAGATTGGATTGGTACTGATTCGCAAGGCAATATCCTGGACTCAATCAGCTTTGTGGAACAGCGCGGCGACACTATTTTTATCCTGAACTTACACGGCATCAATGCACAATATGCAAATTACAATACAGTCGCCCAGGCGATTGTCAATACTTATCGAGTTGCTCAAGGTGCGATCGTTCCCTATCCAGCCAGTGCCAGAGATAGCTTCATCAGCGAGTGTGCGCTATCAGCCATTGATAGCGGCGCGACCGACATACAGGCGGAGGAATACTGTTTATGTGCATTAACAGAAATAGAGCGCGTTTATACATTTGAGGAATTTTCCGTTATTGATGCTCAAATTGGTCAAGGACAGCCAGCACCCGCCGCTTTTGAACGTATTGCTGCATTCTGTGTGGAGCAAACCCTATCGAATTAGTCGATGCGCAAAGGCCGCCAGCGCTTTTGCCGTCTCACCGTTCTGGCGGTTACTCAACGTTCTTATTTTGGGTGCATGTCACCTTTACGCCCTCACCCTAAATCCCTCTCCCAATCTTGGGAGAGGGACTTTGAGCAGTTTTTCTCCCCTTCTC
>CAYSIR010000047.1:0-22056 GCA_964431105.1 uncultured Leptolyngbya sp. | reverse complement strand
GATGTCCTCATTGGCGATCGCGGCAACGATAGCCTAGACGGTGGAGATGGCGATGATTTCTTGTTCGGAAATGAAGGGAACGATCAGCTCTTTGGCAGCAACGGGGATGATACCCTCGATGGGGGTGAAGGGGATGATACCTTATTCGGCGGCAGCGGCAATGATACCCTCAACGGCGGCGTAGGAGACGATTTTCTATTCGGCGGCTTCGGAAACGATATTTTACGCGGTGGCTTTGGGCGCGATACGCTTCAGGGCAATGAAGGAAATGATGTGTTGGACGGCGGTTCTGGGGCTGACGTTCTAATCGGCGGCAATGGTAACGATGTTTATGTGATTGACAATCTGGGCGACACCATTCAGGAAGAGCGCGATGGCGGCCGCGATCGCATTCGTGCATCCATTTCTATTAACCTAGGTCGCATCAGCCCATTTGTGGAAGATATAACATTGCTGCCGGGCGGACGCATTGCCAATGGCAATGATGCAGCCAACCTACTGGTTGGTAATGCCGATAATAATATTTTGCGAGGACGGGGCGGCAACGATAGTCTCGAAGGACGCGGCGGTGATGATTTGTTGGACGGTGGAACTGGCAGAAATCAACTGATTGGCGGCCCTGGCAATGATGTGTATATCGTCAGAGCGGCGGGTACAACCGTCATCGAACAGCCTAGGCAAGGTGAAGATACGGTGCGGGCATCGGTCAGTTTCCGTCTGAGCGACAACGTCGAACGGCTGGTGCTAATTGGCAATCAAAACCTCAATGGTCGCGGCAACAGTCGCAATAATGTCATGCTTGGCAATGCTGGCAACAATATTTTGCGGGGCTTGGCGGGGCGCGATCGCTTAGTCGGCAGGGCGGGGAATGATCGGCTCATTGGCAGCAGCGGCGCTGATACGTTAATTGGGGGCAGCGGCAATGATGTACTGCTCGGCGGAACCCAGGCGGATCGGTTGCTCGGCGGTGCAGGCGACGACACGCTGCGGGGAGACAGCGGCAATGACATCTTGCGCGGCGGCACAGGGCGCGATCGCTTAATTGGTGGCATAGGGCGCGATGAGTTATTTGGCGAAGGCGGTGATGATCTGCTCATTGGCGGCAGCGGCAACGATAGTTTGGATGGCGGCAGCGGCAGCGATCGCTTAATGGGTGGCCCTGGCAATGACACCCTCACGGGCGGCAGCGGCGACGATGTTTTGATTGGTGGTCTTGACCGCGATACCCTCACCGGGGGGGCAGGCAGCGATCGCTTCGTTTACCAATCCTTGAGCCAGCGGGGAGACGTCATCACCGACTTCGACTCTGGGCGCGATCGCATCCTCATTTCCCGCGCTGGCCTTGGCGGCAGCGGTCTTGCCATCGGGCAACTCCCAGCACAGCAATTCCGCATCGGCAGCCGTGCCCTCGATGCCGACGATCGCTTTATCTACAACCGTCCGACCGGACAACTCTTCTTCGACCGCGATGGCACGGGTGCAGCACGACGCATTCTGATAGCCGTACTGCAAGATTCCCCAGGACTCGACGAGCGAGACATCACCATCTTCTAGACCCATTCACTACCCATTCACTAGACTCCTCACTCACCCTCAATCCTCAACCCGCTTCACAATCGCTCCTTGATCATCCAAGCTCAGCGCATTCACTTGAGCAATCACGCCCTGTTCGACCCAAGCCCGCTCAATCGTGGCCTGCACCGCACTCGCCTGCTGACTGTGACAAAGGGCCAGTAGGGTCGGCCCTGCCCCACTAATCACTACACCATAAGCCCCCACACTCTGGGCGGCATCCGCTACGGCCGTGTAGCCGTTGATGCGTTCTAGCCGATAGGGTTGATGGATGCGATCGCGCAAGGCCACCCTAAGCCAATCGCCCCGTCCGGTAGCCAATCCGCGCAAGAGTAGCCCGAAATGAGAAATATTAAAGATGGCATCCGCCCGGCTATAGCGATCGGGCAGCAGACCCCGCGCCGTCTTCGTGGACAGTTCAAAGTTTGGAATCGCCACAATCGGCACAATGTCAAAATGCCACGGCACATCGCAAATCGTCCATTGCCCATCATCCGCCGCCGCCAGCCGACAGCCACCCAAAAGCGCCGGTACAACATTATCGGGATGCCCCTCAATGGCGATCGCCATTTCCATGAGTGCCTGCTGGCTAAACGGAGAACCAGCCAATGCGTTGGCACCCACTAACCCGGCCACAATTGCCGTTGCCGAACTGCCCAGCCCCCGTGCGAGTGGAACCCCTAAATGAATTTCAATCGAAACCGAGGGTGGGGGTTGCTGGAGGCGATCGTAGAGTGCCACAAATGTTTGATAGACCAGATTCGTTGCATCACACTGCACTTGCGGCGCTTCTCGCCCGTTGATCCGAATCTCTAGCGGTTTCGCCTCATCCGCCAAAGCACGAAACCGAAACTGATTGTGCATAGACAACGCTGCCCCAATGCAGTCAAACCCAGAGCCGAGGTTAGCCGTTGTAGCAGGAACAATCACAGTTACGGTTGGCACGGATAGGATTCCTCACGATTCGCCAATCCTTATTCAATCATGGGACTTGGCATTCGATCGCATTTTGTCTCGCAAATTCTGACAAATCCTGAGACGCACCATCCTCAACCCGCTAGGCACATGTGAAACCACGGCCTTAGAAATTAGCGTAATTGGCGATCGCTGTCTTCATTCGATCCAGCACATCAGCCACCGCGAGCGCCCCCAACTCACCAGAAGCACGAGTCCGAATGCTGAGAGACTGAGCATCCGCCTCCTTAGCACCCACCACCGCCATCACCGGAATCTTCTCCTTCTCCGCATTACGAATCATCTTGCCCAAGCGCTCACTGCTGAGATCCACCTCAGCCCGAATGCCCAACGCCTGCATCTCGGTCACGATGTTCTGAGAATAGGCAATCTGCTCAGACGTCACCGGCAACAAGCGCATCTGCGTCGGAGCCAGCCACAGCGGAAAGTCACCCGCATATTCCTCAATCAAAATGCCAATTAACCGCTCCAGCGACCCAAACGGCGCACGGTGAATCATGACCGGCCGCTGCCGTGATCCATCCTCCGACACATACTCCAAGTCAAACCGTTCCGGCAGGTTGTAGTCCACCTGAACCGTTCCCAACTGCCATTCCCGCTCCAGCGCATCCCGCACCATAAAATCCAGCTTCGGCCCATAAAATGCCGCTTCGCCGATACCCAAAAAGTGATTCATACCGAGGGTTTCCACCGCCCGTTGAATCGCAGCTTCAGCTTTATTCCAAGCGTCATCCCCGCCGATGTACTTATTAGACTGCGGATCGCGGAAGCTCAGCCGAGCTTTAAAGTCAGTCAGTTGCAGCGCCTTAAACACTGACTGAATCAAATCCACTACTTTCAAAAATTCGTCATCCAGTTGATCCGGCGTCACAAACAAATGAGCATCATCCTGCGTAAAGCCGCGCACCCGCGTCAATCCGCCCAGCTCACCCGATTGTTCATAGCGATAGACCGTGCCGAATTCCGCCAGCCGCAGCGGCAGCTCCCGATAAGAGCGCAGCGTGGACTTATAAATTTGGATGTGAAACGGGCAGTTCATGGCTTTCAGCACAAAGCCTTCGTCCTCCGAATCTCCCATCATCGGAAACAGATCATCGCGGTACTTCTGCCAGTGCCCAGAAGTTTTGAACAAATCTACTCGCCCAATGTGAGGCGTCACCACGGGCAAATAACCGCGCCGTACCTGCTCCTGCTTCAAAAAATCTTCGAGGAGCGATCGCAGTACCGTACCTTTAGGGGTCCACAGCGGCAAGCCCGGCCCCACCGAGTCGGCAAAAATAAATAGCCCCAATTCTTTGCCCAGGCGGCGGTGATCGCGGCGCAGCGCTTCTTCCTTACGGCGCTTATATTCAGCAAGCTGCTCCGGCGTTTCCCAAGCCGTACCGTAAATGCGCTGAAGCTGCGCTTTGGTTTCATCGCCGCGCCAGTAGGCCCCCGCTAGGCTTTCCAAGTCGATCGCCTTTGGATTCAGCTCCGCCGTAGTTTCAACATGAGGGCCCGCACACAAATCCCACCATTCATCACCCAGGTGATACAGCGTGATAGGGTCTTCTAAATCTTGCAAAATTTCTAGCTTGTAGGATTCGCCAAGCGCCTCAATGCGGCGTTGGGCTTCCTCACGGCTGACCTCTTCCCGAATCACCGGTAGCTTGCGCTTAATAATTTTGGCCATCTCTTTTTTGATAGCCTTTAAATCCTGCTCAGTAAAAGGTTCAGGGCTATCAAAATCGTAGTAAAAGCCATTCTCAATCCACGGCCCGATCGTCACCTGAGCCTTGGGAAACAGTTTTTGAACCGCCATCGCCATAACGTGGGACGTGGTGTGGCGAATACGCTTCAGCATCTCTGATTCACTTGTCTTAGGCAGGCGAATAGGCTGAGACTCAGGTGCAGATAATTTAGATTCGGAAGCAGCGTCTTGAGGCATCGATTCAATTAGCAGGTCAACTAACAGCGTTACCGGATTCAGTTTTTGCAATCTGTGGCGCGCAGGCGATCGCCACCTTCAGGTTAGCGGTCAAGCCGGTGATATCACCAGCACTCTAGCTTGAAGGCGAACAGGTTGCAGGTCTCCACCGATTTGCTATCCATCTTATCGAGATTAGGTAGCGATCGCCCGCCCAATCACTCATTAAACCTTGGCACGATCTAGATGCAGCACAGCTCACCAGCCTACGTTAGCGCGACGAGCCATCTTGAAAATTGCTGCGCGGTTAGCCATCAACCGGAAGATGAGCTTGAGGGGCATCACCATAGCGATCGCATTCACTCTCAGTAATGTCACAAATTGTTACAAAACGTAAATTCTATTAAGATTAAACAGTAGGCTAAAAATCTAACTTAAACACCTCTATGTTTAGTTCAAACTCATCCGAGCAAGAATTGTTGAAAACTCTGCTGGAGCCACTGCTAGACGATTTTCAATACTGGTTCGAGCGATCGCGCACATTGCTCGAATCCAATGAAATCGCCTTCCTTGGCCCGACGGGGCAGGCGGACTTGCTGGATCGGGTCATCCAAGCGCAGCAAGAAGTCAGCACAGCTCAAATGCTCTTGAAGGCTACGGATGGCAAAGTTGGGGTTGAAACGTCTGTTTTAATGCCATGGCATCGGCTAGTCGCCGACTGCTGGAACGTGAGTATGCGGTTTCGCGCAGAATCCAAGCATCCCTAGACTATTAAAATAAGGCTAAGCAGGCGGGAATGGCGCGAATGATGCATCTCGTCTGACGCTGGTGAAATTGATTCCGGTTTCAATTTTTCAAGAATTCTTGTTAAGGTTCACACATCAAAAGTATTAACGTTGCCATCCACAGCCATCAAAAGCGCCTTGGCGTTAGTTGGATTTAGAATTTGCTGTCTCACACGGTACGCGACTAGGAGAATAAAATGTTACATCTGCTCTATATTATTGCATTCGCCATCTTGGCCTTTTTGGCCGTTGGCAACCTCATTCGCAATTTGATGACTCTAGGAGCAGAAACCCGCCGAGAACCCTCCCGTTCAGGTCGGTCTAATGCTCGACGATCGCCCCAGCGCGTTTCTCACCCTGAATTACTGGATGAATCTGGAGACATGGTGAAGGAACCGTATTTGGTGATGCGATCGATCACGGTTGATGATGCCCGCAAGCAATTGGATGCGCTTTACGATTCATCCCCTAGTGCATCCGATGGGGCACATGATGAAACTTTGTAGATTACTGTGCGTCTGGACATCTAACACATGATCCAGTTGTGAGGACTAGCCGGAGAATCTCTGGCTAGTTTTTTTATGGCGGTGCTAGCGGACAAGCTCATGTGCGGCGGTTGTCGTGGTGGTATTTTCTGCGAAAATGCTCAACCACCGGCTCAAAAGCCCGGTGATGAAACTAGGGAATCTCAAATTATCCTGATACCCAATCCAATCGGGCAAAATTCAAGAAAGAAGCCTCAGACACCCATAAACTTGAGCATCCCCCCATGGACGGGATAAACGCTTCGAGCGTTTCCTTCAACCGCGCCCCATTCATTCGCGGTAGCAAATACCATTCCGTCCGACACAATAGACCAGCCATCGGCACAGATCCAGTCATGGCGGACACGGGAGCAAGGGCACGTTGACCAACTTTGTTCCAGACCTTGGACAAAACGGGCTTGAAACCGACCCGATGTTCATCCAACGCCCAAACCTCAGCCTCAGCATTGGAATCTTGCATAGATAATCCCAACTGTTTTTCTGGGGTTATCCAATAGGGTGATCCAATATGGATTTGGCATCAGTAATTCAAAGACCCAGATGCGATCGCATCTGGGTCAGCAGGCATTTTATAAACCGGTCTATTATCAAAGTGACCGGCGGTTTTTATTCGATAGTCATAAGATAACGAAATCACACACATAAGTCATCAAAAAACAGCGTTTCTTTATACTCCGTGATACTACTTAACAATGCCCTCCCCCCCTCCTCCTGAGTGCTATGCATTACGCAAAAGTCGCTAGCCCTTTTGCCTCATAGCCCTAGCGGACACTCAGAGTCCTTGTTTTTGGACCGAGGACGGCGGGTTTCAGCGAGATCTGCGTAATGGATAGAAGAAAGCGGAGTCAGATTAAGGGTGTTCTTACCCATCCAACGCCGCTTCACAGAATCTACGGAACATCTGGCAGTACTTACCCTTCTCTGTTCGGAAAACAGCGAGTTGAGGTTAGGGTGCCATTTCAGTTGCAAAGCCTCAACCCATACTGAACAGAACGGATCAAACAGAGCGCCATCTCAACAGAGCTAATCCGAATTCGGTATCCTTCTTCCGGTGGTTGCAGTATCGATTGAACCCCGCGCTGCAACCATCCGCAATGACAGAGTTATTCCGTAAGAGTTATGCCGTAGACCAAACAGCCAATCACTCAAAGCAGCAACCGATGCAACCAGCGGAGGCGGGAGGCACTTGGCCTCCCCGATCGCCCATGGCTGGGATTACTCATCGGTGGAGCAGTCCAGCATCCGTAGGGTTGCTGCTGCGGCATAGTTGCGCTGAGCGGCGCTATTTGGCGCAAAAGATGTACCGCGCTCGTTCAATGGCGATGCGACACCACAGTAGGACGACATTTGATCAATCAGCGCATTTGCCCAGTGCCCGGTGGTATCTGCAAACTGGAAGCTGTCTTGATTGCCCACTAGGGTGGTGCCGTTACCGCGAGTGGTTTGGGCGTACTCTGCCGCACGACGTAGAACCGCCATCAATTCTGCACGGGTCACAGGCTGAGTTGGGCGGAAGCTGCCATCTTGGTAGCCGGTCACAATGCCGCTGTCTTGCGCAAACTGGATTTTGGCAGCGCTCCAGCGGTCAAGCGATATATCTGGAAAGGCGCGGCGGGTAGCGCGGGTCGGCAGGTTCATTTCTACACCTGGCATTGTATCCAGTGCTTCGAGTACCATCGACACCAACTGTTCACGGGTCAGTTGCGCTTGTGGGCGGAAGGTATTGTCTTCCATAAATCCAGCAATGAATCCGAGGTTAACGGCTGCGTTGATGTCATCGACGTAGATGTCGTTGGCAATATCGCGGAAGCTGTTGTTGACACCGGGGTTAGGGGCTGGGACAGGATTCGGACGGGGAGTGTTGCCGGTGTCGGGTAGGGTCGGAGCGTTGCCATCGTAGGTGAGGTAAACGTGCCCTAGGGTGCGATCGTCGTAGGTGCGTTTGGTGAAGCGCCAGCCGTCATTGAGCTGAATTTTGGCAAAGTCGTTGGTAATGCCGTTGGTGCGGCCAATTTCTAGCGTTTCGCCTTGTCCCCGGAAAGGTGCACCAACTAGCACCATATTTCCTTCTTGGCGAACGATGCGGAGGCTGTATTGCACACCTAGGTCTTCGCCGTTCATGCGAATGGAGTAGCCATTGCTATCGGTGCTGCGACCGCAAACGCCGGTAAAGTCGAAGTTGAGCAGCAGGGGGTCAATTTGAACGGGGGCGTTACCGACTTCGTCCCAACAGGCGCGATCGCTACCAATTTGTTCGAGAACAAGCAGTTGATGGGCAGCACCGCCACCGATGGGAGAAGCCACGGCGACAAAGTTATTTTGATTGACTTCTCGTTGACCGAAGGGGCTAGCAGCGATCGCCCCGGGTGTAACGGCAAGGGCGCTGAGGGTGGTGGCAGCGGCGGTGAGAGCAGTGGCGCGACGAATGAGTGATTTCATAATAGATGAACTCCTTGTGATCTTTAGATTCTGTGAACTGAATTCTGTTGAATTCGGTAGAGCGGAACGGTGTGTTTCGTTCGATGAGTTCATCGTCGCAATTTCAGTTCAGATGATGGATTGCCCACGTTCGGGTTTCTCAACTGTGCCAATCCTCGGCGATCGCTCGCACGGTTTAGTGCGGGACATAAATAGTTGAAACTATTGATTTATGGGAGATTGAGGCGATCGCGCTAATGTCCAGGGCAGTGAACTGTCACAGTCTCCCATAGTGCAGTTAGTCAGCCGTCCTCCCCTATCCAGCATTTTGGTTATGACTAGACTCCCTTTGAAGTGAGAATCCTTAAGCCTTCAGGCCGAGGAGTGTCAAGTTGAGGATTGGCGGAGTTCTAAAAATGCGACTTGGGCGGCGGCCTGTTCGGCCGCCTTTTTGGAGGGGCCACGCCCATAGCCCAGACAGCGATCGCCTAACCAAGCCTGAGCCTCAAAGCGTTCGGCATCGCCATCGGTTGAGCTAATTTCTTCAACTTCGTATCTGGGCAATTCTTTATAGAGCGCATTGGTCAGTTCTTGGAGTGCGCCTTTGTAGTTCTGCAATGCTGGATCGCGGCGGATTTCCTGGGTCAATCGTTCTAGTTCGGGGTTCAGCCACGGTTGAATCAAACGCAGGTCATGGGTGCTGAGGTATAGTGCTGCGACTACGGCCTCAAAGGCGGCGGCTAACCGTGACTCATTACCCTGGCGATCGCCTAAGACACTGTTGCCCACCAGTAAATAGCGCTGTAGATTGTAGCGATCGGCGATATGTGCCAAATTGCGATCGCTCACCAGAATAGACCGAACAGCCGTCATCTCTCCTGCCGAGAGCGGTGGCTCCATTGCCAATAAAAATTCAGCGGCCGCTAATCGCACCACCGCATCCCCCACAAATTCCAATTCTTCATAATTACGGCTAGAAAAAGTGGCGTGGGTTAGGGCACGATCAAGCCGCTGCCAGTCTGGCTGGCAGGACGCTAGATCAATTCCTAATGTTCGCATCAGTTGGGTTAGCGATCGTTGCCGACGAGGATCATGCAGCGTCATTCGTCATTCAAGTTGACAATAGACAGGAATTTAATCACTGGACGGTTCCTTAGTCCAGTCCGCAGGCGAAACGCGATCGAATTGATTCAATAGAAAACATCCTGACAGCAATCGGTGTCTTAGGGCGCATGGTTCATAATTTACCGAAGCTGGTCGAGTCACCCTTGCTCATCTGTTCAGAGCGCTTATTTCATAACCGTTAGACAACTTGCCCCACCGCCGCCATTCGCCCAGTAACCCAAGACCGCGAAGCGACACAGCGACGACTGAAGCGCTTTTAGCGTAGTGCGGTTTCAAGAGGTAGAGAAGAGTCGGACATAAGCCGGGTTCTGTTCTCACCAGAAGCAGCCTTCTGAGAGGGCGGTTATCTATCTGGGATGCTTGTTGCCAAACACCTCTAGCGGATGCGCGGCTGCCCGCTCGGAGTCGGAAAAAGACCAACCATTACTCCTTCAACCTTGCTTCCAACCGGGGTTTACCGAGCCAGCACCTCTCGATGCTGCTGGTGCGCTCTTACCACACCTTTGCACCCTTACCTGTGAGCGATGCTCCATCGGCGGTATGTTTCTGTGGCACTCTCCTCACGGTCGCCCGCACTGGGCGTTACCCAGCAAGTTTGGTCTTTCGGAAGCCCGGACTTTCCTCAGGTTATTAACCTGCAACCGCCTACGCCTACTCTTCTCTGATCACCAGTCTAATCGGTTGCGCGTCACTCTCTGGTTGTGCATCACTCTTCAGGCAAATCCGGCGGCGGCGGGTCTGCTGCATCAATCAGCTCATCTTTTGAGGCTTCAAGCTGTTCCCACATCTGCTTAATTTCGTTGAATGCTTGGGATGCTTTTATTTTGCCGCCCGTTTCTAGGCTACATAGAATGCCAACCCGCTGAGCAAACTCTTGCAGGTTGGCGTTGAACGCGAGTTGTTGGGGGGTAAAGTCTCCTCGGTATCGACTGCGGGGGTAGAAGAAATCATCTTTTGAGGCAGGAGAGCGATCGCTGTTTTTAGGATCTGGTTTTTGCTGATTTGACATATTGAATAACTTTATGCCTCCGAATATGAGTAACATCTAGACAACTGTATCAAGTTTCTAATAAGCACATTGGCTGGTCTATCTGTCCTGCGATCGCGTTATTCAAAATATTGCCCTGTGTCAACCTAATCATTGCATAGTGATACGACTGCGGCTAGATGAGGGTAGGGGCATTCAACCATTTCTGGACTCTCTGGCTAGCGGAAATAGGAGCGATAAGATTTTCTTGGGCGAAAAGGGCGATCGCGTCTGCACTTCACCGTAAGATGAGGAAGGACACTGAACACTATGTCTAGGCTTTAGCCCTATGCTACTGAAATCCACAACTCGCCATATTCGTATTTTTAGCGCGATCGTTGAAGACAACGAACTGAACCCCAGCGCCGACACTCTCACTCTGGATCTTGACCCAGACAATGAATTGCTCTGGACGAATGACACGATTCAATCTGTTCAGCAAAAATTCAAGGAACTGGTTGATGCTAGTGCCGGACAAGAGCTAACGGATTACAATCTCCGTCGCATTGGCTCAGATTTAGAACACCATGTGCGATCGCTTTTGCAAGAGGGCAAGGTTTCCTACAACCTCAAAAGTCGGGTACGGAACTACAGCCTTGGATTGCCGCAGGTTGTGTCCGATGCTGCCGAAGGTTAGCGTTTGAATCTGGCTGAAGCGGCAATGCCTACTCGCTGCGATGGTCGGACATTGCGGCGAGTGTATCGCTCACGTCTGATTTGGCAAGGAACATGTATTCAGTAAATCTAACTCATGAATCGTCCGATCGCCGGTGAGATGTTCAGTCTGCAAGCCGACGGAGGCAGCCCCGTCGATGTGCTGTTTGGTATCTTCCACGAACAGCGTTTCGGACGGTTCAAGCTGTTGTTCCTGGATGACGCGCTGGAAGATGCTGGGATGGGGTTTGCGATCGCCCATTAGATGTGAATAGTAGGCTTGTTCAAATAGGTCATCCAATGATTGGTCTGTCCCGCAGGTTTCCCTAAAAAGGCGATCGCATTCGGCCTTATGCAACGCATTGTTATTCGACAGCAAAAAAATGCGTTTGCGCTGCCGCAGCGTTTTCAGCAATTCAACCCGACTGAGCGGAATATCGATCAGCATGGCGTTCCAAGCGGTATCGATCGCCTTATCCGATGCCTGTGAGGTAGATAGATCAAGGAGCGATCGCAGCCCATCCCGAAATTCAGCCACCGAAATCTTGCCCATCTCAAAGTCATCAAACAATGGCGCTTGTTGGTGCTGAGTGTAAACTCGGCTAACATCAAACCCACACAACTGGCTAAAGGCCTCGATGGTGGTTTCGTAGCGCAGATTCATGATCACGCCGCCTAGGTCAAAAATGATACTGGAAATCATAGGAAGTGGAGTAGACTGACACGCCAATACAGTCAGATTAAGCTCATCTTACGGTCTGTTGAGTCAGTTGTTGTATAGACGGGTTGCAAAATAGAACAAATTGCTGAAATGATTGTCTGACGATGACTTCAAGGACTTTGAGGGCTAAGTCACAACCGATCTAATGTATGGAACGAGTTACGAATGAACCGCCGTCAAGGTTGGATAGCCGTGCAGCCGCTCAGCGGTGAGGGTGATGCGGACGGGGGTTCCGACTGGTAAGTGTAAGTGAGCCGGAGCCAAGGACACTAGCGTTTGTCCGCTGGGCAGCTCGACTGAGTAGCGATGCTCTCGTCCTAGAAATTGGCGATCGCTCACATTGATGCTGGACGTATCATCCCGTTCGAGCTGTACCTCTTCTTGCCGCACCATCAGGGCGATCGCCGTCGGAATAACGTCAGAGTCTGCGGCTCCGTGTAGCTGAATGCGATCGGCACCAAACTGACCAAACTCAGTGTGCCAGTTGCGCCCCTGACGCTGAGCCACCACAAAATTAGATTGCGTGACAAACTCCGCCACAAAGCGCGTTTCAGGAGATTGATAAAGCTGTTCTGGGGTTCCCACCTGTTCAAGCCTGCCATTGTGCATCACCCCAACCTGATCCGCCATCGATAGCGCTTCTTCTTGATCATGGGTCACAAAAATCGCGGTAGTTCCAGCGGCTTTTAAGATCGATCGCAACTCTTGCCGCAGCCGCAGCCGCACTTGCACATCTAGATTACTCAGCGGTTCATCTAATAAGACCAGCAAGGGACGGGGCGCTAGGGCCCGCGCTAGGGCAACCCGCTGCTGCTGTCCGCCAGATAGCTCGTGGGGATAGCGATGTTCCATACCGTCCAAACCAACTAGGGCGATCGCTTCGACTACCCGCCGCCGCCGTTCCAGCTTTGCCCGTCCCCGTGCTTTTGGCAATCCAAAGGCTACATTTTCAAGCACCGTCAAGTGAGGGAAAAGGGCATAGTCCTGAAATACCATGCCAATGCCGCGATCCTCTGGGCATTGCCAACAGCCTGCCCCCGCGACGGGCTGACCTGCGATCGCGATTGTGCCATCATCCGGCTGCTCAAACCCAGCAATCAACCGTAGCAGAGTCGTCTTGCCACAGCCAGACGGCCCCAACAACGACAGCAAAGCTCCTGGCTCTAGGGTTAAGCTCACTGACTGAACTGCTGGCGTTGGCAATCGTGGAAAATATTTAGTGACGTTTTCCAAGTGGATAATTGTATCCTCATCAAGGGAAGAGGGATGAGGCAGGGAATAGTGCGGTGCAGAAACCATAGAGTATTGAAATAAAGTCAACTAAACGGCAAATGGCAGATCGATGCGATCGCTCATCAGCCCAAATGATACTGGCGCGGTCATCTTCTCCCGACGCCCCCCTCAGACGCGATCCATGACGCAGATCTCGCTGAAACCCGCAGTCATCGCTTTTGAACCGAAGACTCTGAGTAACCGACTCTGAATAACCGCTAGCAGGAGGGCGAGGCAAAAAGTCTGGCGACTTTTGCGGAATACATAGCCTCAGACGCAGGGCTGCCGATCCAACGACGCTAGCAATGGTGACAAATTCCGAGTTTTCATGATGTGACCGTGCATTACCGTATCGGTGTACGGTATTTTGAAATTAATTCTCATTAAGCATACCAAGTTTGTTGATAGTGTCTTCCAAAAATTCAACTTTTTTTGAGACTGGGGCAGTTCCCCGTTTTTTTAAGGCTATTCCAACCTACGGCTGGACGATAGCGGTGCTTGCGATCGCGCTGCTTATTGCCATGCCTGTATTAGTCGTACTTAGCAGCGTCTTTACTGATTCCTCAGATGTTTTGAACCGTCTTGTTGAGACAGTTTTGTGGCGCTACATCGTTAACTCACTGTGGCTAATGCTAGGAGTTGGGGTGGGGGTTCTTGGTCTAGGAGTGAGTACGGCATGGTTGGTAACAATGTGCCAGTTTCCCGGAGGGCGCTGGTTTGAGTGGGCGCTGCTGCTGCCGCTGGCTGCACCGGCCTATGTGTTGGCCTACGCCTATACCGATCTGTTGGACTACTACGGCGTGGTGCAAACAATGCTGCGGCAATGGTTTGGCTGGTCAACCATCAATGATTACTGGTTTCCAGATGTGCGATCGCTGGGTGGGGCGATCGTGATGCTGAGTTTGGTGCTATACCCCTATGTGTATTTGTTGGCGCGAGTAGCATTTCTAGAACAGGCGGTTTGCACCACTGAAGCGAGTCGATCCCTGGGGCGGGGGCCATGGCGCAGTTTTTTTACCGTGGCTTTGCCCTTGGCGCGTCCTGCGATCGCCACAGGGCTGTCGTTAGCCTTGATGGAAACCCTGAATGATTTTGGGACGGTGGACTTTTTCGGGGTGCAAACGTTCACGACCGGGATCTATCGCACCTGGTTCAACGTGGGAGAACGTTTGGCGGCGAAACAGTTGGCGACTGGGCTGCTAATTTTTGTGTTTTCGCTCATTGCCCTAGAGCGCTGGTCGCGTCGGCAAGCGCGCTATTATCAGACCACTGGACGCAATCAATCGCTGACAGTGTATCGGCTAAGGGGATGGCGATCGCTTCTGTCGATGATGATCTGTGCCGTTCCTGTACTGTTGGGGTTGGTGGTTCCGGTCGCTATCTTTGCCCAGATGACCATCACCAACCTCGATAAAACCCTCAACCCAAAATTTTGGGAACTGTCTAAAAATAGTCTGCTGCTGGCAGTTGTGACAGCCGCGATCGCCATTGTGATTTCGGTGATCATGGCCTATGGCGTACGTCTCAACCCCAGCTTTGGGATGCGATTCGGAGTTCGAGTGGCGGCTTTGGGGTATGCCGTTCCCGGTTCGGTGATTGCAGTCGGCACGCTGATTCCCCTTGCTCGATTTGATAACTGGCTCGATGGCTGGATGCGATCGCTCTTTGACATTTCAACCGGGCTACTGTTCAGCGGCACCATGGCAGCGCTGGTGTTTGCCTACCTAGTGCGGTTTCTGGCTGTGTCCATTGGAGCCGTCGAATCCAGCCTGCAAAAAATTAAGCCAACGCTGGATGATGCCTCCCGCAGCCTAGGGCAAACCCCGATTAAAACCCTGGTGCGTGTTCATACCCCGCTGATGTGGAGCGGCCTGCTAACCAGTATCATGCTCATTTTTGTGGATGTGATGAAGGAACTTCCAGCCACCATTGTGATTCGTCCGTTTAATTTTGATACCCTCGCCGTCCGAGTGTATCGCTATGCATCTGACGAACGGTTGGTAGAGGCATCTGCCCCAGCTCTAGCAATTTTACTGGTTGGATTATTGCCAGTGATTCTGCTAAGTGTCCAAATTGCGCGATCGCGCCAGCGCCGAACGTAACATTTTTGCGCAGGACACTTGGTCTTCCCCAGCGAGAGTGGCATGATTCATACCATCAGCGTCATTGGAACGTCATCGGCAATTGTTTCTTAGCTCGATGACAGTCTGGTGAAGGGTTAGTGTGTCACAGCTCGACAATATAGGCAGCACACCGATGGTCAAAATTTTGAGGGTTACGGTAGACACGGTCTTCAAGTACCGTCCGGTTCAGTCCTCTGCATTGCCCGAAAATGAGCAGTATCCAGCGATCGCAGGCCAAGAATTTCCGATCGCTTCCTATGCCTACGCCAGCGGCGGAGACGACTTCAACGGTCATGTCAAAATTGCCCTGCAAAACCAAACCCTGAATGGACTGAACACCTGGTACGCTTACGATCGCCATGCCCAGATTTTCTACGATGGGCGTTCGGTCTACCCCCCCGCTCACAAATATATGCCCCTAGAGCAGGGAATGGTGGTGACTGTTACGCAAAATACCACCTTCAAACGGCTGCCGGTGCAGTCCAGTCAGTTACCTGATTCCCATCGTTGTCAAGTTCCCATTGGCACTCAGTTTCCAATTCATTCCTATGCCTACGCCAGCGATCGCGAAGATTTCAACGGGCACATTCGGGTATCGCTCAAAGGGCAATCTCTGCGCGGACGCAATACCTGGTTCGTTTATACGCCCCATATCCGCGTGGAGCAAGACGGCAAAACCGTGTACCCGATTTATCAAAAGCAAGCGGCTAAGAAACCGCTCTATGTGCCTTACTTCAGCCAGCGTGATAATTTCATCCAATCATGGCGAACGTGCAATAGTTCAGCCTGTGCCATGGCAGCGCGGTTCCTCGGAGCGGCGATCGCCAACGATGATGAATATCTACGGCAAGTGCTAGCCCTAGGAGACACCACTGACCACAGCATTCAAACGCAGATCCTACGCCGCTACGGCATCGAGTCCACCTTTCATTACAACCTTGACTACGACGATCTCGATCGCAGCCTAGACCAAAATAAACCAATTGTGATTGGCATCCTGCATCGCGGCCCGATTACAGCCCCCACCGGCGGGCACATGATTGTCGTCATCGGTCAGTACGATGCAGGCTACATCTGCCATGATCCCTACGGCAGTTTTCTAGATGGTTACACCGGCAGCACTGGGCAATCGGTACGCTATGGCAAAGAGCATCTGGATGCCCGCTGGCTAACCCATCGTCGTAATAGTGGCTGGGGCCGACTGTTCAACTAAACCAGGGCTAGATAGAGGTTGGGCTGCGCGGAGAAAAACCAACTCAACCCTTGTTTCTATTGGGTTTCCTGCCCCAACCCAACCTGTAAAAACGCCAGATTTCAACCCAGATGAGGTTGAACTGCAGCCAGTGGCTCTAGAGCAGGTTGAATGAGTTTTACCCCATCTAACGAATTTCCTTAGAAAAGTAGATAAAGATCCCGATCGCAATCGCTAGCGAGATATAGGCAGCCAGTGTGGACATTTTCCAATTCTCCTTTAGCCTGCAATCCAAATCAGTCGAATCGTGATGGGTGCGAGGGTGAACCGGGCGATCGCTACCCAAGCTGCCCAATTGCCCAAGATTGCGGTTGATTTGGAAAAAACGGCGCTTTATACGCCACGAGCTGTAGCCCAGAGACCGAAAACTCTAGCCGTTCCCAGCGGCTGTCTGCGTTGGGCTGTCGCGCAAAGGCAGACTCGGTCAGCAAAATCTCGCTTGGGCGGGCCAGATCCTCCCCCAGTTTAGAGGCTAGGTTCATCTCGCTGCCATACATATCCCCATCCTCAATCATCAGCACGTCACCATAGCCGATGCCAATGCTGGCATAGATGTCTTGGGCTTCGGGCAATCCGCTATTGACGGCGACTAGGGTTTTCAAAATATCGACCGCCGCCGCGATCGCATCCGGGACATCCGCAAACGTCACAAACAGGTTATCGGCATCCTGTTTGACCAAATGGCCGCGATGGGTATGAAGAATGGGCAGGGCGATCGCCTCCATCCGATGCACCATTGCCAGAAAATGAATGATACCGTAGCGCATCGTTAAACGCGAAAACCCAGCCATATCTAAAACCAGAATGGCGTGGGTTTGAGCAAAAATATCATGGATCTGCGCATCAATCGCAGCAGCCTGTTCAGGATGCTCGTTTCGCTGCTGCAAGAATTGGTGGAGCCGTGCCTTGGTGTTGGAGAAGGGTGTCATAGCGAAGAGTACAAAAGACTGCCCCGATCGCGCTACGCATCAATGGATAGAGCGATCGAAGGTTATTGGATAATGAATCGGTCGTCTAATGCACCCTAGTGACACAAACTGAGTCAAGCCGTCTGAGGTCAGCCCTCTGAACCAGCGAAGGAAGCGATCGCCCAAAGGATTCTAAATAACCGTCCCGTCTGGAATGACCGCATTCTTTAGAATGACAACAATTCCGCTGCGAATATAAAACCCCTGCCCTTCCCGGTCAGATTCTTCCACATGGTCTTTGTTGATAATTTGCACATCCCGACCAATGCGAGCATTTTTATCCACAATCGCCTTACGAACAGTCGTATTGGGCCCAATTCCAATCGGGATGACCGCATCCGTTCCCTGCTCCAACTGCCGCTCAAACTGCGATTGGTAAAAATCAGCCCCCAACAATAGGGCATCTTGGATGTTACAACCCGCTTCCACTCGCGTCCGAATACCGAGAACCGAATGATGGATTTGACAGTTTTTGAGGATGCAGCCATCTCCAATCATGGATTCAGTAACCTGGCAATTGAGCAATTTGGTTGGAGGCAGATAGCGGGCGCGGGTGTAGATGGGCGCTTCTTTGTCATAAAAGCTAAAGGAAGGACGGGGCTGCTCTGTCAACGCTAAGTTGGCATTGTAGAAGGCTTCAATGGTTCCGATGTCTTCCCAATAGCCGTTGTAGAGGTAAGCTTGAACGTTATGGTCAACCGCCGATGATGGAATGATTTCTTTGCCGAAATCTGTCTGGTCAAGGGATTGGCGCAACAGGTCAAACAAAACCTGACGCTTAAAGACGTAGATTCCCATTGATGCAATATACGGCATTTCTTGCGCTTGGCTAGCCGTTAACCCTAGGGTGGTTGTGTCCACCTGCATCGCCTTCAATTCGTCACCTTTTGGTTTCTCAGAAAAATTGATCACTCGCCCGGCATCATTGATTTTCATCAACCCGAAGCTAGAGGCCCGCTTTTCGTCAATGGGAACAACGGATAGCGTAATGTCAGCGTTGGTATCCCGGTGACGTTGGATAAACAAACGGTAGTCCATTCGATACAAATGATCCCCTGACAAAATCAGAAATTCATCGACATCCCATTGTTCCAGCAGCCAAAGATATTTGCGGACTGCATCAGCCGTTCCCTGAAACCAACTGGGGTTGTCTGGTGTTTGCTGAGCCGCTAGCACTTCTACAAAGCCATCACTGAAGACTGAGAAGCTGTAGGCACGGGCAATGTGCCGGTTCAGGGATGCTGAATTAAACTGCGTCAGGACGTAAATTTTGAGGATTTCTGAATTGATGCAATTGCTGACCGGAATGTCAATCAAACGATATTTGCCAGCAAGTGGGACGGCCGGTTTAGCGCGCTGCTTGGTCAGTGGATATAAGCGGGTGCCGGCACCCCCCCCTAGGATGATTGCGAGTACTCGTTTCACAAGAACCTCTTAACTGCCTCTTAAAAATGCCGTTTGTGCTTCCCCCTAAGTGTCGGACTGTGAGCCACTCTTGGCAAGGGGGAACCGAAAGATTGACCGAAGGATAAAATTGAGCGGTGAGTTGTATGTTTACCAGGATGTTTTGGGCGTGTGCTGATGCCAGTCTTTGGCGCGGGTGCGAATGGTCTCTAGTTCGTCTGCTGACATTCGATCGAGATTTTTTAAGATGAAGCTCATCCGTCCCTGCGATTTGAGCTTGTCGCGGTGGCGATCGAGAAAATCCCAATAGAAAAAGTTGAACGGGCAGGCATCGTCACTGTAGCGATCGCGGTGATTGTAGCGGCAAGACTGGCAGTAGTCGCTCATTTTATTCACGTAGTTGGCTGACGATGCATAGGGCTTTGAGGCTAGAGTACCGCCATCGGCAAAGAGTCCCATACCTAAGACGTTGGTTTGCATCACCCAGTCGTAAGCGTCAATAAAGGCGGCATGAAACCACTGCTCGACGGTTTGGGGATTGAACCCAGCAATTAGAGAAAAGTTGCTGAGGATCATCAATCGTTGGATGTGATGGGCGTAGCCTGTGCGTTCTACTTGCGACAGTGTTTGATGTAGGCAGTTCATGTCGGCTTGGGCTGCATCCCAGAAAAAGGCGGGGAGTTCGGCTTGATGATCAAACCAGTTGCGATCGCAATAATCGTCATCCACGTAGTGGTATAGCCCGTGCATATACTCCCGCCAGCCTAATACCTGCCGGATAAATCCTTCAACGCTGTTTAGATCCAGGTTGTTTTCACGATATGCGGCTTCGGCCGCCTGCACAACTTCTAGCGGTTGCAGTAGTCCCAGGTTCAAATAGGGGGAGAGCAGGGCGTGCCACAGGGTGTCTTCACCGGTCACCATGGCGTCTTGGTAGGGGCCGAAGGTGGGTAGTCGATGGTGAAGAAAGTGGTCGAGTACCTGTAACGCTTGGTGACGAGTGACGGCCCAGCGGAATGGTGCGATCGCACCATAGGTCTGAAAATCGGCGGATTGCACCTGTTCCATTACAGCTTGAGTGATGTCATCTGGCTGGAACTGTAGCGGATTGGGCGGATTTAGCTTACCTTTCGGCGGTTTACGGTTGTCTTTGTCAAAGTTCCACTGATCCCCAATGGGTTTGCCGTCATCGGTCATCAGTATGTGAAATCGCTTGCGCCCCTCTCGGTAGAAGCTTTCCATTAGGAGCTGCTTCCGTCCCGATGCCCAGTCTTTAAACTCATCGGTTGACCACAGGAAATGATTGTTTGGCAATTGCTGAATGGGGCAGGGCAGTTTTAATCGGTGAATCAAGGTACGAAAGGGGCGATCGTTAGGTGTCATGACCCGCAGTTCTGTGATCCCGCGTTCTGTCGCCCAATGGTGCAGCGGTTCTTCAAAGGTTGGGGCAATGCGATAGTCTACCTGCCATCCCGCCTGCCGCAGTTCTTCTGCAAAGTGCCGCATGGCTGACCATACTAATACCAGCTTTTGCTGATGATAGGGACGCGATCGCCCATGCTCGTAGGACTCAATTAAAATGACGGCGGCATTCTCTTTTTGATCTGCCATGCTGCTGAGGGCAGACTGAGTTTGCCAAAGCTGATCCCCCAATACCCAAATGCCAATGGTCATAACGTTTCCTGCTCTGCTTTACCTTAGATCACTGGACAATCGCATTCACGGCATCGCTGGGGCGATCGCTCCAGACTGGGCAAGCTGCGATCGCCACTGTCTAACTGTATTGTGCAGAGCGGCTGGCAAGCCGTCATCATACTGTGGGTAAATCGGTAGGCGTGGCTGAAGCTGCCATCCATGCGCGGCGAGTTGGGTGGCCAGGGTGCGATCGCAGGGATGGGGATAGTCGGGATTAACTTCATCCGTTGGACCAATGCCGCCAATATCCCGCGCTCCGTTTTCCAAGCATTGCAGCAACGTAGGCACAGACACTAGATTCGGCGGAATTTGAATCGCAATATCCTGCGGCAAGATGTCGCGGGCGATCGCAACCAAATCAGCCAAGCACTCTGGGTCAAACGCCTGTTTGTCCAGAGTTTGGCGCGTTCCGGGACTGTGGGGCTGCAAAATCACTTCCTGAATATGCCCAAACCGTTGATGCACCTGGGCGATCGCGTTCAATGTTTCAATGCGATCGGCTTCAGTTTCACCGATCCCCAACAGCAACCCGGTCGTGAACGGAATGCGAAGTTCTCCTGCCCATACCAGTTGCTCTAGGCGGTGCTGCGGATCTTTACTAGGAGCATGACGATGCACCGTGTCTAATAGCGTTGGCGTAACCTGTTCCAACATCAGCCCCATCGATACATTCACTGATCGAAGCTGTATCATTTCATGCCGCAGCAATGGCCCAGCGTTGGTATGGGGCAAAAATCCCAGGTCTATTGCCAATTGGCAAATCTTGTAAATGTGGTGAAACCAGCGCGATCGCCGAGGGCTAGCCGGATGCACTTCCCCACTCAGCACCAGAATCTCAATGACACCGCGCATTTGGAGCGATCGCAGCCGTGAGTCAGCATCTGCCAGCGATAGCCATTCATCTTGACCAGGGTCTACCCGAAAATTGCAGTATGAACACCGATTAAAGCATTCATAGGTCGGCACCAGAGTATAGGCCGGGCTGTAACTGACACTCCCCAGCTTCAAGGCGCGGGGATTCTCAGTTCGTTGAGTGCCCATCAGCATTGCCCTCCTTGAGCGTCTGTGGCCGTATGCCCTACGACTGTAAGTTCTTTGTTTCGCACAACCTGAGCCGCCACTACATCTCGATTAGTAGTGTAGCCATACTCAGGGCATTGATGGACAGCGTTGGATCAAGTTTGTACTCGTAGATAGAGAAAAGCCGCCCTAGAAGGGCGGGGCTTGAATCCCCGCTGGCTTTGGTCATCTTTGAACCAAGCGCGTGTGGGAAATCCGCCATTGGCTTGTCAATACAACAACCGTGTTGCAACTAATCCTGATTGTGATGCTCTCAGATTCTTCGGTCTGGCAGTTGATCCTGAGTGCTTACTATTGCCCTGTAGACGATACCGAACCCATGAAAAAGTAGGAGCGATCGCTCATTCAGCCAAGCATTCAGGCGATTTCAACTCATGCTCTAATTAAAAGACATTTACAGAAAACTTTACAAAAGTAAACAAGTACGTTAAAGTATGCACAGGTTGGATTACCCAACCCAATAAGTACATTTGCTGAGAAAGCACTAATAAATATGACCACAACACTACAGCAGCGCGAAAGCGCCAACCTGTG
>CAYSIR010000046.1:0-22211 GCA_964431105.1 uncultured Leptolyngbya sp. | reverse complement strand
GGCGTGACCGTATTGGTCTTATTGCTGATTGGCATACTGGCTGGGTTAATTAACCTTGGCCTTGACATTGCGCCGTTAATTGCCGGGGCTGGGCTGATCGGTGTTGCCATTTCCCTCGCGTCCCAAAACCTGATTCGAGATGCAATCAACGGCTTTTTGATTTTGGTAGAAGATCAGTACGCGGTCGGTGATGTCATTGTGGTGGGCAATGTCTTTGGGTTGGTGGAAAATATGACCCTGCGGATTACTCAACTGCGTGACCCAGAAGAACGGCTGATTACCATTCCCAATAGCGAGATTAAGATTGTATCGAATCTATCCAGCCGCCATTCCCAAGCTGACATCAAGATTCCTGTCGCCTACAGTGCCGATATTGATCAAGCGCTGGCGTTGGTGCAGCAGGTGGGGGCTGAGATGATGGATGATGGGGACTGGGCTGGTCGAATGCTGGCTAAACCGCTGATGCTGGGGCTGGATGAGTTTGGCGATCGCGGCATGGTCATTCGGGTCTGGATTCGGACGCAGCCCTTGGAGCAGTGGAATGTAGCGCGGGAATATCGCCGTCGCATCAAAGTTACCTTTGACCAAAATGGCATTCCGCTGATGCTGGCGCAGCAGGAGCTTTGGGTTCACAGCCGTGGCAATACTGAAATGAGCGATCGGGCGATCGCGGCGACTAGCCCAAACAGTGCGATGCCATCCAGTTATATCAACGGAGTGGAACCGACCCATTCCTAGATTGATGGGTAGCCTAGGGTACCGCGATCGCCCGCTGAACATTGAGAATAGAGTTATGGCACAGGTTTTAGTTTTGGGCGGTGGTGGCCGCATTGGTGGCGCAGTGGCGGCCGATTTGCTGGATCATACTGATGCAGACATTGTGGCAACGGGGCGGCGATCGCCCCTGCCAGTATCGGACTCGCCTCGACTGCGGTATCAATCCCTAGATTTAGATGATCGGGATGGACTGGAAAACGCGATCGCCGCTGCGGATTTGGTGATTCACTGCGCTGGGCCATTCCACCATCGCGACGGGCGGGTACTGGACGGCTGCATTCAGCATCGGGTGAATTATCTAGATGTGAGCGACTACCGAGGCTTTACCGAAAAAGCCCTGGCTCGCCATGACGCGGCGGCAGCGGCCGGCGTGACGGCTGTTCTCAATTCTGGCGTATTTCCAGGACTCTCAAATAGTTTGGTACGGCAGGGTCTTGAAACCGTAGGATCGGCAGATACGGTGCGAATTAGCTACGTGGTGGGCGGTTCCGGCGGCGCAGGGATGACCATTATGCGCACCACATTTCTAGGACTGCTAAATCCGTTTCCGGTTCGGCTGAATGGCGAGTGGACGCTCGTTAAACCCTACAGCGATCGCCAGGTGGTACAGTTTCCCGAACCGTTCGGTAAGGTTGGTGTGTACTGGTACGAAATGCCGGAAACTTGGACGTTGGCAGAAACTTTTAAGCTGCGATCGCTGATCACCAAATTTGGCTCCGTGCCCGATTTTTACAATTACCTCACTTGGATGACGGCTCACCTGTTGCCAAAACGCTGGCTGAAGCAACCGGACAATCTTGAATTTTTGTCCAAGGCCGCCTACGAAATGACACAATGGAGCGATCGCTGGAGCGGCATCGGCGTGGGCATTCGGGTAGATATTGAGCCAGTTGAACCCGGTACGTCCTCTTACTCTGCGATATTGCGCCACGACAACACGGCCACGGCGGCCGGATGCGGCACGGGCAGTATTGCCGCCTATGTACTGAATGGCGCGATCGCCCAACCCGGCGTATATCCAGTAGAGCGCATTCTAACCACGCCCCTGTTTGAGCAAGCCATGCGCGATCGCCACATCACCATTCATCACGTCCCTCCCGCCTAGTTGCTATCCATTACGCAGATCTCGCTGAAACCCGCCGTCCTCGGTTCAAAAACAAGGACTCGACCGCTAGAAGCTAATCTTGTAGGGGTTTCTGTAAACTGATCCCTATACATTTTCTAACATCCTGTGAGGGCTTAGTTTCCACGCCCAATGCAGAACCTTTGCCAGTCCATCAGCCATCTCACCCAGCGCCCCATGAGCCAGATTCGAGTCAGTGAACTGTACGTGTATCCCATTAAGTCAGCCGCCGGATGGTCACTTGCCGCCGCCGAAGTGCAAGAGCGCGGGTTTGCCTTCGATCGCCGCTGGATGGTGGTGGATGACACAGGTAAATTCATGACCCAGCGCAAGCATCCCAAAATGGCATTGTTAACGGTTGCGATCGCCAGCAAACAGCTTCGGCTCACCGCTCCAGGATTATCCGAGTTAGTGCTATCGAAAGATTCAACCCACACGCTCACCGTGGAAGTATGGGGCGATCGCTGCCAGGCGCAGGCGATCCACGGTAGCCAAGAGTGGTTGAGCGAATATCTTGAACAGCCCTGTCAGTTGGTGTATATGCCGAACGAGAGCGATCGCCCCATCCATCATGCCGAACTCACGCAACAGCCGAAACCGGTGAGCTTTGCCGATGGCTTCCCATTTTTGTTGATTTCCCAAGCGTCGCTGAATGATCTGAACGGTCGGCTCGACGTACCCGTGCCGATGAACCGCTTTCGTCCCAACCTAGTTGTGACCGGCTGCGCCGCCTTTGCCGAAGATACCTGGCAGACCATTCGAGTCGGTGAGGTCACATTCCGCGTAGCAAAACCCTGCTCTCGCTGCCGAGTGACAACGGTGGATCAGGCGACAGCCGCAATGGGACAAGAACCGCTGAAAACGCTGTCCACCTATCGGCTAGAGCATGGACAGATTTGGTTTGGGCAGAATCTCTGGGCGGAAAACCTGGGCACGATTCGGGTGGGCGATCCGGTAGCAATTGTGGCGTAGCGCTCAGAGAGAAATGTGATGATCCGCGATCGCTGGTTCCGTGAAGCGGGATGTCTCAGACAATCTGAGACGATGGATCAATGAGCGATCGCTAGTGCAAGAGTGATGAAATCATGCTGTTGGCTTGGGATTCGTAGCCACTGCCGAACAGATTGAAATGATTGACAACGTGATACAGGTTATACAGCGTTTTGCGGCGGGCGTAGCCGTCGTCTAGGGGATAGGCTTCGTTGTAAGCCGTATAAAACTCATTGGGGAAGCGACCGAAAAGTTCCGTCATCGCTAGGTCAACTTCGCGATCGCCAAAATAAGCGGCTGGGTCTAGAATCACCGGCTCTCCATCTTTGGTGACGGCAGCATTGCCCGACCACAGATCCCCATGTACCAACGACGGCTGCGGATCATGCCCAGACAGCAATTCCGGAATGGCGGACAGGAGTTCATCTTGCTGCGGAAAATGCCCGCCGCGCCGCGCCGCTAATCTGAACTGATGCCGCATCCGATGTTCGATGTAAAACGTAACCCAGTTGTCTGTCCAGGGATTGGGCTGTGGCGTTGCGCCGATGGTATTTTGCATTTCCCAACCAAAGCCGCGATCGCTCCTTACCCGATGCATCGCCGCCAGCTTATGCCCCATTGTCCGCCACGATTCATGGGTGCCATAGCCAAAATTCAGCCATTCCATGACAATGAACGATCGCCCTTCATCAATGCCCCAGCAAATCGGCTTGGGGACGCGGATAGTATTAGAACGATCCATCTGCTTTAGGGCCAAGGCTTCCGCCTCAAACATAGCCACTTGGCTAGCCTGGTTCAGCTTCACGAAAAAAGCGCGATCGTTCCCTTCCACAGCATAGGCTTGGTTGATGCAGCCGCCACCCACAGGGCGCTGATGGTCAACCTCAAAGGTTGCACCGATGGCTTGGCTAATTTGGGCAGCAATCTGAGTCCACATGGTCATGGGCTAGGCTTGGAAACAACAATACCGTAAGCATCAGGGGTTAAATACTGCTGGGCAGCCCGCTGCAAATCTACCGCATCGAGGGCACGAATCCGCGCTGGATAGTTGAGTGCTGGCGCTAAATCACCGACCAGGGTGTGATAGTAGCCATAAAGTCCGGCCCGGTTACCCGGCGTTTCGTTACCAAAAATGTATTGGTTCGCCACCAAGGTCCGAATGCGATCGAGTTCGCGATCGCGGATCAGGTCTGTTTGCAGTTGGGCAATGTGCTGGGCGATCGCCGCTTCCACCTCAGCAAGATGGTCAACCGATAGCTGCGCCACCACGCTGAAAATACCCTGACGGGCGTAGGTCATATTGCTGGATGAGATGCTGTGAACCAGCCTGCGGTTTTCGCGTAGATCGTTCACCAGGCGAGCCGTGCGCCCCTGCCCCAAGACGTAGGCGATCGCATCGAGCGCATAGGTTTGCTGCACATCCGCCATCCCCGGCACTCGCCACATCAAGCTCAACCGTGCAGTCTGCAAGCTGGCATCATCGTATTCTTGCCGTTGGATCGTGCTGAAGGGAACCTCGGCGGCCAGGTGGGATAAATGAGTAACGGGGGAATGATCTGCTGGAGTCTGCGAGCGAGCAGCGATCGCCTGAGCAAAGCCATCCGCCACTATCTGCACCAATTCATCTGTCGGTAAATTGCCGACGGCCACCGCCGTCATGGATTGAGGACGATACCAGGTTTGATGAAACTCGCGCATCTGCGGCGGCGTCAGCTCTTGCACCACCTCAGAACGCCCCAGCACCGGCCGGCGGTAGGGCAGTTGCGCAAAGGCGGTATGCATCTGGCGATAAAAGCCGCGCCGCCGAGGGTTATCGTGCGATCGCCGGATTTCTTCAAGAATGACCGACCGCTCCCGCTCAAAGGCTTCATCGGGAATAGCCGCATTCAGCACCATTTCAACTTGTAACGGAGCTAAGTCCGCAAAATTGTGAGGCGCAGTAGTAATGTGGTAATGCGTATAATCCTGGCTAGTAGCGGCATTCGTCGCCCCACCGAACTGCTCAACGCGGCGCTCAAACTCTCCGGTTTTGAGCCGTTGAGTTCCCTTAAAAATCATGTGTTCAAGGTAGTGAGCCATTCCGTTCATGGTATCCGGTTCAATGGCAGACCCCGCCCCCAGCCAAATACTGAGGGTTACGGCTTCGACCGGCATCTGCTCTGCAATAATGGTCAATCCATTACTCAAGCGATGAACCGTCGGCATCGACAATGAGCGGAACGACTCTGACTCTGCTAGCGTAAATGTCATAAAGATATGTATAGCACTTCATCTTATGGTAGTGGGTGGCGCTATGACTGTGCAGTGTGGAATCTGACCATCTGCCGCTAGCATCCCTCCCGACGGCGCTACATCACGGGGAGGCGGGCAATGGCGACCGGAAGCGATCGCCCCATGTCAACGCTCGTCAATGGTTGCCAGCAGCGAGCGCCAAACTGAAACCGGCTTCAGACCCGACTACGGCGATCGCAATATTGCTTAATAATTCCTTGATTACATCTATCATTGCCTGCCTAGTTCAGCGGTTTTGCAGCAGCCCCGCCCAGATCGAACCCAGAATCACCACACCAAAGCCGAGTCGATACCAGACGAATATCCAGGTATTGTGGTTTTGCAAGTAGCGCAGCAGCCAAGCGATCGCCGCGTAGGATGACACTGCCGATGCAATAAAACCGCCAATGAGGGCGATGGCGCTAATTTCACCAAAGCCTGCATCCAGCAAGTCCTTCAGCCCGACAATACCCGCCAGCGTAATCGCCGGAATGCCCAATAAAAAGGAGAAGCGCGCCGCTGACGATCGCTGAATGCCCATAAACAGCCCCGCCGTTAAGGTTGAACCCGCACGAGACACACCAGGGATCAAGGCCAATGCCTGGGCAAAACCCATGAGAATCCCGTCGCCCATGCCTAAGTCTTCGTAGGCACGTTTGCGGTTACCCAGATATTCTGCCAGCGCCAAGAGCAAGGACATAACAATAGAAGCGATCGCGATCGCGCCCATGCTGCGAATCGGAGAATCATCCAAATCAGGAATCAGCGCCCGCATCAGCAACCCCGCCACCACAATGGGAACGGTGCCGATGACAATGCCAATGCCGACCCGGAAATCTGAAGATTGATAATCTGACGTTTTGATGGCTCGCAAGCTGCCGCTGACCACCTGCCTCAAGTCGCTCCAAAAGTACCAAAGGATGGCGGCAATGCTGCCCAATTGGATAAATGCAGTGAATGCCACTCCCGGATCGCCCCAGCCGAGCGCGACCGGAACTGCTTTAATGTGGGCTGTGCTGCTGATCGGCAGAAACTCAGTGAATCCTTGCACAATGCCCAGAACGATCGCCTGAATGGTATTCATTCCGCCATCGGTAGGGGCTGCCTCAGTCGCCAGTGCGATCGCCCCACAACTCAGATTCACCATTGCACTAAAATCGCTCATAGGTAGAATTACAAAAATAAGTTGACTAGCCTGTTCACTGCTGTAGCGGTTCTTTCGATCCGTCTTGCCAACAAACCACAATCTAGCACCGCTTCCTGCTCGAATCCTGCCACAGCCCCTCAGCTCCAACTCAATTAAAGCCAGCAATTGTCCCTATGGACTGCA
Organism: uncultured Leptolyngbya sp.; assembly: GCA_964431105.1. GTDB lineage: Bacteria > Cyanobacteriota > Cyanobacteriia > RECH01 > RECH01 > RECH01. The sequence continues at coordinate 15,720 of CAYSIR010000046.1, read as the reverse complement.
CTGTAAAAAATCCTTTCGTGAATCCCACTAAGCCAGTATCCACCCGTTGCGCTGGAAGATCTGACTCTGGGCTGCTAGCATAAGTGCAGATTGTTGGCGATGCAAAATTTGGAGCGCGCCAGATGCACCCAAGGGGTGCGATCGCATTTTTAGATTGACTGTTCAGGTTATTGTGATAATTACTCTGACATTGTTCCCATGGACTGTTCTGTAGCTGCATTCAGCCCCCCAATTCAATTGCGATGTTCCCACAGGCTGCTGAGCGCCATGGAGCGTTCATTTTGGGATGCATATCAGACAGGTTCGATACGCAGAGGTGCGATCGCATTTGACAGTCTGCCCCCTGCTACCGTCCCTACCATTGTTTCAACGTTGATGAGTTGTTTCATTTCAATCATTTCGATACCATTTCTAGCCCCGTTTGTTGCATCCACGGTAATCAACCACTTTGACTTCTAGCCCTCACCGACTCAGTTATAACGGGGCTGAGTCTCAGGAAGCAGCCTCACCAATTGTGCAGCCCGATTCACTGACTAGCCGCAGAACCGCCAAGGACACAGACAGAAACGGGCGATCGCCACATCCTCAATCCATGCCACCACGCCATGAACCCACCTCAGATGGAGTGCTGTGGCTGACCGATGAAGTCTTATTTCACTTCCAGCGCTGCACCCGCCGCGCCTTTTTAGACCTATACGGCGATCACAGCCGCCGGGATGCCCCCAACGACTACCTCGCCAAACTGCGTCAGGACAGCATTAGCCATCAGCTCACTGTGATGGACAATGGCCCCATTCATCGCCCCAGCTATCCACGGCAAGACTGGGCCGCCGGAGCCGAAGCAACGCTGCAACTCATGCGACAGGGCGTTGAACGGATTGCCTACGGGGTATTGACCATGCCCTATGGCGATCGCGTGCAGTTAGTTACAACCCCCAAACTGCTAGAACGCCAGCCAGGGCGATCGAACTTTGGCGATTGGCTCTACGTGCCGACCGACATCAAACTTGGGAAACGCCCCAAAACGGATTATCAAGTGATTGCAGCCTATCATGCATTTCTGCTAGCTGAAGTGCAGGGAACCCTGCCCGATACAAGCTGGCTGGTGCTGCGAGAACGCGCCCCCCATGCCGTCAACCTTGATGAATGGCTGGTGCGCCTAGAAGAGGTGCTGGAGAACTGTTTGGCAATGCTGCTGGATCGCCAGGAACCGGAGGTCTTCATTGCTCGGAACCGCTGCGACCTGTGCCACTGGTTCAGTCATTGCTATGCCATTGCCCAAACAGAAAAGCATCTATCGCTGCTGCCGGGCGTTACCCCCAGTCGCTACCAGGAACTCGAACGGTTGGGCTTAACTAGCGTAGAAGCGCTGGCGACCACTGACCCCAAGCAACTTGAAGGATTACCCGGCTTTGGGGCAATCGTGGCACGAAAGATGGTGCGGCAAGCTCAAGCCTTACTTTATAATGTGGCGCTGCCCTACTCGGCGGAACAGTCCCTTGATAAACGGTCGGAGCTATTGCTGTCACCGGATGAACTGCCCACGGCTCCGGTCGAATTGTATTTCGATATTGAAGCGGCTCCGGAGCATAATTTGATTTATCTGCATGGGGTTTTAGTTGTCGATCGCCAATCCGGCAGCGAGACTTTTCATGCGCTCCTCGCCAACCATCCTGACCAAGAAGAAGCCGTCTGGCGAGACTTTTTAGACCTGGTGGGGCAATATCCAACCGCGCCAATTTATCATTTCTGTCCATTTGAAGTACAAACCGTGAAACGGCTGGCGGCCCGCTATCCGGTGGCGGGCGATTGGCTCGATCCGCTGCTGCTGCGGTTTGTGGATCTGCATGAACGCATTACCCGCGTGGCGACGATGCCGGTGGAAAACTATGCTCTGAAGTCCATTGCTCGTTGGATTGGCTTCAATTGGCGAGATGCGGATGCCAATGGCGCTCAGGCAATTTATTGGTATGACCAATGGCTAACGACGGGCGATCGCACCTTTTTGGATACAATTGTTCGTTACAACGAGGATGACTGCATTGCCACCTATCGCGTTAAAGACTGGCTGACAGAATTTGTGCGGCAGGTGGCGCTGCACGGCCGCCGCACTCGTAAGCGATCGCAGCACCGGAGCCTGGGTGCCTAGTTCAAGACGGTTGGCATGGCTTGAGACTTGCCCAACGATCAGGTTGTCCGTCAAAATTTGGGATGCACTGTTTGGCGATCGCTTTCATGACTCCTGAAACCATTGTTGTCAAAATTGGAACGTCCAGCCTTACCCACGCAACCTCTGGGCTGCTCTCCATCTCTACCATTGCTGCCCTAGTCGAAACGCTGAGCCAATTGCGTCAAACTGGCCATCACGTCATTTTAGTATCGTCGGGAGCGGTGGGAGTCGGCTGTGCGCGGCTGGGCATGACCGAACGCCCCAAGGCGATCGAAACCAAACAAGCCGTTGCCGCCGTGGGTCAGGGTCGGCTCATGCGCGTGTATGACGACCTTTTCACGATTCTGCAACAGCCCATCGCTCAAGTATTGCTGACCCGCAGTGACTTGGTACAGCGCAGCCGCTATGTGAATGCGTATCGCACCTTTCGAGAACTATTCCGCCTGGGCGTAATCCCCATTGTCAACGAAAACGATACCCTGGCCGTAGACGAGCTGAAGTTTGGCGATAATGACACTCTATCGGCGCTGGTCGCTAGCTTAGTCAATGCCCACTGGCTGTTTCTGCTCACGGACGTTGACCGACTGTATTCAGCCGATCCGCGCTACCATCCCGATGCCCAGCCCATTGTCCAGGTCGATCGCATTGAAGATTTGACCCAGATGGTTGAAGTTGGCGATCGCGGCTCCCAGTGGGGCACGGGCGGCATGGTTACAAAAATTGCAGCGGCTCGGATTGCCACCACCGCCGGAGTTCGCATGGTCATTACTGAAGGGCGATCGCCCCAGAATATTCTCAAAATTTTGGCGGGCGAGCCGCTGGGCACTCAGTTTGAACCACATACCGATCCGTCCAATGCCCGCAAACGCTGGATTGCCAATGGGCTGATTCCGGCTGGCAAACTGTACCTTGACCACGGGGCGGTCAAGGCCATTCAACGATCGGGGCGATCGCTCCTAGCGGCTGGCATTACAGAGATTGAAGGCGAATTCCAGCGACAGGATGCTGTGCAACTGTGCGATCGCCAAGGGCAAGAGATTGCTAGAGGTCTGGTGAACTTCAGCAGCGATGAACTCCAACAAATTCAGGGACACCACTCCGATGACATTGCCAGTATTTTAGGTCATGCCGCTCCAGAAACCGTTGTCCATCGGGATAACTTGGTGCTGCGTACCCCATGATCCATCCGATTTTCCCTGAGACTAATCCAAGACAAGAACTGTGAATGTCTGTAAAGGAATGCGAATGTCGTGACGCACTTCAGTATATTTTGTTAAACGTAGGCTCTGAAATTTCTCACTTTCTGCGTAAGTTAGCGGGTATTTCTCACAAAACCTGAGAAAATTGTTAAATTTAATGAAGGCAACTGGTAGTTGCGGGCGATCGCATCCACTGAGTTGCTCTGTTACTTCTCCGTCACTTGGCTATGAATGTTCAGTTTTCTGCGTCTCAGTCAGTTTACATTACGGTTCCTAATCAACCGATTCCTATTCAGCACTACCTGCGGCAACCGCCTCGACTGGTGCGGGCATTGGTTGATCCCAAGCGAACTGAGCAACTCAGCGCAGGCGTTTTTCGTCTCAAAATGCGACCGCTCTCATTCATGAGCCTGAACGTTCAGCCGACCGTAGATATGCGGTTATGGAGTGGGTCAGGTGGTGCCATTTTTCTGCGATCGGTAGGGTGCGAAATTCGCGGTAATGACTATATTAACCAACGTTTCAGTCTAGATTTATTCGGCAAACTCGAACCCCGCACCGAAGGCGATCGCACTGTCCTGACCGGAAAAGCTGACTTATCTGTTGGCGTAGACTTACCGCCGCCGCTCTGGTTGACCCCGCTTCCCCTGCTAGAAACAACGGGCAATGGTCTACTGCAAAGTGTTTTGATGACGATTAAACAGCGATTAATGCATCAGCTCATCGCTGACTATGAAGCCTGGGCTAGTGAACGGAGCGATCGCCCAGCGGTGAACAGTAGTTTAATATTTCAAAATAGCCCAACCGTTTCCTGATCGCTAACTGCCCTGTGGAGATACGTCTAGTGAGCGATGTAACAGTAGGTACAGTGATAGGCATTAGTTAAAGAAGCGGCTCTGCGAGCAACAACTCGCAACCGCTGCAAGCGAACCGCGATCGTAGTTGACCATATTACATCTAACGTAAGGGTCTAACATAAGGGAGCGATCGTGCCGCCGCCGTAGACAAGGTAAGCTCTGATCGCATAATTTATCTGGTCATCAGGTCAGTGACTAGGGGCTTCATAGCCTTGACCCCATTCAATTGCCAGCCGCCAGCCGCGCTTTCACAGGAGTTGCTGATTCTTCAGAAAGCAGACAATAAGCTGTAGCCTAAACTTATTCTAGGAGACACATATGACATTCAAACGCTGGATTCCAACAACATTGATAGCACTTGCCATTGGGATCTTTTTAATTATTGGTGTTGGGCAACAACCAACCATAGCAGCCCCCCTTACAGGAACTTTAGCAACACAGGAAAAGGTACAACCCTCCCAGGAGCCGTTTGCTCTACAAACAGAGGTCGATCGCGCGCTCTCATCCATTCCGTCAGGTTATTACACCATCCGCACCGTTCAAAACCTGAAAAGCCAGTTGGAAGATAATCAACCGGTATTAGTAGATGTACGAGAACCCTCTGAGTATCAGTTGGGTCATATCCCTAACGCGATTAACATTCCGCTCCGAGGCTTAGCAGATAACCTAGATAAAATTCCAAGCGATCGCCCTGTGATACTTTATTGCTCCTCCGGCTATCGATCCGGCATGGGCGTTATGGCACTACATCTACTCGGCTATGAGAATGTCCAGGGGTTTCCGCCCAGCTTTGTAGGATGGAAAGATGCTGGAGAAGACGTTTCCTTATTTTCTACACGCTAATTTTGGCTATATAGCAATCCCAAATGAGTTGTAAACAAGAATGGGGGTTGTGAGAAGGAGTTCTGCGGACTCCTTCTCACGATTCAATTAGTATTGCTATAGTCAACCGTTCCGGCACCGACGATTTTCCACCTTGCACCATTTCTCCGAAAATAGTGAAGTCCCGAAGGGGTTGTAAAAATAGGTGGTGTGAGAAGGAGTTCTGCGGACTTCTTCTCACCATCCAAATAGGATTGGTGCAATAGCTACTTTATCTAAGGGTTGAGAGTAGTTGAGGAACAGCTCCCCAGAGACTTCCCAAGCCATCCTAGCGCGGCGTTGCCGATTCCGGGCATGAATTTTAGAGTTGAATCAATTAAAACTTCTTTACCATTCATCCTGCTATTCAGCAACGCCTCTTACGCTATGCCTGAAGTTCTTATCTTATCGAAGCTTCTGACTCTTTCAGCAACCCCTATTTAAAGTTTCTGCACTCATGCAACCCTGCACCTAATGAACTATTCACTAGAATCAAAAGGACTGCTGAGGGCAGAATTATTCAAAAACGTATCGTCCGTCAGACTGCGCAGAAACGCCAGTAAATCGTCTCGTTCCTGGGGCGATAAGTCAAATCCGACCACAAAAATGCTTTTGTGAGGATTATCGCGCCCTACTCCGGCATAGTCGCCATCTGGAATCGTTCGTCCAGCCGCTGCATAGTGGTCAATAACATCATCTAACGTCCGGACGCTGCCATCATGCATATAGGGAGCAGTTTTTTCGATATTGCGCAGGGTTGGCGCTTTAAAGTGCCCCATATCGCTAGGATTTTGGGTAATTTCATAAACTCCAGTATTTTCTGGCGGGTATGCACCGTCTCCATTCAGGTTATATAATCCTGTGTTGTGAAACGCGACTTCTGGAAAGGCAAGTCGTTCATGCATAACGGAGTCTGAGAAGTTAAATCCGCTGTGGCAATGAAAGCACTCTAGCCGTTCACTGTTAAATAAGGCTTCACCACGCCTTGCTGACTCAGAAATAGCGTCTGGTTCTCCTCCAAATCGATAGCGATCGTAGGGGGAATTGGCAGAGATGAGCGTGCGCTCGAAGGAAGCGATCGCCTGGGCCAGATGACGAATGCTAACAGGTTGATCATCATCCGGGAATGCCGACCTAAACATCAATGAATAATCTGCATCTGCTGAGAGCATTGAGAGAATGACCTGCTCTTGCCCAGCCATGCCCATCTCTACAGGATGTTCCCCAAACAGGGGAACCAGCAATTGATCCTCCAAACTTCGCATCAACGGGTTAGCCCAGGTCAATACAGAACTGTAAGCAACATTCGTCAAGCTCATCGAGTTGCGCGGATGGACATCACCCGTGGCTCCAATGCTAACGGCTTTTCTATCTGTAAATGCTGATGCCTGATCGTGACATGAGGCGCAAGAAAACTGACCGTTGATGGATAGGCGCGGCTCATAAAATAAGTGACGACCCAACTCTACCTTGGCGCTTGTCATTGGATTGTCAATGGGCACGACCGGGCGTGGCAGCCAATCGGGAATATCCCACTCATAGGCTGATGAGCTGGGTGCGGGTTCTGCGGGGTCTAATGAGGAGGGTGAGGGCAGGGCGATCGCACTGGTCAGCCATCCAGATAAAATAATAGATAGCAGGCATGATAACCCTGCTAGTAACAGTCCAACACCCCAGCGATGCCGACTCACTCTTTCCTACTCCTGCCGCTCCTGCCGTACACCTGCACAAGCTTACTCCACCCTAAAGAACGTTTGAGTCGCTGCGGCTTGGCTACCATAAACCAGACCAAGGTTCTGGAAAATTCCAGCACAGTCACCATCAGTTGGTGATGACATACATCCCAATGGCGTATCTGGAGCATTCATCATCAGATTGCTATCCGCCACCAACTCAGATAAGTCAGCCACGATCGCATTCTCCGTAGGGTCAAAGTTATCAAAGGCAATCGTCGATGTATTCGGATTAGCACAAAACGTCGGTTGCTGAGCATTTCCTTCCACTTGACATCCAGTGCTGCCTAGGTGAATCAGAAAACCGCTAGCATGACCGGTGTGTTCACCCGTCGAATGGCTACGATGGTTTGATTCAGCATGGCTTGTGCGATGGGTCGAATGGTGCTGCAACCCTGCACTCTCCATTTGGTTTTCGAGGTCAATTCGCACAAACTTGTAGCCGCCCTGCCAATTCCACCACATTGAGGTCAGATTTAGCGGCGAAGGCGCAAGCGTCACATCATTATGATTAAGCTCAAATGGTAAACCCAAGGTAAATTCGATGCCTCTGTAGTCACCGGGCGGCACCGTTCCCACGATGTACGTCCGCATCGCCGATGTTCCATTGGTGCAGAAGCCCGTCTGATCTTCAAAATCCAGCAAGGCAACGTTCTGGAATTGCCATATCCCATCCTGCTCAAGCTGAACGGAGACTCGCTCACCCTCTGCATTGATCAACTGTACGTTGGAGACATACAGCCGAAAGTCTGTGACGGCGATCGCATTATTCATCGTCCCTAAACGATAAACCTCGTCACACTGAAAGAGGCGATCGCCAACTTGGGCCCGAAAATCAATCCGCACGGGTTCAGTTGCCTGCGCCACAACCCGATCTGCGAGGATTCCGGCCGCTACCGTACCGCTCAAAAGGATTGAAGAGGCTAAAGCGTTTAGAGAGGTTAGTGAATATACCACAGTTTCAATAATGCTCAATGAGACTTGACGGCGATCGCAAAGAGACCGGTGCCCAATGCACAAAAGGATGCATTAGCTTAGGTCTAGTCCATAGCTGTATGCCGTGTCAAAAGACAAGCCGTCAATCTGCTCAACCAAAGGCAGCAGAGGGACTTAACACCACCCTGACAGTTCTGGCAATAAAGAGGCTTGCTTAATGGGTCTTCTGCACACTTCTCAAGGTTTGCAATATGCTCCACAATCCTGCCCCGGCCGATCGCGCTTCGTCATTGACCGCGATCGCAATGTAGACATCTGACTCAGCCACGTAGGCCACAAGCGCGTTAAATCCCGGCATTCCGCCAAGGTGGCCTAACATCAATCCTGGCCCTTGATCATCGGTCGGAGAATCAATAACTTGAACACCCATGCCATAAAATAAGCGAGTTTCTGAGGCATTCTCAGTTAAAAATGACATTGGATAAAGATGACCAAAGGCAAATTGAACCATGCTTGGAGAGACTAGCGCTCCGGACAAAAAACCGTGCCAGAGTACAACTAGGTCTTTGGCAGTTGATGCCAGGGCTCCGGCAGCATACGGTTTTGCATAGAATTCCTCATCGAGGAATTCATCGTTGAGGCGCTGTCCGTCACGATGCCCTGCAATCACGCTTAACTCATCCATATTGGGTCGGCGTAAGATAGTGTCTTCAAGATTTAGGGGATGTAAAATCCGACGAGTCAGCACATCATGAAACGATTGTTCCTCAATGGACTCGATAATTTTTCCTAACATGACGTAATTCGTATTGCTGTATGCCCACCCCTCTCCCGGATTGAATAGCAAGTCATAGTCAGTTGCGATGGCAATAAGTTCGTCCGGTGATTGATAGCCAGTATCGAGAGTAGTGCCATCCGGTAATGCATTAAAGCTAACAATTCCACTCGTGTGATTCAGTAGTTGAGTAATCGTAATTTGGTTAGCCCAAGGAACGTTAAGGAACCAAGGTTCAATCGTATCGGTTAGGTGCAGTTGCCCTTCTTCTACTAATTGCAATATAATCGCGGCGGTAAATACTTTGCTAATGCTGGCAATTTGAAATAACATCGGTTCGCCAAAACAGTCAGATACCGAACCACAGCGCGTTGTTGACCAAATTCCCTCCCCTGGAATTGCGATCGCGGCACTTATGGACGGGTAATATTCAAGAAGAGCATCAACGGTTTCATCCAGACGATCTGTTAGGGGAGGATTCAGACTATCAACAACAGGACGCCTCATATCTTGCTCCCATACCCAAGCTGGAACAGTGTAGGAAGCATCATCCAACCTTAAAGCACTCAGAGATGTTAGAGACGTGGCGGCTCTCTGCCCTACAACGACGAAAAAGATAACAAAGATACATATTATGTAAAATTGCCACTGGCTAAATTGATGTCTCATCAGTCGAAATCATTTATTGCGAATAGCTGTGACTAGAACCAAGGAGCTTGGTCTAAAAAACTTGACAACAAGCTTTTGAAGCCCTGTCCTGTCAAAACACCCAAACATCCACAGAAGGTAAGTATTGCAAGTATGAGCCATAACTTAGGTTGGACATCCCCAACCCAACCAACAAGAGCGCAGGCAATCAAACCCGCACACCCTCCGCCAAGAAATCGACGCGCACCGCGCACCAATTGTTGACTCAATGATTCGTCATAGTTCTCATCTGGTTCCATGATCAACTTCTCAACTCCTTGATTAACTTATTCAACAAGCAACATATAGCAATCCTAAATGAGTTGTGAAGTGAGAATGGTTGTTGTGAGAAGGATTCCTGCGGAATCCTTCTCACAATCCAAATAGGATTGCTATACATCCAACGCAGCACGTAATGACCCAGAGCGCAGTCTAGAACTTTAGCAACCGCAGCCTATAATCCTCAGTAGGTAGATCAGATTTTTTATAACAGCCATTGCCATAGACGAAACTTCTGAGACTTTTCAGGCAGTCTTCAAAATGCAGTTTAGGATATTGGCTAGCAAATTTAACTAAAATGTCAGCAATTCTAGATACCTTACAGTCTTGAGTAGAAGTTATGACAGAGATTTATGAACACTCCTTTTTACAACTCAGATTGAATGTCTGTATTCCATCAATTAAAGATGTATGAACTGCCAAGGCTTTACACTCTATAATTAACCCCAGAGTAGCTTTCTTCCTAGTCCAATCCGTCATCAATTCTTATGACGATCGTCATCACCATTGACACCGCATTTCGATACAATGCGTAGCCTTATCACGCTTGCTCATACACCAATGTCTTCTCCCATGGTTGCTCAGTCCCATCAATCCATCATTACGATGGAACCCTCTATTCCTAAAATTTTGAAAGTCGTGGAGTGGTTTTCTCTTGGCATTCCCTTGTTGAGGATGCTTTTTCCTATTCTTTACAAGCCACTGGGATATGATAGTAATTTCGGTGACTATCTGGTTTTCACCGTGTTGGTAATTTTAGCTGTGCTCAGTCTTCGATTTCCTATCGATCGCCCCCTATGGCAGCGTCGCGCCTATATCTGGTTTGAAATTGTCTGTTTACTATTCACTCGATTATTCTCAGGTTGGGGATTAGACTTATTGCTCTGGCTAGTGCTAGGTAAGGGCTGTTTTCTAATGAGCCGCAAAGAGGCTATTTTGACTGCGATCGCATCTGGAATAATCTGGCAAGGGGCCCTCGCATATCATGTGACTAATCAACTCTTACATCCAAAGGAGCTACAAGACTGGTACGAGTCCTTATCTACCGTTCCGATTTCACTTCAGGTTTTTGATGTCATCTTAAATAACATCAGCATCTTTGTTGCAGCTAATTTATTAATCATTTTGATGTGCTTATCCATTCTTTCAGAGCGCCAGAGCCGGCATCGAGCATCTGTTTTGGCACAGGAAGTCGAAACCTTGGCTGCTGACCTAGAACGAACTCGAATTGCACGGGATATTCACGATTCGTTAGGGCATACGCTGGCATCACTCAATGTGCAAGTCGAACTAGCTCAGCGATCATACGAACGAGGGGCGGAACAAACGCAACAGGCGCTACACCTATCTAAAATCTTAGCTAACCAGGCAGTTCAAGAAGTACGGCGAGCAGTTGCCACAATGCGTCAAGATACCTTTAGCCTAAACCAAGCACTCTATCAGTTGCTTGACAATTTCCATCAAACATCAGGATTGATAGTTCAGGCTAACCTGAAACTCCCAATCTTACCAATAGCAGTTAGTCATCAGCTTTATTGTATCCTTAAAGAAGGCTTAGAAAATATTCGTCGGCATAGCCAAGCTACTGAAGTTACCCTCAGCAGCCAACACACTGACCACCACCTAATCTTACATTTATTCGATAATGGAATTGGTTTTGAAGTTCCCCAAGTCAAGATTGGCTTTGGGTTGCGGGGTATGCAAGAGCGGGCACACATCATTGGCGCAACGATGAACTTGTCTACTGCCCCGGGGCAGGGTACTACGATTCATATCATTATCCCCTACTCATTTAGCCATGATTCAGATACTTCTAGTTGACGACCAACCTATCTTTCGACAAGGACTCGCATCACTATTATCCCTGGAAGAAGACTTTGTCGTTATAGGGGAAGCAAATAACGGTCAAGAGGCTATCGCTCTCACTGAACAATCACAGCCAGATATTATATTAATGGATGTGCGAATGCCGATACTGGACGGTGTAAAAGCAACTCAAGCTATTCATACTCGCTATCCCTGGATTCGCATTTTAGTGCTAACAACGTTTGATGATGATGAATTCATCTTTCAATCTCTTCAAGCTGGGGCATTGGGGTATTTACTCAAAAATACTCCGTCTCGCGATGTGGCAGTATCTATCCGAAACTTGTACCAGGGATATAGCCAACTAGGGCCAACTATTGCTCCAAAGGTGTTTTCCCATCTTAAACTCGATATTAACGATCCAAAATCACTGTTGTATGGCACTTTCAGCGATCGCGAACTAGAGATTTTACGATGCTTGGGTCAAGGGAAGAGTAATCGTGAAATTGCAGAGTACCTCAACCTAACTGAAGGAACCGTCAAAAATTACTTGACCAATATCTTTAATCAACTAAATGTCCGCGATCGCACTCAAGCAGCATTGTGGGCCTATCAAAACGGTTTAGGACTATCCTAGACAGGGATTCTTAAGAGAGCCACGTAAACCGGTTGTAAAACACCAACGACCACTCTTGAGTCAATCTCAATTATGATTCCGGTGCTGGCTTCTGGCGGAAATTCCAGCCGATCGCCCCTTGCAGATAGGTGACGCCTACTGTTGCCAGAAAGCCAACATACGCGATCGCTTGTGCCAGATATAAATATTGCGTATAACCAAAGAAAGCTTTGAGTAAAATGCCAGGAAACTGGCGATCGGGTAAGACACTGCTGAGATCCCACACTTGCGGGCCGAGGAGGCAGGAGCTGCCATTGGAACAAAGATTTGCGATCGCCGGATTGGTCACGGCTAGCAGTTGCAACGTGCCGTCAATGTGGCGCAGGGCCGACACCACTAAGCCTGCAACAATTAGCAGCAGCAATACACCCATCACCTGAAAAAAGCGACGCAGGTTAATTTTGACACCGAGGCGAAAGAGCAGTACGCCAATGATGACCGCGCCGACCAGCCCAGCGATCGCCCCAGCCACCGGTATCCAGCCCTGTTGAAATTTAGCGGCGATAAACAAAACCGTCTCGAAGCCTTCCCGCAAAACGGCGATCGCAATCAGCGTCAGCACACTCCATCCGGCTGCCGTTCCAGCCACCGCGCTAGAGATGGCTCCCTCTACTTCAGACTTCATCGACTTAGCCTGCTGGGTCATCCAAATCAGCATCCAACTGAGGAGGGCGATCGCGCCAATTTCAAAGCCACCTTCCAAAGCCGGTTTGGCGATCGCCGCATAGTCTTGGTCAGACTGGGTCAGCCAGGATAGCACAGAGGTGAGCAGCACCCCCACCAGCACACTGCCCGCCACACCGATGCCGATGCCGCCATAGACCCAAGAGTTGAGCCGCGACTGGTTGGCTTTTTGTAGGTAGGCCATGACGATGCCGACCACAAGGGCTGCTTCGACGCCTTCACGCAGGGTAATCACAAAGGTGGGTAGGGCAGCGCTAATATCAATCATGGGACATTTGAAATAGACGGTTGAGGGTTACTTGGGTTATTGTAACGAGTTGGGGCGATCGCTGCCCTAGATTTTTCAGGAGCGCATACCGTGACCCAGTCCGCCGATTCGTCGAACCTGCCTATCGCTAACCCGTGGCAGCAGGGCCAATTAATTGACATTGATATTGACGACCTCAGCAACAGTGGCGATGGGGTCGGTCGCTATGAGGGGCGGGTAGTGTTTGTGCCAGATACAGTGCCGGGCGATCGCGTGCGGGTGCGGCTGCTGCGGGCAAAGCCTCAGTATGGCAGTGGCAAGCTCCAGGCAATGCTGAAACCATCGCCCCAGCGGGTGCGACCGTCGTGCATTGTGGCAGATAAGTGCGGCGGTTGCCAGTGGCAGGTGGTGAGCTATGAGCAGCAGCTTGCGGCGAAGCAGAATGAGGTGATTCAGGCACTACAGCGGCTTGGTGGCATTGAGGAACCGCCGGTCGATCCTGTGCTGCCGTCCCAACCGTTGGCCTATCGAAATAAAGTCACCTATCCCCTAGCGCGATCGCAGGGACAGGTGCAGGCAGGCTATTACCAAAAGGGCAGCCATCGCTTAGTGAATCTAAACCAGTGTCCGGTGCAGGATGAGCGGTTTAATCCCCTGCTGGCAGAAGTGAAGCTAGATATTCAAGAGCGCAACTGGTCGATTTATAATGAACAGCGCCACCAGGGGCGGTTACGGCATTTGGGATTGCGCATTGGGCGGCGCACCGGGGAAATGCTGCTGACGCTGGTGACGACGGAATGGGAACTAACGAATATTGAGGAGCAGGCGCAACAGTGGCTCGATCGCTATCCCAACTTGGTAGGAGTCTGTCTGAACCGAAATGGCGATCGCACCAATGCCATTTTTGGCGAAGATACGATGTGTGTGGCAGGTCGTCCGTACTTGGTAGAACAATTTGCCGATCTAAAACTGCACATTCATCCCGCGACCTTTTTCCAGGTCAACACCGAGCAGGCGGAGGCGCTGGTGCAGGTGATTCAGGATGAACTAGCGCTGACGGGGTCGGAATATTTGGTGGATGTGTATTGCGGAATTGGCACGTTGACGCTGCCGCTAGCCCAGCAAGCCAAGGGCGCAACTGGGGTGGAACTGCAAGACGAGGCGGTGGAACAGGCCCAACTCAATGCCCAACTGAACGGCATCACCAATGTGGATTTTGTGGTGGGGCGGGCGGAACGGATTTTGGCGGAAACGGTGCGATCGCTCCAAGCGCCGCCGGATGTGGTGTTGGTCGATCCGCCGCGCAAGGGATGCGATCGCATGGTGCTGGATACGTTGCTGGAAGTGCAGCCCCAGCGCATTGTTTACATGAGTTGCAATCCGGCTACCTTAGCCCGCGACCTGAAGCATTTGATAGCGGGTGGGTATCGCCTGACGCGGGTGCAACCTGCCGACTTTTTCCCGCAAACTGCCCACGTTGAATGTGTTGCCTTTCTGGTACGCTAGGGTGTTGGGTGGAGCGCGGCGATTCCCTGTCCTGCTGTGGTTCACAGATTCTCAATGGACTCTCGATGGATTCTTAGCCCATGAAACTTAGCGACATTGCCCAGCGGCTCCAGTCTGATACTGCCAGCCTTACCGACGATCCCGATATTCAGGGCGTGGCAGCGATCGATGAAGCCACCGCCGGAACCCTCAGCTACATTGAGGGCGAAAAGTTTGCGGGGCAAATTGCCACCACTCAGGCAACGGCGCTGATTTTGCCAATGGATGAGGCATTGCAAGCCGCCGCTAGCGATCGCCATCTTGCCTGGATCAGTATTTCTAATCCGCGTCTCGCCTTTGCCCAAGCGATCGCCTTATTTTATCAGCCCTTCCGTCCGTCACCAGGCATTCACCCCACTGCCGTGATTGATTCGAGTGCCACCCTAGGTAAGGATGTGGCGATCGGGGCCCATGTGGTGATTCAGGCGGGCGTATCGCTAGGGGATGGGGTTTGCATTCATCCCAATGTGGTGATTTATCCAGATGTGACCGTGGGCGATCGCACCCAACTCCACGCGAACTGCGTAATTCATGAACGAACACAAATCGGTTCCGGCTGCGTGATTCATAGCGGGGCCGCGATCGGCTCCGAAGGGTTCGGTTTTGTACCCACGAAAGAAGGCTGGTACAAGATGGAACAATCGGGGCGGGTAGTCTTAGAAGATACGGTAGAAATTGGCTGCAATTCAGCCGTAGATCGTCCGGCCGTGGGCGAAACCCGCATCAAGCGCAACACTAAATTAGATAACTTAATTCATGTAGCCCACGGCTGTCAGGTTGGCGAAGCCTGTGCAATGGCAGCGCAGGTGGGTCTCGCAGGCGGCGTAACGGTGGGCAATCGGGTGATTCTAGCCGGTCAAGTCGGCATTGCCAATCAGGTCAAAATTGGGGATGGGGCGATCGCCACCGCACAAACAGGCGTGCATCGAGATGTGGAACCGGGGGCGATCGTATCTGGCTATCCGGCCATCCCGAATAAGCGATGGCTCAAGATTTCAGCCATTTACAATCGCCTACCGGAAATGTATCAAAGCTTACGCGAACTGCGCCGTCATCTGACCTCCTAGCGGCACGCTATCCCTCATGCAGAAGTCGCTAAATCGTTGACTCCTCCACGCAAAATCCAGGTAACAAAAAAACGGCAGGCAATAGAGCAAAACGTCTAGTGACTGTTCCGTATGGCGCTAGGCAGATAGCTCAAAAAAATTGGGACGGCCGAAGCCACCCCAAAAAAGCTCTCATATCCTAGGTAAAATGGCTACTGC
>CAYSIR010000045.1:0-22484 GCA_964431105.1 uncultured Leptolyngbya sp. | reverse complement strand
CCCTTGTTCTTCCTGCTTTGTTGGTGTGGTTGAATGAGGGAGATTTGTTTTTTATCTTTTACTTCTGCTTTTAGATGGTGGGATCAAAAGGCGGGTCAGTAGATATTATTGTCTAAGACTGGTTGCGAATGATGCTAGGTTTGGTGTTGTTAGATGGGGTCTGCTGAAAAAAGCAAATCACGCAATTTCAGGGCTGAACCCAAGAGGACACGTTGAATTTTCAGGTTTTGTCGATAGGTAAGTGCAAGGGTAAATCGGCTGAAACGACGAAAAATCGTTAAACAACCTTGCACTTATCCTGGAGTTTATCGCCTGAAATGACCATATATTAGGGTTTCTGACTTTTTCAGCAAGCCCTAGATAGCAGTTGTTAGATGGCAAGTTGTGGGTCTAGATGCTCAGTCGTTGGTAAATATGTTCTAGGTTTTGCAGGTGGTGCTGTGGATTAAAGCATTCTGTGATTTCGCCTAGAGTTAGAAGTTCTTGGACTTTTGAGTTGTTAATGATGAGGTTTTTGAAGTCTCCGTTTGGTTTGTTCCAGGCTTGATGGGCACAGGTTTGGACGATCGCATAGGCATCTTCTCGGCTCATTCCTTTTGCGACTAGGGCAAGTAGTACTCGCTGGCTAAACACAACGCCTCCATAGCAGTTGAGGTTGCGCTGCATATTATCTGGATAGACTAGAAGGCTTTTGATGAGGTCGGTGGTCTCGACGATCATAAAGTGGGTCAGGATACAAGCATCGGGGAGAATGACTCTCTCTACTGAGCTGTGAGAGATGTCTCGTTCGTGCCATAGGGCAATGTTTTCGATCGCTGCGATCGCATGTCCTCTGATAATTCGTGCGATTCCTGTCAGGCGCTCAGAACGGATTGGGTTGCGTTTGTGGGGCATGGCGGATGAGCCTTTTTGCCCTTTCGCGAAGAATTCTTCGACTTCTAGAACATCGGTGCGCTGTAGGTTACGAATCTCAACTGCGAACCGTTCTAGTGATGCTGCTAGGATGGCTAGTGCTTGTAAAAAATCAGCATGACGATCGCGTGAAATAACCTGTGTTGATGCTGTATCCGGTTCTAGACCTAGCTGCCGGCAGGCGATCGCTTCAATCTGAGGGTCAATGTTCGCATAGGTGCCAACTGCTCCTGAAATTTTACCGACCGCAATATCTTTCTGTAGACGGCAGAGGCGATCGCGATGGCGCAAAACTTCGGCTAACCAGCCAGCCAGCTTAAAGCCAAACGTAATGGGTTCAGCATGAATGCCATGGGATCGTCCTGCCATGACGGTGTGGCGATGTGTCTGGGCTTGATAACGAATGGCCTGAATCAAGCGCTCTACTTCCTCTAAAAGCAGAGTGACGCTTGCAACCATTTGTAGGGCAAGTGCAGTATCTAAAACGTCAGAACTGGTCAAACCAAGATGGATGTATCGACCTGCATCGCCGACGTACTCGTTAACATTAGTCAGAAATGCGATCATATCGTGACGCACTTCCGCCTCAATTTCTAAAACTCGCTGAATATCAAAATCTGCCTTGGCCTTGATTTCCTCAACCGCTTCAGATGGGATGTTGCCGACTTCAGCTTGTGCCTCACAGACTGCAATCTCAACCTGTAACCAGGTTTTTAGTTTGAATTCATCGGTCCAAAAATTGCCCATCTCAGGCAAGGTGTAGCGCTCAATCAAGGTTCGTATCACAAAATACAACCGTTACATTTTAAGCTAAAGTTACGATCTTGTGATCGGTTCTCTTATACGGGATTACTGTGATTTGGCTTTGGGGCATTTGGCGGAGTAGATACTGGACTCAAAGGCACATTGAGGAACGATCGCTGGGTCAAGCAGCACGAGCGCCAATCAGTCAATTAGAGGACAACAGTCTTGGAACAGGTGGTCAGGCTGTAGCCAGCATTGACTGTAGGATTGCTTACAAACGGCTTAGTGTAGCTCTGCCGGTATGGTCGCTGCTGGCGTGTTTCAGGCTGGGAGGGTTTGAGTCATGAACCACTGAACTAAGCTGGGCATGAGACGATAGGCCTCAGTTGCGATCGCTACCGGTCCAACTACAATTTCTGCTGTTTTATGGGTTGCAACCTGCCAAACCGCTTGAGCAATATCGTCCGGTTGGTTCACCCACCCTTGAGACAGAACGGATGCCATCTGAGCCTGCTGGCGATCGCATTCTTCATCTGATTCACCGCGAAACTGGGCCCGCTCCATAAAGCTGCTATTGATGACACCCGGCTGCACAATACCAACATGGATACCGCAGGGCGCAAGTTCTAGACGCAGTGACTCTGTTAGTCCCGTGACAGCATATTTACTGGTGCAGTATGCCGTCATATTGGGTAATGGCATCTTGCCACCAAACGACCCAACATTGACGATAGCGCCTCGCTGATTTTTCAAAAACTGGGGCAGCAGTGCATGAATTGTATGGATATATCCCCATAAATTG
Source organism: uncultured Leptolyngbya sp. (assembly GCA_964431105.1). Classification (GTDB taxonomy): domain Bacteria; phylum Cyanobacteriota; class Cyanobacteriia; order RECH01; family RECH01; genus RECH01. Next base: position 20,026 of record CAYSIR010000045.1, on the reverse strand, counting down.
GTATTGATCAAGGCGTGCCAGTCGTCAATGCTGGTATGGTCGGTCTTGCCCGTCAGGCAAATACCAGCATTGTTGACCAATACATCAACCGTACCGTACCGCTCTAAAGTTTGTTCGACTAACGCCATCACGGAGGGCTGATGACTAACATCAGTCGGGATTGCCACAGCACAAGGGGCGATCGCTTGATTGATCTCATCCGCAGTCGCATACAGTCGATCCGCTTGGCGAGCAGCCAGGACAACACTATAACCTTCGCGGGCAAAACGCTGAGCGATAGCTTTCCCCGATCCCTGAGAAGCACCAGTAATGAGAACAGTGGCTGCCATGGTATCTCTCACAATGAAATCACATCATCATTCTATAGCGCTAAGCAGAAAGCTTATGGATCTTTGTAGGGCGGCTTCATCATCCCCCAAAATCCTATATTCCAAGCAAAATGCTAAGCAAAATGGCCACTGCCATAGAGAAAAATAAAAGAGACGGGGCTAAAACCGGCTACCGAGTAATCGCTGACGAACCCCTTCCGCAATTTTTTGCCCCAAATATTCAGGGATAACGCTCTCGTTTGGGCCCAGCAGATAAAGAATCAGACGGGTGCGTCCACGCCAGACCAATAAATTAGCATTGACAACCAGTAAATCTTCTTGCCAAATGGCATACATAACCTTGTAGAACAGACCCGGTTGATTATCTGCCTCAATCAGCAAAGCAGGTAAATGAAATACAGGGTCAACGTAAAACTCCGTTTCAACTTGCTCAAGACCTGCATCAAGATTAAATTCAACCGCCAGCATTTCTTCAACTTCAAACCGGCCGGCCAATGCTTCTCGGATGGCTCGTCGGACATTATCGGCAGTTTTGTCAGCCAGAATTTTGCCGCCCCGCGACACAATAAGCTTGATAAACACAAGCATGGGCGGATAGATTTGCCCATAGAGACTAAGGCTGTGGATTGTTAAGCCATAGGCTGCCAGCACTCCAAAAATATCGCTCAACAAGAACGATTGGTTGCGGTAAGCAAAATGCAGAACACTTTTAGTGCCTTCAGGCTTGAGGTCGATAACGACCTGACGACTCTTATACAACTGGTAAGCCAGCTTCAGGTTCTGAATTTGAATTTCACTGCTGACAAATTGCTCATAAAACTGCGGAAACGCCCGATTGAAGCGCTTCAGCAATTCAAGTGTTGATTGTTTCAAACCCGAAGCCATAATTTTGGGAGTATACCTGTGTTGCAGGTCAAAGTCTGAATTAAACTGGACAATCATAACGTCCTGATGATGGGAGCGATCGCCATAAATTAACCCACTGGTCGGGCGTTTGGCTAGTTAGATAACGAGGATTAACGATTCTCTACACCCTAGGCAAATCATCACATAATTGGATGAAAACACCCATTTCAATCCATTTCAGATACACGCATCAGACCCAACACGAGTACGATAGATGACTTTGAAATACGACATTGTCTCTGGCGTTATGACATTTCCGTAACAGTTAGCGATGGGTCAACAAACCCGTTCACACTGTTTTTACGGCCTGATTGATGCATGATGCCCTCGCTGCTTATCGATGAACGTTTGCGATGAAGACTGGCAGTGAGGGTTGGCATGGTTCATATTGAAATCAGGCAGCAATAACCCAGCGATTGATCGTTTTGCAGGAGAGTTCGCGAGAATTCACAGGGCTTTCTGGGGCTTTTCCTCTGGCTTTTTCCCTCAATTAAGAGTTATCTATTCGGCAGATGAGACTTGTATTACCAACACTAGGCATTTGACCAACGGCGTGCAAGACGGGCCGGCGCTGACTTAGTGCAAGCGATGAGAAGAACAGACAGATTCAAGAGCCTTCTTCTACCTCAAACCGCCACACTGGAATACTCCCGTCTCCCAACTTTTTACCTTGCTATAGGTCAATGAAGCCTAGGAAGGTAACGCTCTCATCGCGGTCAGGTTTGTTGCTGATGGATACGAGTTAGGTTGGGTCTTATCGTTAATGCTGACATGGGTTACGACATGGTTAAAACCACATGATGGTAGCAGGCAAGATGGCAGAGTTGTGACGGTTTCCCATCGTTCCCCCAATCATACTGTCCATCGGATCGGTTCGTATCAATTCCTGCGATCCGTAATGTCTGCTTCAGGTATCTTCACCGAGATTTTAAGACAGCGCTTTTGATTGACTGACCCAACCGTTGAAATGCTGGTTCTGCTGTATGTTGGGTCGGCAACAGCATACCCCAACGAGGCATCCGCAGGCTCGGCTTTGTGACCGCAATCCAACCTACTCGGTGGTTTTGGGTCAGCCCATCAGGGCCGCGATCGCTTGATAGAACCGTCTAAACGGTTACTGAGTTGAGTCTGGGGGGCTTAGTTGGTTAGCATTTGCGCGCTCAGTCGTGATGGCACAGCATCCGGCCGTGCCAATAGCGTAGGCGGGCACTGCAATGAGGGAGCGATCGACTCACTATTCCAGTACGCTCTATGGTGTCAGAAAAGCGCGGTTAGGCAAGGAAAACCTAGTCAATTCAGGATGATGGCAGAGGCATTCGCAGAGGTGAGGCACTGACAGGTTTGAGTGATGCTATGCTCAGCCGTACTTTTTGATGCCTAATTTTAATGGGTAGGGGGCGGATGGGAGTAGCCCGACTGGTTAGTCCTCTCGATGTAGCATCAAAGCGACTGCAATAGATGCGATCGCCAACGTCTAACATCACCAACAGGACGTCCCAATACACAGCGACAGATCAAGCGATGGCGTTCTTTGGGTAGGGCGCAAGAATCTGCAAACAGCAAGGATGGATTCTCTGCCTATTGTGACCGATTAAGAATCTTCAAACCCTATCAGACGGATCAACTTTGTGCAATTTTTACAGGAAGCCGGTATGGAGTCCGTCATAGAATTCCAAGATTCGCAACGTTGAGACCATGTACGGAGGATATACTAGCTAGTATTGTCTTATGACCTCTACTACCACAGCCGCACCTGCATGGGTTTTTGGAAGAGTTTGTTTGCTACCTCCGACGCATCAACGCCGTCAGCACAAGATGAGTACGCTGAAGCCAGTGGTTCGTCTAATAATACCCCCCGCATATTCTTCAGTACAGAGCGTGAGATTGATCTGTATGATCTTGAGGAGCTTTGCGATGCCGTGGGGTGGTCACGTCGCCCGCTTCGTAAGGTGAAGAAGGCCATTCAACACAGTTTTTTGGTTGTTTCAATGTGGGAGCAGCGCGGGACTCGACGACGGCTCATTGGGTTTTCGAGGGCTACTTCGGATCATGCGTTCAATGCAACCATTTGGGATGTTGTTGTCCATCCAGATTTTCAGGGTAAGGGATTGGGCAAGGCGTTGATGAAGCAGGTGATTAAAAAGCTACGCGGTGAGGATATTAGTAATATCACGTTGTTTGCCGATCCGCAGGTTGTGGATTTCTACCGGGGGTTGGGGTTTATTTCTGACCCAGAGGGCATTAAAGGAATGTTTTGGTACCCTGAGTAGAATTGAGGCTGGCTTGACTTTTCGGCGTTAACGTTTTTAGCTGTGCTGAGGGCGCTGTTATGGCGATCGCGTCTACTGTTTGATCTGCTGGGCATCTTGAATCCAGGCTGAAACTTGCGCTAGAGAGGGGCAATGTTGCTTGGTGTTCATAGTAGCAATGTGCAGTTTCATGACTTGGCGATGCAGTCGCGGTAGAGACGCGGTTGCTAGTTGCTGAGGAGTAGCAATGCCGGCATGGAGGAGCAAGCCACAATACTGGCAGCCTACGCTAGGCACTTGAGATAAGTTTGCTAAAGCGGCCCATCGCTGGATGTATTGAGCATGAATATGCAGTTGGTTAGCGAGTTGCTGCTGTTGCTGTTGAGTGTTGGTACGGCGCAGCAACTGTTGTGTGGTCTGGATGCCTGCTGAAATTAGCTTTTGGCAATCGTCTTGTTTCAGCCCTGGCAGATGCTCAATGCTGAAATTGCGCGATCGCTTGGAAGGGTTGGGGGTTGTCGCCATAGTAAATGTTGGGCGCAGCTTGAAGTACTTGAAAGGTTTAAATTTTCTAGAATGTCTGCATGGTCTGGCCGAACGCTGGTCAGAGTGCAGGGTTTTCAGCAAATTTTGACTCGCTGTATGAAGACGCTATGGGCGGAGTCACCATCGATACATTGCAGACACAATTCACTCTGAATGTCGGTAGTCCTCTAGTGGTAAAGATTTTAGGTGGCGTGGGCGTTGCCCACGCCACCTAAAATCTTTGCATGAACATCACTCTCTGAACGTCGATGCATTGTGTCTCGACATTCAACTCAATATTCATATCGTTTATGAACCGCTCAGCGGGGTTATTCAACAGGCAGCACTGATGCATTTAAACCGCGCTGCACCAGTTGTTGATGCAGTTGACTAGCCTCAGATTGGGTTTCAAATAAACCGGCTTGCATGACCATGCGATCGCCTAGTCGAGTACGAAATGCATCTGGAACGAGCGATCGCACCTCGGCTTCCTGTTGTGGCGTTGTCGTGTCTACAATGACGCGATAGCTAAACCCAAGCTGGGATGCCCTGGATGTGCTAACCGATGGGGCGGGCGGGGCGATCGTTGATTGTCCAGTCGGCGGCAACACATTAGGAACAACCACAATATCAGATGGTTCTGGAAGGTTGGGTGAAGACTGAGATGGGGCAGCAGTTTGAGGCGGGGTAAACTCAATCCAGCCTTCATTGCCCACAGTGTTATCTGTATCAGAAGCGGATGGCGGCAGCGTAGACGGATTTGTCAGCATTGGAGCAGAAGACGGCGCTACACTACTCGACGAATCTTGAGCGAGCGGCGCTGGGCTGGGAGCATCCGATGGAATGGTTGACGGCTGGGCAGGAATGCTGAACGGTCGGCCAGGTTGCGAAGACGCTGCAATAAAGCTGTTCAAGTCCTGTTGGTGAGTCACGTAGAAGTGCCCCAGCGCTTGTCCCTCGTAGGAGCGCTGGGAAATGTACCATCCGGGGTAAAGATAAATTTTGGCAAACCCGCTCACGACGCTGTCTGTTTGACCGATAGGAATCCGCAATCCAGAGCGATCGGAGACGGCCATCAGCATCAGGCTATTGCCAGATGGAATCACCCGTAGGCTGTAGTCCATCCCTAAGTCTTGCCCAGACATTCGCAGGGAATACCCGTTGCTATCAGTGCTGCGGGCGCAGATGCCGGTGAAGTCGAAGGAGAGCAAGAGCGGATCGACACGACCCCCTGATTCACTCCAGCATGGACGTTCGTTGGTAACTTGCCGCAGAATCAGCAATTGGTGTGCCCGATCGCCAATGGGAGCCGCTACAAGGATGAACTCATCTGCATTGACCGTTTCTTCGCCAAAGTTGTAGGCGATCGCTGGCGGCGCATAGGTTGCCGCAATGGTGGCAGCCGCCAAACCGGTTAGCCCAGTGCTGATGACCGTGAAAATTGCGCCAGCATGTCTAGCGATATTGAACCCTCTCATACTGCATTCTCTATTCGTTGGTTCACAACTTAATTCGTTCGGTATGTTTCCGGACAAATGCACCCAGGTCTGGTTACATTCAGCGCTAAGTAGAGAAAATGAGCAGCACTAGATGTTAACCGCGATCGCAGGGATGCACCTTGGTGATGGCCCGCTGAGCCTAGGGGAAAACTGAGGTAGCTAGACCTATCAATCGGCTCGGTATCAGCTTAGGTAAGAGTCTGTAGAACCATTCAGCAGCTTTTGTTCTACCAAAACTTAGAAGGGTTCAGAATGTGATGCAATTAGCGATCGCTTCTAGATCTTACTTACTGAAAACCTTGCCAGCTATGGTAGCAGGGATAACTCATTTATAGATCCGTAGAGACAAGCGATCGCCCCATCAGCAAAAGAGGGGCATACAAGCCCCTCCATGACCATTACTATTCAATTCAATCAGGGTGCGTCCCTAAACTTGAAACAACCTGCAACAATCTGAAAACGCGCCCTGAAAGCGCCCTAATCAGCAGATTCACTTTAGCGAGATTCAGGTACTACCGCTCGGAGTGAAAGCACCCGTCATACACCAATAGACTCCAGTTCAAATTAAGCTTCAGCAGGTTCAACACGAGCGTAGAACAGCCCGCGAATTTTCACATCTAGGGCTTCGTCTGTTCCCATGTCAGTATCCGAAGGCTGCACACTTTCAAAGGTGCCTGCAATTTCGCCCGTGTAGTTGTCTACCTTAGCGACCTGAAGCGAAATTTTACCTTCACCTGTTTCAAAGCTCTTGACATTTTCGCGCTTGAGTTCCTCACTATCGGCTCGCGCGGGTAGTGCGATCGCATTGTCATACCCAGTGGTCAACCCTCGGCCTTTGGGGTCAAGGAAATTAGACGTGCGATAAGACGGAACGCGGAAGCGTCCTTCAAGGTCAGTCGAAGTTGTAATAGCAGACAAACCCGGCTGACTTTGGGCAGTTAGTCCTTTGATGGTAAAAAGAAACGGTACTTGTTCGCCACCCGGAAGCAGAACGGTGATGGCTTGGAAATCAAAACCGCCTTCCTCAATAAAAGTAACTGCGCCATTGTCTTCCGCTTTGAGCTTGCCGCTCACCTGATCAATTGTAGACGTGTTGCGGGTCAGGGCCCGACCAGCAATGAAGCGGGCTTCCTGACGCTTATTCGTCGATTCTTCCTTCACAAAGTAGGATGTAGGTTCCAAACACAGATCCCGCAGAACGTAGCTGCCGTCTCCTTCAATGGCGATGGAGCCACGACTGACTTCACCCACTTGCGGGCATTTATTAGCCAGCCCCGTTCCGCGAATTTGCTCGTAAGTGAGCGGGCCGCTAGTAGCATCCGGTGTGTCACTGCAAGCCGTTAAAAAACCTAAACATAGTGCCAAGAATGCGGCGACAAAAGCGCGATAGCTCATGATTAACCTCAATGTAAATGTGAAATCCCCACCAGTATCCTTTAATTCGTATAACAGTTCTTTGCAGCGCTGGCGGCTTAAAAAAGAACTTAATCTGATCCATGTAAAGTCTCATACAGCATTTTACAAGACCTTGACGCCTTATTCGGAGGTCGTTTCTCAAATTGAGTTGGCAATACTTGATGAATTTTGATGAACAGACCGCCTGGGTTTAAGCGAAGTTTTGTAACAAAAATGAGACCGGTGCGATCGCTGTCTGAGGTTTTGCTGGTTTGGCTGGAGGGTAGTCCTCTATCGGTAAGGATTTTGAAACTTAGTGTTGTACGGCATTCACCACTACCTACATTTGGGAATAGCTTAAGATTGGGGCGATCGCTCCTAGCTCATTGACTAGCTCATTGACCATCGAGCTACAGTAACCTACGAATTGCAGGAGATGCTTGTAGCTCTGAACTAAGACGAGATGTCTGTTGTTCAGTGGTGTGAATCGCAGGAGTGATGGGAAGCCAAAGATGTTTACCACTCAGCCGCTATGAATGAAAGTCTATTGTCATCGGATGATGCGAATCAGGATGAGGGATCGAGAACTGAGTTGTCTCCACTCCACCAATTGACCGAGGATATCAGCAGCAATGAGTCGTTTGAGGTGATCGCTCGTTTGGTGCAACAGGAGGCGATCGCTCGCAAGGGAGACGGTTTAGCCTTGCTGTCCTTGCTGCGCTTACTTGAAGCCCTGCATCGGGATATTCGAGAAACCCTGTTTCGAGAAACACTGCCGACGAGCCGTCAGGACTTGTATGCACTGTTGCGCGACATTGAGGCCAACGGGGGCTGGCCGTACATCCATCGTATGAAAATTAGGCGACTGTTGGACTATCTAGAATCGACTGAAGATAGGACAAAAGAGGGATAGAGCGATCGCCCGAAATTTGGCATGGATGCGTTTCGGGCTGTACTGTCGGGGTTGAGCAATCCGTCAAGTCATACACTCAATGGAAAATTCAGGGGCGATCGCCCCCGTCATCCGAGCAAATCGGTAGAATATTTAACAGACCTGTTACCAACATGCTTTATGATTCCTACCGTTATTGAACAATCGGGTCGCGGTGAACGCGCCTTTGATATCTATTCTCGCCTGCTAAGAGAACGCATTATCTTTCTAGGTCAACAAGTCGATTCAGACCTTGCGAACCTCATCGTGGCTCAAATGCTCTATCTGGAAGCCGAAGATGCAGAGAAAGACATCTATCTCTATATCAATTCGCCGGGCGGTTCCGTGATGGCAGGGCTAGGTATTTTTGACACTATGAACCAAATCCGCCCCGATGTTTGCACCATCTGCGTTGGTTTGGCTGCCAGCATGGGCGCATTCTTGCTTAGCGCTGGGCAAAAGGGTAAGCGCATGAGCTTGCCCCATTCTCGCATCATGATTCACCAACCCATCGGGGGAGCGCAGGGGCAAGCCGCTGACATTGAAATCCAGGCTAGAGAAATTCTTTATCATAAGCGTCGCCTAAATGAATGGCTGGCTCAGCAAACTGGCCAACCGATTGAACGCATCGAAGAAGACACTGAGCGCGACTTTTTTATGTCAGCTCAAGAGGCAATGGACTACGGATTAATCGACCAAGTGATCGATAACCATTCAGTGGGTGGGCGACCGGCTGCTGTAGATGCCTAAGATGCCTAGAATTATTCTCTGAACAGTATGACGACGGATTGCCGCTAGCATCGGAAGCAGGGCAACTGCGCTCAAACCCCTATTCAGCGAACCCTGCGTCTACGAGCGCATTTTTGTAAGAACAGTCCACTTTTAGACAGTCCTCCTATTGCCCAGTCTTCAAGGTGATGGGGGGAGTTAAGTTCAACGTCCCTTGCCCTTGCTGGGAGAGGGACGTTGCCGTGAGGGCTGTAAAACTGAGCTGCCCCTGCTTCTGTCGCCCCAACTGGTAGCCCCAACTGGTAGTGGTATCCATGTAAGGATTTTGGGTGGTGTGGCTATGGCGACTGCGACTCCAAAAAGCTGAGGAAGTCAAGCAGTTCTTCGTCAGATAATTCCTGCCGGGTCTCTTTGCCGTAGACCTTGCGGAGGTGATCCCGCCCCTGTTCCCTGCTCCAGCCAATGCGTTTCATTTCTACCAAAATTTTGGCAATGTCATCAGAGCGATCGAAATTGTCTACAGGAAATGCTGTTGCAGGTGTTGGGTGCAGCTTGGGGGTGGGTGCAGGTCGTTGGGGATGAGCAGAGGATGGTGAAATGGCGCTGTCTGTACCTACCGATGGGGAAAGGGAGGAGCGATCGGGCAGATCTACGGGCTGAGTGGGCGAGGGCTGGGCTGAAATGTTCTGGGCATCTCCGTTGGATGGATGTGAGTTTGTGAGGTCGCTTGGGAGATAGCGATCGAATTCTGTCGGTTGGGTTGAGGTATTAACGGCTGTGTCAGATTGGGGGAAAGGTAGCTGAAAGCCGAGCGATCGCAAGGCTCGCCATTGCGCTTGGTCTTCGGCCTGTTCGACGACAACGGCAGACGAAAGTCCAGTGGCTAAGCACTGGCCGTCAATATGAATCGATGCTCTAACGACGTACGCACCATCGTAGATGGTTAACACATCAGTAATGAAACTGGCGGTTGGATGTACGCTGCGAAACTGTACGATTAAATTTTGCAGCCGGGTGGAGTCGTGATCCCAAGACATGGCAAGGTAGAGTTTAGCTACAGTATGAATGATTGACGCACCACGCCGGTTTTCAAGATGCTGGTTTCTACAGTGCTAGCTTCAGATGGGTTGTCGGTTCTGGCGCTCGGATGTGCAGCGAAGCGCTTCGCTCAAAGAGGCGTGACCGGTGAATAATCCGTTGCAGTAATCTAGTTAATGATCTGGAGTGGGAACAGACAGAATTGCATGGTGCCAACCGTCTCTAGACTTTAGCAATTTTGCAATGAGCTGTTGCAAGGTAGCTCAATACATTAGTTTGCCACATCAGTTCGCTACGCCCATTTGGTCAATAGGTCTGAGTTTGAGGGTTGATTGAAACCTGAATTACTCATCAGTAAACCGCGATCGCTTCGTTTATCAGACGAGAATAACGTTACGCTATGTTAATAACCACTCATTTGAGTCTAGTGCTTACCTGCCTGCTTGCCTAATTAATATTAGAAATCCGTCAGGGTGGGAGCTAGTGTTCATCACTGGCAGCATTGCTTAGACTCTCCAAATAGGAATGCTGTCTACTGGTTCAGAGTTGCACTGTTGAGGACGATGTTAGACCAACTGCTTGATCTTTCTCCGAATATTGGTGTGGACACGCTGCTGTTACTGCCGGTGCTGATTGCACTGGAGGCTGTGTTGTCTGCTGATAATGCGATCGCCCTAGCGGCGATCGCCCAAGGTTTGCACGATCCTAAACTCCAACGCCAAGCGCTGAACATTGGTTTGGTTGCTGCATTTGTTCTACGTGTTGTGTTGATTTTGACGGCAACCTGGGTAATTCAGTTCTGGCAGTTTGAACTCCTCGGCGCAGCATACCTGTTGTGGCTTGTATTCCAGTATTTTCGGTCGGGAGATAATGATGACAACCATCACCACGGGCCCCGGTTTCCGTCACTCTGGCAAGCCATTCCGGTCATTGCTGTTACTGATCTTGCCTTCTCGCTAGATAGTGTGACAACAGCGATCGCTCTTTCTCAAGAAACATGGCTGGTGCTGACTGGCGGTGCGATCGGCGTGATTACCCTACGATTTATGGCCGGGTTATTTATCCGTTGGTTGGATGAATTTGTTTATTTGGAAGATGCTGGCTTCGTTACCGTTGGGCTGGTAGGGTTACGGCTGCTGGCCCGAGTCATTGACCCATCTTTCGTGCCGTCAGAATGGCTGATGGTGAGCGTGATTGCAGCACTGTTTGCATGGGGTTTTTCAAAGCGCACGGTGGACGAACCTCCGGCAGATGTTTCAGATGCTAGCCAAGAGCCTCAAGAAGTCTCTGCGGAGTAGTGGCGAGAGCAAATGCTAATTGCCTGTTGCCGTTAGCCTAGTGTGCTAGTGACTCGGCAGCAGCGAGAATTTCAATGTCCGATCCTGAAATGCTGTTGGTATGATTAACGATTGTGCATGACCTAGCGATCGCCTGATATTGGCTGAGCCATCAGTCCCATCGGCAATTCCGGCGCGATCGGGATGTGGCTGTTCCAGGTTCAACAGTTTCAAAGCAAGGGGGTGACGATGACAAAATTTGTATTTGTGACAGGTGGTGTTGTATCCAGCATCGGGAAAGGTATCGTTGCCGCTAGTTTGGGGCGGTTGCTGAAGTCCCGCAACTATTCCGTATCCATTCTCAAACTAGATCCCTACATCAATGTTGATCCGGGGACTATGAGTCCGTTTCAGCATGGTGAGGTCTTTGTGACTGAGGATGGAGCCGAAACAGACCTTGACCTTGGACACTACGAACGGTTTACCGACACCTCCATGTCGCGGCTGAATAGTGTTACAACGGGGTCGATTTACCAGGCCGTCTTGAACAAAGAGCGGCGAGGAGATTACCAAGGCGGCACCGTTCAGGTGATTCCGCACATTACGAATGAGATTAAGGAGCGCATCCTGCGGGTCGCCAAGAACACCCATCCAGATGTAGTGATTACAGAAATTGGCGGCACGGTTGGTGATATCGAATCACTGCCATTTTTGGAAGCGATTCGGCAATTTCGTAAGGCAGTAGGGCGCAACGATGTGATATACATGCACGTGACGCTGATCCCGTGGATTTCGGCTGCCGGGGAAATGAAAACGAAGCCAACGCAGCATTCGGTGAAGGAACTGCGCTCCATCGGGATTCAGCCGGATATTTTGGTATGCCGCAGCGATCGCCCCTTGCAACCTGGCATCAAGTCAAAACTATCTGAATTTTGCGATGTGCCAGAGGCCTGTGTCATTACATCTCAGGATGCGGGCAGTATTTATGAAGTGCCGCTGAATTTGGAAAAAGAGGGGCTAGCCCACCAGGTTCTTGACCTTCTACAGTTGCCAGCGCGATCGCCCGACTTAGAATACTGGGGAATGTTGGTCGAACGTTTATATCGTCCGGGGCATCAGCTTACCATCGCCATTGTCGGCAAATATGTGCGCTTAAATGATGCCTATCTGTCGGTTGCAGAAGCACTTTGCCATGCCGCGATCGCCAATGAAGCGAGCCTTGAAATCCGTTGGATCGATTCAGAAGACCTCAACAGCCACACCATTCGAGAGCAATTGGCAGGCGTGGGTGGCATCATTGTCCCTGGAGGCTTTGGCAATCGCGGAATTGAAGGCAAAATCACCGCTGTCCGATACGCAAGGGAACACAATATTCCCTTTTTGGGCTTGTGTTTAGGAATGCAATGTTCGGTCATTGAATGGGCGCAAAATGTTGCGCGTTTAGAGAATGCCAACAGCGCTGAGTTTGACCGGACTTGCCAACATCCTGTAATTAACCTGCTGCCCGAACAGCAGGATGTTGTGGACTTGGGTGGAACGATGCGGTTGGGGCTATATGCCTGTCGCCTAGCTCCGGATACATTAGCTGCGCGGCTCTACGGCAAAGAGGTTGTGTATGAACGACACCGTCATCGCTATGAGTTCAACAATGCCTATCGCAATTTGTTTTTAGAGAACGGCTATGTCATTAGCGGCACGTCTCCTGATGGGCGGTTGGTGGAAATTGTAGAATTACCCAGCCATCCTTTTTTCATTGCGAGTCAGTTTCATCCAGAGTTTCAGTCCCGCTTAAGCAATCCCCATCCGCTGTTTAGGGGGTTAGTGCAAGCCGCGATCGCCTATACTCAGCCTGCTGCGGATCATCTGGAATGGCAACCGCCCCTCAGCGAAGCCCTAACCGAAAGTTAATGTTTTAATGGCAGTTGTAAGCTTTAGCCTGCCGAGGACTGCACTGGTGGCAGCCACACCACAAACACTGTGCCGTGGGTCACAGGATGCAGGTCAGGAACGGTGGACAGGGCAGGTGTCCAGGTTGAAAGCGGGCTGAACACTTCAATGCGTCCGCCCATCTGCTGAATTAAATCTTGGGCGATCGCCAGGCCAAGGCCGGTTCCTGGAATGTCGGTTTGGGACTGGATGCCGCGATAGTGGCGCTCAAAAATCCGGGTTAGGTCGGTGGTCGGAATACCTGGACCATCATCAGCAATCGCGATCGCCTGTTGAGATCCTGCGTTGAGGTCATGGTTCGGGAGCGTCGCTAGCGCTGATTCCATCGGCTGGCGATCGCCCACCCAAACCCAAACTCGCCCGCCGGATGGCGTATATTTCAGTGCATTGTCGAGCAAATTATTCAACACTTCCCGCAGCGCCTTCGCATCAACCCACACCTGTGGTAAGTCATCTGCCAGTTCTACATTGAACTCAATCTGGCAATCCTGGGCGATCGCAGCAGCCGTCATCAGCAGCGGAGCCAGAATGTCAGTAATCGAATACGGCTGGCAACATAAATCTCGCCCATTTAGGAAACTGCGCGGCCCCTCTTGGGCCACGGCAGCCTCACTGGAGGGCAACAACGGGTAAATGCGTTCCAACTCCGCATCGGCCGCGAGCGATGATTGTGGTGTCTCAATGGCGCGGTCAAATTCTTCTAGTAGCTCTTGCAGGCGCACGCTCTCTCGCACAATGCCGGCCGCTGCCGTATGGTTGCGATCGTCAGGCAGTAGTTTTCGCAGCAACAGTTTGCCAAATGTTTGCATTGCTGTCAGAGGATTGCGAAACTGATGCAGCAAATCGCCTAAAACATCCCGCTGCTGCCGTTGCAGTTGACGCTGCTGCTTCAGCTCCCGGCTAAACCATTGCGATCGCTGATCCAGCAAACAGGCGATCGCCAGCGTTTTAGCAATATCTTCAGCTTGGTGCCGTTCGTCATCACTCCACGGTTGTTCAGCACGAGCAACGACCAGCGCCCCCATCACAATGCTATTCTGAGCAATCGGCAAAATTAGCTGATGGGACGGCTGCTGCAATCGCTCAGTCGCTTGGCGACCAGGGCGATCGTCATCCAGTAAGGGAGAAACAGCGCTGGTGGCCGACGGTAAGCGACGATTACGGTTCAATGAAAGCGGCGGTAGTGCCTGTGGATAGCTGCTTTCATCACGTCGCCCGCCTGTTAGCCAAGTGAATAGTCTTTCGGCCGACCACGTCATTACGCTATCCGGAACAGCCGCAATGGGTCGAAGATTGGCGATCGTCTCATCTGCCCAGTCTTCGGCCAGATAGACCACGCTGAGCGTTGCGCCCAAACTGTGAATCAATAACGAAATCTGGGTTCTACAAAGCACCACAAACTCATCGCTGATTGCTGCAACCATCGCTGCTCTCCCCAGACTTAAAAATTCTGGCATCGCCTCTAATTATGACTGACGAGGCGATCGCCTTCTACTAAAATCCTAACGTGTGAACCCTACTCCTAGGGATGTGACACTATGGTAGTCCTCTATTGGTAATAATTTTGGGTGGTGTGGGCGTTGCCCACACCACCCAAAATTATTACATGAATACCACTACCGACATTATTTGTTCGGAGCAGAAGGCAGTCAGCTCACATCTGTGCAGGAGGGCGATGAGTGCGCTTCCATGGGCGGAAGGTGCGATTGGCAACACAACGACACACGATGAAGGAATATTGACAATTGCGACATGCCATTTGCTGCTCCGCCTGAGCAGCGATCGCTGCTCAGGCGGCGGAACCAGCGCTACAGTTTGGTCAAATGACCTGCATTATTCCATCAATTAACGGATGACAATCCCTGGGTGTATCACGATAGTATTAGAAAGACTGAGCGAGTATTGAATAATCAATTAATATTCCGTAACAGTCTTAGTTGCTGGTGGTCGCATATGCAAAACCCTAACAATGGCCGCACAAACCAGCGATGTTACTTCTAGAGTAGAAGCCGCTTTTGTGTCGAAAGGTTAAAACAAGTTGAATTTTTAAACTCAAATCGATATACTTGCCACGGTTTTTCTATTTTGTAGTAACGATTACACCTGTCGATTGAAAAGAGGAGGTCGAAAGCTTGGCCAGAAGACGCAAGCGTAAGAGTCGCCGTCGTCAAGAAGGACGTAGGATTTTGGACTTAGTGCCTCAGTATAGCATCGAGAGTGGTGAAGATAAGCCAGTCACGGCTGCTCGTAAGTTTATCCAAGCTGAGGGAATTCTGCCACCCGCGTTGCTGCTCGTCAAACGGAACGAACACACTACCGATCGCTATTTTTGGGCTGAAAAAGGTCTATTTGGCGCTCAGTATGTGGAAGAAAACCATTTCTTGTTCCCTAGTTTGCGAGATCCTGATAGCGAGGAAGAGGAAAATGTTGCCCTTGTCGCTGGGCATCGCTAAGTTAACGGCGAGAGGTAATGACGTTTCGGAGTTTAGCAATCTGGGTTGAGGAGTGTGAGTAGCGTCACGCGGTCGAGTCGGCTGTATGTGCTAGTGAGTGAAGCCGCGCAGCAGACAGACACCGTTCCTCAAGGTAGCGACGGCGCTGCAATGGGTTACGAACCGGAATACATTGCTTAAACGTCAATGTGAACCAAGTCCAGATGGAGACCTGCCGCTTTTTTTAGGGTAGAACTCAACGTCTGGATTTGGTCAGAATTTTAGTACCAAATGTCAATCTCGATCGCAAAGTGAGCGACGGGCTAGGGCGATCGCGCCATTGACATTGGCTCATTTCACTACCGACCAATCTCAAGACTAAGCGGTTCCCATGGCCATCTCGGTTCTGGGAACTGTTTGGCATTTAAAGAAAATTAATTCAAGCTTGTCTTCAGCGTAGGCAATTCCGGTGATGCAATTCTGTTCATTGCGGACAGAGCTAGAGCAATTAATGGCATTTAACAGTCATCGATAGCAGCAGCGTTAGATCTATTGTGAATTAGTATTAAAAGCCCTTGGAACTTTAGGCAGGCGGTTATTCAGCAATTTCTTCCAGTAGTTCGCAGCCAGAAATCAGTCACGCCGCGATCGCTGAGGGCTTGTGTTGGGAATCATTAAGCCGGTGCATGAATCGGTACGATTACAGCTAAGCTGAGCTTAAGTGGAGCTATGGCTTGCATTAATGTAACGTCCTATGTGCGAGTGCTGTGGGTGATGCGATCGCAGTTCACGCCGTGCCAATACGGAGCAAATGTGGACAACAGATTGGGAATGTCCTGGTTTTGCAGCCCTCTCCCCAAATCCCCAGAGCCGTGCGGCGGGAGGCAAAACTGAGTGACCGGTTAGGATATGCCGAGATGCTCGAAGATGGCTGCTGCGGGCACGGTGCTCAATCGGACTATTGCCCACCCGTTTGCATAGAGTAGAGCATATAGAGTAGGGCATCCTGCTCTACAGCCATTATTGATTCTTCGGTATCCGGAATAGCCATGCACGTTTCTCATCGCCATACCTCCCCTGAAGCTGAAACGCAAGCCCGTATTCTTAAGGCTGCTCGACGGCTGTTCGCTCGCCACGGATATGACGGCACGACGACTCGTGATTTAGCTCAGGCGGCCGGAGTGGCAGAAGGAACTCTGTTTCGCCATTTTGAGAATAAGAAGGCCATCTTGGTGGAGGTGGCAACGCAGGGATGGGTTGAGCTATTGACAGATTTGCTAACCGAGCTGAGCGAGATGGGCAGCTATAAAGCGATCGCTCAGGTGATGCGGCGGCGGATGCTACATTTGCATGAAAATGCCGATATGTTACGGGTGTGCTTCATGGAAGCTCAGTTTCACCCTGATTTGCGCGATCGCATTCAAACCGAAGTCATTACCAAAATGTCGGATGTGGCGGAAGCCTTTTTTCAAACTGCGATGGATCGCGGCATTTATCGCCCGATGAATCCTCGGATTGTGGCCCAGGTTTTTCTAGGAATGTTTACCGTAGCGGGCTTCAGCCAAGATAGCATTGTGAAAGGTGGCGGTTCTCCCCAAGCGATGAAAGAGATGGCGGAAGGACTCGCTGATATTTTTTTGAATGGGGTCTTGGCAGCGCCTCAGCCCTAGGGATGGGCTTCCTGTGCCCGGTTTGGCTGAGTCGGATAGGCCGCGATCGCGGCGGTCTACCGCCTATTCCCGGCTACGCCCAAGGGATTGCCGGGCAATTTAAGCTGCCTGTAAATTTGCCAAAGAGAATGCTATGTCTGTTATTGAGCGATCGCCCACAGTTTGGGTCGAGTGTTTGCGTCGCCGTCGCCATGCCCTATCCCAGCAATTTGCCCATCCGGTAGTGCTGTGGTCGGGGCAGCGACCGTCTCGCAATTTTCCAGCCAATCGGTATCCATTTCGGGCCAGCAGCCATTTTCTGTACTTTGCCGGGCATCCCCTAGAGCGAGCCGCTATTCGCATTGAGCAGGGGCAGTTGGAATTATTTATGGATGACCCATCCCCGGCCGCTGCCCTGTGGCACGGTTCTGCACCTAGTCGAGATGAAATAGCTGAAGCGATCGCGGCGGCTGCCGCCTATCCCTATACGGCGATCGCAGACCGGTTGACCGATGCGGCAACGCTGCCAGTGCAAGATGACCCAACCCTGCAAGAACAATCTGCACGGCTGGGGCGATCGCTGATAAATCCGTCTCATGCCCTGGATCGGGAATTGGCAGCCGCGATCGTGCAGCTTCGGATGCAGCATGATGAAGCTGGACTGTCAGAAATTCGACGCGCCATTCAGGTTAGCATTCGCGCCCACCAAGCCGGAATACAAGCAACTCCGGCAGCGAATACTGAGGCGGACATTCGGGCCGCGATCGAACAGGTGATTCTGTCCGCAGACATGACCTGTGCCTACAGCAGCATCGTAACAGTGCATGGCGAAGTGTTGCATAACGAGGTGTACCATCACGCGCTGCAACCGGGCGATTTAATATTGGCAGATGTCGGTGCAGAAACCAAGATGGGCTGGGCATCAGACATCACTCGCACCTGGCCCGTCTCTGGACAATTTTCCAAACGTCAACGAGACATCTACGATGTCGTTTTAGCCGCTCATGATGCCGCCATTGCGGCGATGGCCCCCGGCGTTGAATATCGGGATCTGCATCTGAACGCAGCGACGGTGCTGGCAGAGGGGTTGATTGACCTCGGCATCCTCAACGGGTCAACGGAGACTGTGGTGGAGCAGGATGCCCATGCCCTGTTTTTTCCCCACGGCATTGGTCATCTCTTGGGCTTGGATGTGCATGATATGGAAGACTTGGGCGATTTGGCAGGGTATGCACCGGGGCGCTGCCGCAGCGATCGCTTTGGGTTGGGCTATCTACGACTCGATCGCCCCTTGCAGCCGGGCATGGTGGTAACCATTGAGCCAGGGTTTTACCAAGTCCCCGCTATTTTGCAAGATTCCAAACGGCGATCGCGCTATGAGGGCATCGTGAATTGGGAACGGCTAGCCCAGTTTTCAGATGTGCGAGGCATTCGCATTGAGGACGATGTGCTGGTCACGCACGATGGCCATGAAGTGCTGACGGCTGAGCTACCGACCCATGCTGATGCGATCGAGCGGCTCCTGGCTACTCACGCTCCATCCAAAAACTCCTCAAGCGTTGGTGGGGCTGACCTACCCCACCAGTGGTAGTGTGAATGTGGTGTGACAGTGAGCCTGCCGATCGCAAGGAGGAGTGTATGGAAGAGAGCATGAATGACTTTCAGGATTTTTTGACTCGCGATTATGCTGATGTGGCGATCGGCGAGTTTAAGCCTGGAAAATTTGCAGAAGCCCGTGACCTGTATGAGAAAGCCGTCGCTACCTATGCAGAAGGATTTAAGGGAGCCTATCTGCTGCAAGAACCCGGTACCGATCGCGGCATTTCTATTATTTTTTGGAAAAGTGTTGAAGATATGGAAGCGAATCAGAGCGCTGCGCACGAAGCCATCATCAAGCGGATGGCTCCCCTATTTGCCGGTGCGCCCGACACTCAGTTTTATGAAGTGGTATGCGGCATTCAACCTGACGATGATGCGGAAGCGGGCGATCGCTAGCTGTTGGTGGCTGTTGGTGGCTGTTGGTAACAGATGATGATTGTAATTGCAACGTTCTATAAATTTGTGCCCCTGGCTGATGTCAATGCGGTGCAAGAATGGCTGCGATCGCACTGTGAACAGCGTCACCTCAAGGGTACTATTTTGCTAGCCACCGAGGGGATTAACGGCACGATCGCCGGGTCGCGCTCGGCAATTGACAGCGTGATGGCCGTACTGCGATCGGATCAGCGATTTGCAGGCCTCACAGCGCGGGAATCCTTTGCGGATGCGCCCCCCTTCGAGCGGATGAAAGTACGGATACGGGCAGAGATTGTGCCGCTGGGAGCGCCGGAGGTTTCTCCTGTCGATCAGGTTGGAACGTACGTTGCGCCCCACGATTGGAACCAGTTGATTACAGATCCAGACGTATTGCTAATCGACACACGCAACGATTATGAAGTAGCGATCGGAACCTTTCAAGGTGCAGAAAATCCCAAAACCCGTAATTTTCGAGAGTTCACCCACTACGCACAGCAGCTTAATCCGCAGCAACATCGCAAAATTGCCATGTTTTGCACGGGCGGCATTCGGTGTGAAAAGGCGACGGCTTATTTGCTAACCCAGGGATTTGAGGAGGTTTATCATCTCCAGGGTGGAATTTTGAGCTACCTGGAGACGGTGGAACCGGAGCAAAGTCTGTGGCAGGGCGAATGTTTCGTGTTTGACCAGCGAGTGGCGGTGGCGCACGGGATGGCGGTTGGTTCCCATCAAATGTGTCTGGCCTGCGGTTATCCCATTACCGAAGCCGATCAACAATCGCCCCAATATGAACGGGGAGTCTCCTGCCCACACTGTTGCGATCGCCTCTCAGACGATCAAAAAGCCCGCTATCGAGAACGGCAACGACTCGCTGCGGCTCAGCATCCTAACGCCTAAATAGCCCGAACAGCCTAGAGATAGGGCGATCGCCCTTGCCGGGCTGACTGACAAAACTGGCTAAACCTCAGCGACTGCAAGGGACATAGCATATCTACGCAAACCATTTAGGGTCGTCCTTTATTGGTCAGGATTTTGGGTGGTGTGGGCGTCGCCCACACCACCCAAAATCCTGACATGAATACCACTACCTCATTTAGGATTGCT
>CAYSIR010000044.1:11631-22818 GCA_964431105.1 uncultured Leptolyngbya sp. | reverse complement strand
CCTGGTTTTTGAACCAAGGAATGCGGGTTTCAGCGAGATCTGCGTAATGGATAGGCTTGTCGAAGGGGGGGCTGGGGGATGAGGGCTACATTGCAAAAGTAATATGTTCCCATTGGAACGAAGTTCAATTCATCTCACTCTAAAATTCATCCCCAGAATCAGCAATGCCCTATCCGTTGAGCGATCGCCCCCTTGCGCCACATTTGGCAAAAGCCTAAACCCTCCGTCCAGATTTTGGGCCACTTCAATAGCCCCTATTCCATCTCTTGTTCAGACATAGAATAGGCAGCAAAGCTTGGATAGGGCAGTGCTTGGCGTTTGAAAGCCTGCTTAGCTCTCCGAATTAGATCGGTCTTGTAGGTAAATTCATCACGAATATCCATAGGATAAGCTCGCAGCTTAAACTCAGTGCCCCAGCGGTGTTCTGTCATCACCACCACAATTGGGAGATGAAGCTGTGTGTATTTGCTGCTGTAGGCGGCTTGATACAAAATTCGGATGACTTGCTCCGCATCCACCTGATGATCTAGATAAAATTCAGTTGAAACTTGGGCTTCGAGATTGCCGCTGTTGGCGTTTGAGATGGCTTCTGTCCAGGTTTTGCTATGAGGAATGGTGACCGTGTTGTCGCCTGGGGTTTTGAGACGGATTCCTCGAAGTCCATAGTCGATCACCTCACCGTAGTAGTCACCAATCTGGACGCGATCGCCCACTCGGTAAGGCACTTCAAATAAGGCGACGGCTCCCGCAATAATAGAGCTTACATAATCCTTAAATGCAAAACCGAGGGCGACCGCAATCGTCCCTGTCAATGCTAGCAAATTGGTTTGTGATAAATTCAGAAACAGTCTAAGCAAGTAGGAAAGGGTTGCAATCAAAATCAACGCCTTCCAAAACGGTAGCGCCTGTTTGATGAGCAGCCGAAAACGCCGAGGCACTCGTTCTGAAATCCAGTTTGTTACCGCCTGAATGCTCGTCACGGCTCCGTAGGCGATCGCGATTGCCAACACCGCCCGAATCAGCTTTTGAATCGTTAATTCTGTGAACAATTCCTGAGACAGGTCATCAGGCACCCCCAACTGAACGAATACAACAGCGGCGTTGAATCCCCAAAAACCCGTCCCATCTACCGGATCAATGCCCCATCCAGTCATCCTTCACCCTCACTCACAAAAAAATTATTGTTCGCTAGCTCATTCTGCACCTTTCTGTAATAAAGAGGATTCACTGATAATGAACCGTTGCGGCGATCGAGTACCTCCTGCCGCAGCAACCACTGAATTCGGGCTTGGATTTGGCTCTCTGCCTCGCCCAAACTCAGCGCAAGATGGATACGAGTGATTGAGCCATGAATCAGCACTGAATGCAGTAAATAGCGATCGCTATCGGTTAACAATGGCAAACTTGGCAGCACGGGCGAGGCTTCGTACAAAGCCAGTGGGTGGTCAGGAGATTCTAGCCGCTGCAACAGCGGTGCATTATCGTCTAGCGTCTCTTGCTGAATGCGCAAACTCTCCAACCAAAGGTTAGCGGCGATCGCACTGAGTCCAGACGACTGAGCCGCCAGCGCCTCCCAGTAGGTCTGGCGGCGATCGTCTGCGTTACCTGGATCAATATCATGGATTTGATGGCTCTGATGATGAGGCTCAGTGCTATCCTTAGCCATGCTATTTTCAGCCCTGCCATTATCAACCACGGTAGATGCGATCGGGTTCAGCCAATCGCACAGCGCCGCCGCATCAAGCCGAGGCAACGGTTTCACTTCGCTGAAGTATGCACTGATTTGACAAACAAAATCAAGAAAATCCCACGCCCAATGATTACAGCCCATCACCCAAAAACAGTGAGGATTGTGAATCGTGATATTCCGCAGCAATTCAAGGCTATCCCACCCGCCAATACAGCGCAGAAAACATTGTTCCAAGGTCGGGATGACAATGACGGTTGTACGGTGTTCCAAACTATCCGTATCAGGTGGATTATCACTGCCTTGAGAATGGCTCAGACCAATATCAGAGTGCGCCTGCAGTGCCGTCTGAATCTGTTGAGTCATGGTCAGTGGATCTGACGGACGGCACAAATTCGGAAGTAGGGTAATCACCCGCAAGTCTGGTGCATCCTGCCAGGTTTGCAAACTGTCTTGCAAAATCTTAGCGATCGGCTCGACCGGATTCCCCAGAATAATCAAACTATTTGCAGCTTCTAGGCGTTGTTGCCAGGCTTTGATCCCGTCCTCAAGAGCAGTGTGAATTGCCGTCTGATAGGCTTCTGGACTCGCTAGAGCGTGAATAGACTGGGTTAATTCAGCGTGCAGCGTATCTGGCAGCGCCACCCAGTCCTCACGAGACGAGCTTTGATCCTGGCTCTGAGTCCGCCAGAACAGGATGCGTCGCTTTAGATCCTGCCAAATAGAGATCATTGCAGCACGGCTCCATACGAGGTAGCCGAGGTTGAAACCGGCAGCGCCCACCTGCACAGTTGTCCATAGTGGCAGCGGCTTTGCAGCCAGGAAATCTCTTGAATGATTACTGTGCAGGTGGGCATTCTGTTTGTCTGGCTTAATGATTGAGAATTGCGCGGATGGCTCGGCGGCTGAACCCTAGCATCAAAGTTGCAGGACGCCCGGCTGGCAGTTAGTGCATTCTGGATAACATGAAACTGGAGCAGAGCTTATATATGATGACAATACTACAGCCGATTCTATGACGATCTATTGTATAGAGGATTCTGTCAGCGTTTGAACTGTGAGAGAAATTCTTGGAGGATTCTTCTCGCACTGCCCATGAGCGATCGCCTATTGTTTGCATCTGCATAAACTATGACCAAACTCTCTTCTGAATCTCCGACACAACAACTGCAAGGGCCGGAACTCTATTTCAATCGAGAATTGAGTTGGCTGGAGTTCAACTATCGGGTACTGCACGAGGCGCTGGATACCCGAACCCCGTTGCTGGAGCGATTGAAATTTCTAGCCATCTTTTGTAATAACTTAGATGAATTTTTTATGGTGCGGGTTGCGGGGTTAAAACGGCAGGTTGAGGCCCAGGTGAGCAAACGGACTCCCGATGGCCTCACCCCCAACGAGCAACTGAAAGCGATTAGCGATCGCCTGCGTCCAATGGTGCGCGAACATCATCTATGCTTCCACAACGATCTGCGCCACCGTCTCAAAGACCACGGGGTGCATTTGCTGGAATATGAAGACCTCGACCCAGCTCAGCAAACCTATCTCCAAAATTATTTCAAAGAGCAAATCTTTCCTGTTCTGACCCCGCTTGCGGTTGACCCAGGGCACCCCTTTCCGTATATCTCCAACCTCAGCCTTAACCTAGCCGTGGTGGTTGAAGACACTGAAGCCGGCATTGAGCATTTTGCACGGGTCAAAGTACCCAAGGTATTGCCGCGCTTTGTGCCGCTACCGGATGATCTCCGGGGCGATCGCTGGGATTCTAAAGCCATCTGGGTTGGCATTGCCCTAGAACAGGTCATTGCCCATAACCTTGAAGCCCTGTTTCCAGGCATGACCATTCGGGAATACCACCCCTTCCGCATTACCCGCAATGCTGACCTACAGCTCGCCGAGGATGAAGCAGACGACCTGATGATGGCGATCGAACAAGAATTGCGCAGACGTCGCCTGGGTGGGTCAGTCGTGCGGATGGAAGTATGTTCAACCATGCCCGATTGGGTTGAAGAAACGCTGCTTCAGGAAATGAAACTGACCGAGCGCGATGTTTACATTGTGGATGGAATCCTGGGTTTGGGAGACCTCATGACGTTTATGTCTCTCCCATTACCAGAACTCAAAGATGAACCATGGACTCCAACTCTGCCGCCCTACTGGCCACGGCTGCGTGATCCAGAAGACAACACCGCCGCCGACATTGAAGACGGAGATGATGTGTTTTCGCTGTTGCGCCGTCGGGATTGGCTAGTGCATCATCCTTACCACTCTTTTTCGTCCACCGTGCAGCAGTTCATTACCCATGCGGCCCATGACTCGGATGTGCTGGCTATTAAAATGACGCTGTATCGCACATCTGGCGATTCGCCCATTGTGAATGCATTGATTAGCGCGGCGGAAAATGGCAAGCAAGTTGTCGCATTAGTGGAACTCAAGGCCCGGTTTGATGAGGAGAATAATATTCTCTGGGCCCGCAAACTTGAAAAATCAGGAGTTCATGTTGTTTATGGGCTAATGGGGCTGAAAACTCATACGAAAGTGGTGCTGGTGGTGCGGCGAGAAGATAGCCACATTCGTCGCTATGTTCACATCGGTACGGGCAACTACAATCCCAAAACAGCGAAGCTCTACACTGACTTGGGCTTGTTCAGCAGCCGCCCCGAATTAGGGGCTGACCTGACCGATTTATTCAACTTCCTGACGGGTTATTCACGTCAACAGTCCTATCGCAAACTGTTAATTGCTCCGGTGAGCCTGCGCGATCGCATGATGGGATTGATTCAGCGTGAAATTGACCATTGCCAAAATGGGGGCAGCGGTCGCATCATTGCCAAAATGAACTCTTTAGTTGACTCAAGCATCATCGCAATGCTGTACGAAGCCTCCCAAGCCGGAGTTCAGATTGATTTAATCGTGCGCGGCATTTGTTGTCTGCGGCCACAGCTCAAAAACGTGAGTGAAAATATCCGCGTATTCAGCATTGTAGGACGCTACTTAGAACATTCCCGCATCTTTTACTTTCAGAATGAGGGGGATGAGGAAATGTTTATCGGTAGCGCCGACTGGATGCCGCGCAACCTCGATCGCCGCGTTGAAGCCGTGACCCTCATTGAAGAACCCAAAATTGCTCAAGAGCTAATCAACGTTCTAAACATTATGCTGTCGGACAATCGCCAAGCCTGGGAACTACAATCCGATGGCACCTATGTTCAACGGCAACCTGGAGAGGGTGAAGTCGAACAAAGCGCTCAGATTACGTTAATGGAACAAGCGGCGAAGAATAGCGCCCTGGTACTTTGAGCGCCTCTGAATTGGCCAGTCGTGATGGGTAGCGGATGTTTGATAGACTAGCTAACCGTTTGATATTGACCGTTTGATACTGACTTTTGGATTATGATTCACAATGCCCATTGAGAATAATTTAGACCTGGCTACAGCTCAAGCTATTTTGAAACAGTTTGACTGCGATCGCCCTGCTCCAACCCTCGACCAGACCACGGTACGGTCTGCCCTAGCCTGCGTCGCTCACCACAGCGACTACCAAATCCTGGGAATCTGTGCAGATTCATTAGACCAGGGAATCGCAGCCTTGCAGGCCTATGCCACGGCTCTGGGCTATGCGATCGCCCCCGATGCGCTCACTCCCATCGACGGGTCGATTTATATCAAGTTCAACCCCAAATCGGGGCTACTGTACGCGAACCCCTACACAGGTGAATACCGCGGCGTATTAGTGTCCTGCCAATCGTCCTACGATGACGGAGTCAACGAAATGTTTGGGCATTTGCCACTGACACTCTTCAACTAATCTGAAAATTGGAGTCCTGTGCTGGTAAAGATTTTGGGTGGTGATAAGTGCTGTCCTTTGGCAGTAAGGACGTTCTACAGAAGGCGTTTGAGATTGCATGGGCTGCCGCTCACTAGCGTTTTTTGACATCCGTGGCGCTACCCAAAGCGCCATCTTCCATTAGAACTCCCATCCGGCTAAACCAAGACAACCTAGCGCTCAGCGGATAGCTCAAAAACTCTCATGTCCTAGGTAAAATGGCTGCTATACAAAAAGGACAAAAGGACAAGCTTGCATGGCAAAACATACCCAGGCGCATTTACCTCGAAAAGTGGAGAAAAACCTACCTCAACCCCTCAAAGACCGAACTAAGCAGCAGATGGAATATTACATGGGGGCAAAGTTAATTGAAGTTGGCATTGAGCCAAAATCAGCGATCTATCGCTGGAGCATAGAAGATGCTGGAGGGCGGTATGAACGGTGGACGTACAGTGCCTATTGGGGAAACTCGAAGGAAACATTGCTGCAACAGGAGTCGGAACATGGGGCAGGCTCGTCGGATGCAGATGCTTCTCATTGACATCTCGAATCACCTCAAATCATCTCCAGTCATTCCACTGCACATCGGAGGCTGTAAGTCAGCGGTGGCAGCCATGATGGCAGCCTAGACAGCGCCGATTGGGTTCTGGCCCATGAGGGCTACTGAATTGAATTATTGGGTCATCCCGATCATGCAGTTTGGGCGGTGGAAGACTACAATGAAGCCTAACTTGAACGATCGCATTGGGTTAACCAAACTAAGACGGGCAGCCACAGGGCGATCGAGCCATTCATCTGGACTGTGAACAGAAAACATACTAGAATCCTGTTCGGCTGAGACTTCAGCCATCGCTTTTGGACAACACGACCGCCAGCGATCGCTCATGGAGATTTTGCCATATTGGCGCGATCGCACCGGTAGAAACAGTGGCAACACTGCGATTTATTTAGCAATTGCACCTTCCTAGTTGCAGGAGAGTTAAGGAGTGGGTCTCTTTAGTCGATTCTCGTTTTCACGAGACATGGGTATTGACCTCGGTACCGCCAACACATTAGTTTATGTGTCCGGTAAGGGGATTGTGCTGCAAGAACCATCGGTTGTTGCAATGGATCAAGATCAAAAGATCCCGCTTGCCGTTGGGGAAGATGCCAAAAAAATGTTGGGACGAACCCCCGGTAACGTAGTGGCGTTGCGACCACTCCGAGATGGTGTGATTGCTGACTTTGACACCGCAGAACTCATGCTCAAGCACTTCATTCGTCGAGTTCATGAGGGGCGTACATTAGTGTCGCCACGCATCGTCATTGGCATCCCAAGCGGGGTGACTGGCGTTGAACGGCGAGCCGTCATGGAAGCCGCCTCCCAAGCGGGAGCCCGTGATGTGTACTTGATTGATGAACCCGTTGCGGCGGCGATCGGAGCCGGGCTGCCCGTCGCCGAACCGACCGGAAACATGATCATTGACATCGGCGGCGGAACCACAGAAGTTGCCGTTCTGAGCTTGCAGGGTACGGTACTCAGCGAATCAGTACGGGTAGCGGGTGATGAACTGAGTGAGTCGATTACTCAGTACATGAAAAAAGTGCATAACTTGGTCATTGGGGAACGGACATCCGAAGAGATTAAGATTTTCATCGGCTCTGCCTACCCAACAATGGACGATAACGAAACCATGATGGATGTGCGCGGCTTACACATGCTGTCAGGTTTGCCGCGTACTGTGACGGTAAAAAGCCCAGAAATCCGAGAAGCCATGTCCGAGCCGCTGTCGGTCATCGTAGAGGCAGTGAAACGCACCCTAGAGCGCACGCCGCCTGAACTCGCGGCTGATATTATCGATCGCGGTATTATGCTGGCCGGTGGTGGCGCACTATTGAAAGGACTCGATACGCTGATCAGCCATGAGACTGGCATTGTGGTTCACATTGCGGCCGATCCGCTGAGCTGTGTCGTCTTGGGGACAGGGCGAGTGCTGGAAAACTTCAAGCAGCTAGAGCGAGTCTTCAGTGGGCGATCGCGCACCATCTAGTTTTTTGTCCGTCAACGCCCGGTGTCCATTGTTCATACAGCGTTAGCAGAACCGTCCTACTCGGCAGGTCAATTGCCCACTGCTCCATGTTCCATACTCTCTGAATTGCTCAATGTATTTACGTCGTTGGTGGGGTCAGCACGCACTAAAGATCGGCATGGTTGGCACATTATTATGCTTTGCCTGGGGAGTTCGTCAAACCAATGCCAGCTTGTTCCTCGAACTCTATGGTATCTTGTCGCTTCCGTTTCAAGGCAATCCGGAGCAAGCTTATAGCCTAGAAACGGCCCAGTCCCAAGAGTTCCAGCAGCGCATCATTGAGCTAGAAAGCGAGAACCGTCGTCTGAAGTCCCTCCTAGACTATCGAGAAGCAGCGCCAAGGGAAGGCATTGTTGCGCCTGTGATTGGTCGCAGTTCTGACCATTGGTGGCAGCAGATTACTGTGGCAAAGGGCAGTCTCCATGGGGTTGCAGAAGGCGATGTCGTGTCGGGCACCGGGGGATTAGTCGGTCGGATTGTGCAAGTCACTCCCAATACCAGTCGAGTCCTGTTGATTAGTGATCCAGCCAGTCAGGTTGGGGTAACTATCAGCCGATCGCGATCGATGGGCTACATTCGTGGACAGTCAGAAAATCGAGTCGTGATGGAATTTTTCGACAAGGTGCCGGACGTGCAGCCGGGCGATGCAGTGTCTACATCGTCTCTCAGCCAACTGTTTCCGCCGGGGGTTCCGGTGGGCATTATTGAATCAGTGAACCTTAATCGCAGTCCTGCGCCCGAAGCCGTCGTTGAATTAACCGCACCCATTGGTCGGCTGGAATGGGTCATCATTGCCCCCAACAATCGCCTTGAACTACAGGATGAAGCGGCTGAATTGGATGAACTAGACCCAGACACGCTACCCTCTACCTCGTCGCCAACCTCTCCCTGATGCAGAATATTGTGCTTGATGTCAGTAAAACCTGGGGACGACGCTTGGTTACATGGAGCGTGACGGCGGCATCTGCGCTACTGTGTATCCTGCTGCTGCCGACTCGCTTTCCTGGAATGGAGTTGCTGGGGGTTGGCCCAAATTGGCTGTTGATTTGGGTGGTGGCGTGGAGTGTGAAGCGCCCAGCATGGCAAGGCGCGATCGCAGGGTTAGTGCTGGGATTGATTCAAGACGGCATGACCGCGAACCAACCGTCCCATGCGATCGCCCTAGTGATTGCAGGAACGTTAACAGCACGCATTCAGAAGCAGCGGTTTTTGCAAGAAGATTTTATTTCGATCGCCCTGATTGTATTCGGGATGGCAGTGTTGTCCGAAACAATTACAGCCCTACAATTCAGCATCTCCGCCTGGGTGGGCGATCGCGAGTCCATTCAATATTCGCTATCGCGCATCTGGTACTATCATCAGCGCATTGCCCTAAGCTCCGCCATTCTCAGCAGTTTGTGGTCACCAGTGCTGTACTATCCGCTCAACCGCTGGTGGGAACGCCTCAAAGCCGTCGAACCATCTGGTTAACCCGCACCTCTAGCGATCACCAACGACTACAATCTGATGCCCCAACCCGGATCGCTCCTCTTTAGGCGGATTCCAGCAGTGACGAGCTAGAGTCGTGGGATCGTTCAATTTCGGTGCGGCGAACAAATTCAGCAAATTGATCCATCAAAACCGGATTGCGCCAGCCTTTACGGGTTTCCTCATACATGATCTCAAGGGACTGCTGCGGTGAATAGGCAACCTTATAGGGACGTTCGCTCGTCAGCGCGTCGTAAATGTCAATAATTTGAAACACCTGTGCCAAGTAGGGAATGTCATGACCGGCTAGCCCATCTGGATACCCAGATCCATCCCAACGCTCATGATGGTGGCGAATAATCGGTAGAACGCCGCGCATCGTTCGCAGGGGCTGACAAATGCGTTCACCAATCAAAACGTGCTGACGCATGATATCCCACTCTTCATCGGTGAGTTGTCCCTGCTTGAGCAAGACTGAATCGGGAATGCCAACTTTGCCGATGTCGTGCAGGTAAGCCCCCCACCTCAAATCACGAATTTCATGACGGGAAAGCTTTAGGTAGTCGCCGAATGCTTGCCCTCGTTGAACCAGGCGATCGCAGTGGTCTCCAGTGTTGGGGTCGCGACTTTCAATGGTGCGCGCAATCGAAAACAGCACTTGCCCTGCATGATCCAGGTCTTCATTTAAGCGCTTTTGGCGAATCAGGGACTTGACGCGAGCCGATAGTTCTAGTTGGTCAAAAGGCTTGGTTAAAAAATCATCACCGCCCGATTCAATGCCGCGCAGTCGGGCCCGGCGATCGTTTAGAGCGGTCACAAATACGACCGGAATCAGTCGCGTATGTTCATCTTGCTTGAGCAGACGGCAGACCTCAAAGCCGTCCATATCCGGCATCATGACATCCAAAAGAATCAAATCAGGTGCCGTCACACCGACCGACTCCAGTGCGGCGGTGCCGCTCTCTGCCTCCAAAACCTCGTATCCCTCAACCGATAACAGCGCCACGGCCGTCATTCGGCTAGACGGATGATCATCAACCACAAGGATTTTGGGATGTTCAGTATCCACACTATTCATTGGAAAAGTATCCATTCCAACTAAGCTGCGAGCAGTTCATCGTACATTTTGAAAGAAGCAGTTGATTACCCATATCGAACAGCGGTTCAATAGCGACAATTAAGTGAAACGAGGGCTATGGGCGACAAGGGCATTTAGCGAGACTCATTGCGTCAGTTCCCAGCGATCAACCTGTTTTTCAAGGTCGTTGTCCGCCAACCTGATGGGATGGAACCTGTAAATATCCGCAATTTTAGATCGCATCTGAATTCACGAAACGAATACGCTAACGGTTCATTCAGAGCGCGTTCTATCTGAATTCCCTAATGGATTTGTCCAGAGAAATGGGGATTGCTCCGGAAAAGCAGCCCGCCAAGATAAGTATTCAGCCATATTGCCTATAGATTCTCATCAATACTGGAAATAAAAGAGAGTACATTGACATCTATTCAATCTGGTCTTGGTTTGGTAAGCGATCGCTCCAGTATCAGCCAGCCGTTTCATCCGAGCTGATTCAGACCATGACAGTCAATAGTAGAGAGGCGGGCCATGCTCCAACCAAACGTTAGCTACCCCCCGCTAGCCGTACAATGGGCGTTTTACGGCTCAATTGACCGATAAAACAGCATAAGGCGCTCATTCCTTACAATAGCCTGTCTCGCACAGTCATTTACGGCGTAGGCTGTGTATCTTTTGAGTAGCGGATCGCGGCGTGCAAAACCGGTTTAAACTCCGATCCGTAAAGGGGTCGGGAAATAGATCCTCTGCAAATAGAGTCTCTGCATCGTCTACAATCCTGTAGGGGAACAGTTTTTGCGCTTAATGCAGATTTTTTCGATCCAGTTGATGACACTCAATGCACCCGTTGCAGAGGGTGGGCATGATTCTACCCAGACGGCATCCGTCAATTAACCAGGGGGGCGGGATTGATCTTCTCTAGGATGCCCAGATTCCCTGGACTCTTACCAGGAATTCTTGCTATTGATGATTGCGATCGCTGTAGTGATGACTCAACCCTGGGTTGGGCAAATCATTCACTCAATGACGATGAACCATAAATTTTTATTGCAGCTTTTATTGCAAC
>CAYSIR010000044.1:0-11531 GCA_964431105.1 uncultured Leptolyngbya sp. | reverse complement strand
ATCATTCACTCAATGACGATGAACCATAAATTTTTATTGCAGCTTTTATTGCAACAGTGAAGGGCTGGTGTCGAGGGTAGACTGAATTTGCTGTTGCAGTATGGTGGCCAGTTGATCGACGGTGCGGGTGCGATCGCTCTGGTACAACGACACATAATCCTTGAGGTTGAGCGGTTCGCCTATCGTAACTACGGCGTTGCGGTGTCCTTTGGGAACTGGTTCGCCGATGTTGAACTGCTCTCGTTCTAGGCGTACTAGAGTGTCGAGGTAGCGTTCGGGCGTTGGAGACGCGGCTACATATCCGTCGTAGATGGCGCTGAAGTTAAGCAGTCGGGCGGCGGCTCTGTGGATGGACTCGTAAGTCCAAAAATTACTGCGGACGATCGCCTCAGCGCGAGATTCCAGCACGTACTGAATGCGATAAACCCGTTCCCGCAGCGGTTGGTGGGGCGGTGGTGTGATGTCGAGCGCTTGCTCGCAGGCGGTAAGGATGTGGGCACGGATTCGGTCGATGCGGTGGTTCCAGTCTAGGGTCGCGATCGCCTCATCATGCAGGCCATAATCGGTTTCGACTTGAATCATAACCGTTTCGGCTACCGTACGCAGACGGGTATAAAAGCGATCGCGATTGCCATCGGTCATCACGGGTAAATGAAGCGATCGCTCCAAGACTTGCAGGGTACGGTGAACCACACGATTCATGTCGCCGGTGTAACGATATTTAATGCTGATCGGCACCACATAAAGATCCGCCTCTTCTCCTTGTTTTCCAAGTTTTGACAAGGCTTGGAAGCCGACCTGAATCGCTCCGGTGCGCAGGGGCATAACGGTATCATTTTGAAAGGAACATCCACCTTCAGGGAAAATGACTAGGCGGCAACGGGGCTGCATCAGCAGTTCAATGGTTTTGACGACGCTGGGGCGATCGCCCAATCCTCGGCGAATGGAATAAGCGCCGAGTTTTTGTAAAAATTGACCATTCCAGCCCTGAAAGCGCTCGTAGGCAGCCATGTAATGAAAGGCTTCACCCGCCCGCGCTGACAGCATAAACAGGGTGATCCAGTCGTGAAAGGTCGGATGATTGGAGAGCAGCAGCAGTCGATGCTCTCGCAGCGATCGCAATCGTTCAACATCTTGTGGATCTACCTCAAGGGTGATGCGGTATCGCCAGCGTCCAATTGGGGCTGACCATTGCTGCAAGAATTGGACAAGGCGAGGGTTTTGCTCTGGGGGATAAAACTCTGGCATGACAGTGGTAGGAATAAGGGCGATCGCCCGCAGGGGTTGCTGTTGAGCAAGTTAGCACAGTGATGCCATCATCGAGCCATTCGTTCAAACAACACCGGCGATCGCCCGTAGCAAAATCTGTTAGGATTCTGCGGGAGCCTGCAAGCTAATTGCAGGGCGATTTTCTAAACTGTCATCCTAGAGCGCATCGTCTATTCACCATAAAAATCGGTCACCCGCTCTAACATCGCTAGGGGCTGTCCGCATGGCGCTGGCAAGAATTTAAGATTGAATGGATGACCGCCCGGCCTATTTCACTTCAGGGATGGATTCAATGCCCACTTCCGATCGCACACCGCTTCTGATTTTGGTCGATGGTCATTCCTTGGCCTTTCGGTCATACTATGCCCATGCCAACAGCCGCGAGGGTGGCCTCCGCACCTCCACGGGCATTCCCACCAGCGTTAGTTTTGGGTTTCTGAAATCACTCATCGATATGATCGAGGTGCAACAGCCGACCCATGCCGCGATCGCTTTTGACCTAAGCGCGCCCACCTTCCGCCACGAAGCTGACGACACCTACAAAGCCGGGCGGGCAGAAACGCCGGAGGATTTCATTCCTGACATTGCCAATCTGCAAGCGATTTTGGCAGCGATGAATCTTCCGATTGTGACGGCAGAAGGCTACGAGGCGGATGATGTAATCGGGACACTGGCCACCAAAGCCAGCCAGGATGGGTATCGGGTCAAAATTCTGAGCGGCGATCGCGATTTATTTCAGTTGGTGAATGCAGAGCGGGATGCCAAAACGGGGGTGAGTTTGCTCTACCTCAGCAACGCCTTTGCGCGGAATGTGCCGCCAGGGGGCGCAGAATATGGCCCAACGCAGGTGTATGAAAAGCTGGGCGTGATGCCGGCCCAAGTGGTGGACTACAAAGCCCTCTGTGGCGACTCGTCGGACAATATTCCAGGGGTGCGCGGCATCGGCGCAAAGACGGCAGTCAAGCTCATCAGCGAATACGGCACGCTGGACAAAATTTATGCGGCGATCGCTGACATCAAGGGCGCAACCCGCAAAAAACTAGAAGAGGGGCGAGAATCGGCGCTCCATTCTCAGTTTATGGCGCAGATTCAGCTTAATGTGCCGATTGAGCAGCAGCCGTCAGACTTTAAGCTGGAGGGCTTTGAGGGCGATCGCGTCATTCCGTTGCTAGAGCGATTGGAACTCCGATCTTTTTTACGGGAGATTCCCAAACTGCAAACTATTCTGGGCGGCACAGTGGATGATGGCGCGATCGCCCCAGTCACCGATACCCTCAGATCCCCCTCCTTTTCATCAGACGATGACGATATTGCCTTCTTTAGCGCTGAAGAAACCGCCGCCAGCCAAGCCATTCAGTCAGTGGTCGTCATTCCCCAAGTGATTACAACCCTGACCGCCCTCCGAACCTTGGTTGATCACCTCAAAGGCTGCACCAACCCAGAACGCCCCGTTGCTTGGGATACGGAAACAACTGCCCTCAATCCCCGACAGGCGGACTTGGTGGGGATTGGCTGCTGCTGGGGCGATAAAGACTCTGATGTCGCCTATATTCCGGTCGGTCACACCGCCGGTGATAACCTCGATAAAGCGGCTGTTTTAGAAATGCTGCGCCCCATTCTCGAAAGTGCCGATTATCCCAAAGTGCTGCAAAATGCAAAATTCGATCGCGCCATCCTCAAACATCAAGGCATTGAACTGGCCGGAGTCGTGTTCGATACCATGCTGGTTAGCTATGTGCTGAACCCAGAAGACAGCCACAATTTAACAGATCTAACGCTGCGTTACCTCAACGGCACGGTGCAAAGCTATAAAGACCTAGTTCCCAAGGGAAAAACCATTGCCGATGTTGAAATTCAGTTGGTCGCTAATTATTGTGGCACCGACGTGCTGACGACATTTCGCCTGGTGGAAAAGCTGCGATCGCGCCTGCAAGACACCCCCGACCTAGAGCGCCTATTTACCAACGTCGAACTGCCCTTGGAAGCGGTGTTGGCGGCCATGGAAAACTGGGGCATTCGCATCGATCGACCGTATCTCAAAAAATTGTCTGAGCAACTTGAGCATGATTTAAATGCGATCGAACAGAATGCTTATCAGGCAGCGGGTAGCGAATTTAACCTCGGCTCACCCAAGCAACTCAGCGAACTGCTGTTTACCACCCTAGAACTCGATCGCAAAAAATCCCGCAAAACCAAAACCGGCTACTCCACCGATGCCTCCACCCTAGAAAAACTGCAAGGGGATCACCCGGTCATCGACTGCATTATCGAACATCGCACCTTGTCAAAGCTGAAATCAACGTACGTGGATGCGCTGCCAACACTGGTCAACCCCGA
This sequence comes from uncultured Leptolyngbya sp., assembly GCA_964431105.1. GTDB lineage: Bacteria > Cyanobacteriota > Cyanobacteriia > RECH01 > RECH01 > RECH01. The sequence goes on along the minus strand of CAYSIR010000044.1, from coordinate 7,925 downwards.
CACCCAACGCATTCATACAGATTTCAACCAGGCCATCACCGCCACCGGGCGGCTATCGTCATCAAATCCCAATTTGCAAAATATTCCGATTCGTACCGCATTCAGTCGTCAGATTCGGGCGGCATTTATCCCAGAACCGGGCTGGATGCTTGCCGCCGCTGACTATTCCCAAATTGAACTGCGGATTTTGGCCCATCTCAGCGGTGAGCCAGTGCTGGTGGAAGCTTATCAAACAGGGCAGGATGTGCATCAATTAACGGCGCAGTTGTTGCTGGAGAAAGACGAGATTTCGTCCGATGAACGGCGGCTGGGCAAAATTATTAACTTCGGCGTGATCTACGGCATGGGCGCTACCCGGTTTGCCCGTGAAGCAGGCGTCAGCCGCACTGAGGCCAAGACTTTTATCGATCGCTTCAATGATCGCTATCCCCTAGTGTTTGAATATTTGCAGCAAAAGCAGCGAGAGGCGATCGCCCAGGGCTATGTCACCACCATCCTAGGACGACGGCGCTACTTCGAGTTCAATAACAGCACCCTGAAGCGACTGCGGGGGACTGATCCCAATGCGATCGATTTAGAGCGGATCAAGTCGCCAGGAATGTATGACGCACAGCAACTCCGGGCTGCCGCTAATGCACCCATTCAGGGATCGAGTGCTGACATCATCAAAGTGGCGATGGTCAAGCTGCACCAGGCGCTTCAGAGTTATGAAACCCGAATGCTGCTGCAAGTGCATGATGAACTGGTGTTTGAGCTGCCACCCAACGAATGGGATAAGGTGAGCGCCATTATTCAAACCACGATGGAATCTGCCATTGACCTAACCGTGCCGCTGGTGGCAGATGTCAACGCAGGGGAGAACTGGATGGTTACAAAATAGGCTCGGTTAGGGATATTTCCACGTCTGTCAACGTCCGGGTAGGTTCCCCCAGGCTTGCAGCGGGTGCGTATCCCAGCCGCCAGACGACGTCTCTGTGCCAGATTAGCGGAGTTTGATCGTCTGGAAAGCTGTTTATGATCGGTAACGATATGCGTCACTTAGGCTGGGTATGATAACGGTGCGGGCGATCGCCTCGGTTGGGTGTGCTGCTGGGCCTTGCCATTCCCCTTCATGCATTGACGATTCATGACCTCATCAGCATTTTTTCCAGTTGTTTGTGTCAGTGACCAGTCGAGCCTTCTCGATGCACTTCATCAGTCTGTCCTGGCAGCCATCAGTCAGATGCCCCACTGCACGGGTGATGTCACAGATTTAAGTATTCGTGCTATGCAGCAACCGGAGGCGATGCTCGATCGCCTCGATCAACAGCGCCAGCGGCACGGCAGCCTCCCGTTACTGATTGTGGATGTGCGATCGCTCCCGTTTCCCCCCGATCGCTTCCTTGGCGAAGCATCCGTGCGGTTGGGCGAAACAGCCATCATTGCGATCGCAGACTCCCCCCTCACCGCCCAACCCCTGGCAACCGCCCAGTTATTTAGCTTAGTGATGTTGCCATTGCATTCGCTCTCTTTTGAAATCACCATTCGCCAAGCCCTCCAGCATTTTCAGCAACAGCAGCAGTGGCTCAACCATCAATCGCATCTTCAACAGCTCAATGCCCGGTTGATTGGTCTGAATGAAACGCTCGTTAAAACCGTCGGCGATCGCCCCACACCTGCCGATGCCGAATCAGAACTGCAAGATAGCCTGCGGCAGTCAGAAGCCAAATTTGCGATCGCCTTCCGGGCCAGCCCGGTCATTATGTCAATTACAGACCTCACCGATCGCCGCTACATCGAAGTCAACGATCGCTTTCTTGAAACCTTTGGCTACAAACGCACTGAAGTCGTCGGACGCACCACCCTAGAATTTAACAACTGGCATAACCTAGAATCGCGAGAAGAATTCCGCAAAATGCTGCAAACCCAGGGCGCTGTGCGGGGGCAGGAACATGAATTTGTGGCAAAATCCGGCGAGATTATTACCGGAATCGTGTCCGCCGACGTTATTCCGGTGAATGGCAAACCCTGCATTTTGTCCGTCATTGAAGACATCACATCTCGCAAACGCATTGAAGAAGCTTTGCAGCAAGCTGAGTTCAGCTATCGCAGCATTTTTGAAAATGCGATCGACGGTATTTTCCGAACCACTCTCGACGGGCAATACTTGGCGGCAAACCCCGCCCTCGCCCAAATGTATGGCTTTGAGTCTGCTGAAATGTTCATGGAGTCAGGCTTTACATCTGAGGCGCTCTACGTTCATCCCCATCGCCGCGATGAGTTTGTAGACTTACTTCACCAACAAGGATCAATTTCTAACTTTGAATCAGAAGTGCGACGACGGGATGGCAGCACGTTCTGGATTTCGGAAACGGCCCGCACGGTTCACGATGAGGATGGCAACCTACTTTATTACGAAGGCAGCGTGAAAGACATCAGCGATCGCAAATGCACCGAAATCGCTCTAAAATCTGCCAAAGATGCCGCCGATGCCGCCAACAAAGCCAAAAGTGAATTTTTGGCCAACATGAGTCACGAACTGCGAACGCCTCTGAATGCTGTCATTGGCTTTACTCAAATCATGCTGCGAGACGGGCAAATCAGCTACGAACAGCGGCAAAACATCGAAATTATCCACCGGGCAGGCGAACATTTGCTGGATTTGATTAACGATGTGCTGGAAATGTCGAAGATTGAATCTGGAAAAACAGTCTTGATGACCGAAGCCTTTGACCTGCACGCTCTCATCGATGGTCTCTACACTATGCTGAAGTTGAAGGCAACGGCTCAAGGCCTTGACTTCACCATGGCGATCGCCCCCGACGTACCGCAGTACATTCATTCCGATCCGCGCAAACTGCGCCAAGTGCTGCTCAACCTGCTCAGTAATGCCATCAAATTTACCGAAACTGGATCAGTAGCATTACGCGCCTGGACTGGCGGCAACTGCACCCTCTCTTTGCCGAACAATACTCCCAACTCGGCAACCTGTACACTCTATTTTGAAATTACCGACACGGGGTTTGGCATTGCCGAACATGAACTTACCCACCTATTCGATCCGTTTGTGCAAACTGAAGCTGGGCGACAATCCAACCAGGGTACAGGATTGGGGTTGCCCATCAGCCGTAAATTTGTGCAAATGATGGGCGGTGATATTGTCGTTCGCAGCATCCTCCAGCAAGGTTCGCAGTTTGAGTTTTATATTCAAGTGTCGCCGGTTCAGGCAGCGGATTTAGAAGCGATCGAACCTGACCGCTATGTGGTGGGTCTTGCACCCGGCTCGCCTCAATACCGCATCTTAGTGGTGGATGATAAATGGGAAAATCGCCAATTGCTGATGAAGCTGCTGTCGCCGGTGGGATTGTCGGTGCGGGAAGCCCAAAATGGAAAAGAGGCGATCGCCCTGTGGGAAGAGTGGGAGCCACACCTGATTTGGATGGATATGCGGATGCCGGTGATGGATGGCTACGAAGCCACCAAACACATTCGCGCTGCCCTCAAAGGTCAGGCGACCGTGATTTTAGCACTCACGGCCAGTGCCCTCGAAGAAGATCGCTCCATTGTTCTATCGGCAGGATGCAATGATTTTGTGCGTAAGCCTTTTCGGGAAGCCGATATCTTTGCAAAAATGTCAGAATATTTGGGGCTAGAGTACCTATACGAAGACACTCACTTCCCTTCAACGCGATCGGCAGCCCCCCCGCTACTGACAACGGAACACCTTGCTGTGATGCCCGATGCCTGGATTAAAAACGTTTTTATGGCCGCGCGAGGCTGCGATGATGACCAACTCTATGCCCTGATCCAAGACATTCCCCCCCAACATTCAGAGTTGAGTGCCATCCTCATCCAGCTCACTGATAACTTTCAATTTGACCACATTATTCAACTGGATCAGTCAACTCATGACGAGTGACCCACCTTCCCCAGCCAAGGCTGACATTCTTGTTGTGGATGACCAACCCGACAATATTCGGTTACTGTCTATTCTTTTACTTGAGCAAGGATATAAAGTTCGCAAAGCCATCAATGGTGAAATGGCCCTAAATGCTGTAAATAGCCGAGTTCCTGATCTTATCTTGCTCGATATCAACATGCCCCACATGAATGGGTATGAGGTTTGTCAAGCATTACGAGCCATTGACCGAACCCGCCATACACCGATTATTTTCCTGAGTGCATTGGATGATGGATTAGATAAGGTAACGGCGTTTCAGGCGGGTGGCTCCGATTATGTCAGCAAGCCATTTCAGGTAGAGGAAGTGCTAGCCCGGCTCGAAAATCATCTTACAATTCAGCGCCAGCGTCGGCAGCTCAGCGAGCAAAATCAGCGGCTTCAGGAAGAGATTGAACAGCGCCAGCAGACGGAGGAAATTTTGTATCAATCTCGTGCGCTGTTGTCCAGTGTGCTGAACAGCTCCCTTGACGGGGTTGGGGCGGCACAGTCCGTGCGCAATGAACATGGACACATTGCCGATTTCCGCTGTTTGGTAGTCAACCCCGTAGCGGCGCGAACCATTGGTCGGGCACGGGAAGAGCTAGTTGGCAAATTCCTATTGCGTAAGCTCATTAGCCGCATTGACGAACCGCTTTTTCATGAATTGGTGCAGGTGGTTGAGACGGGGCATGTCCTAGAGCGGGAGTTGATCTATCACAAGGGGAATCAGCCGACGTGGTTTCAAGTTGTGTCGGTGAAGTTGGGCGATGGCTTTGCCGTAACATTCCGAGATATTACTCGCCAAAAGCAGTCGGAACAAGCGTTGCAAGATGCCAATCTCGAACTCCAGCGCTTGGCCCATCTTGATGGACTGACACAACTGGCCAATCGACGACGCTTTGATGAATATTTAGCACAGGAATGGCGGCGGCTGCGACGGGAGCGATCGCCCCTGTCTATGATCGTGTGTGATGTTGATTGCTTCAAAGCTTACAACGATCGCTATGGGCATCAAGCCGGGGATGATTGTCTCAAACATATCGCCCAAGCCCTGAGCCAAGTGATCCGCCGTCCGGCGGATTTAGTGGCCCGCTACGGCGGGGAAGAGCTGGCAATTATCTTACCCAATACGGATAGTGCGGGGGCTGTTCATATTGCGCAACAGATCCGAGAGGCGATCGCCCGCCTGCAAATTCCCCATGCGGACTCCACTATTAGCGACTATATTACAGTCAGTATGGGCATTGCCTCCATGGTGCCTTTGGATGCGCAGATCGCCGATGATTTATTTGCAGCCGCCGATCGCGCCCTTTACACCGCTAAAGAACAAGGCCGCGATCGCTACTGTGTCGCTTAATTTCTCTCTAACGGCACCTGAGCCGGTCGCCATTCGTGGGTAGTGGTTTCATGTCAGGATTTTGGGTAGTGTGGACGACGCCCACGCCACCCAAAATCCTGACCAATAGAGGACTACCCATTCGTGATTTTCACATAAGAATATCACCAGCCAATTATGAGTAGTGTTGACAATTGTTAGTAACTATTTGAAATTGTTATCACTTAGCCCCAGCGATCGCCCTAGGGCAACCGTTACAGCTTGCGCCCCAGGATGCGATCGCCAGAATAGAACGCCATTCTGAATAAGACAGCCGTGCGATCGCCCGACACCCACGGCTTAAACGGTCATCCTCGATACTCAATGCCCAACAGACGGCTCCGACCAATCGACCAAGGTTTACGAAGCTTCATGATTCATAAGATTGCTTTATTGACAATCTCTCTCATCAAGCCTAGATTAGAAGAAGTTCAGCCTCTTGCAAATCATTCTCATGGTGTTCCAACTGAATGATTCAAGCCATTCACAAGTGATTCAGTCAAGTAGTTCAACAAAATGGTTCAACCCATGGAGCGGCTCCTGCAAAGCAGACCATTTAATCAACCTGTTCTTGAGAAGTATTCAGGAAAAAGGTTCAGCGCGGTGGCATTTGGTCAAAGCAAGCATTCAGCTTGGATGCTCTCCAGCGTATCGGCAATAGTCTCTCGCCAGGCCGCTTTGGGAAACCGTCTTTATGTTGTATTCACAACCATTGATGATCGACAGTTAGGAGTCTGGGTAGACGCGAATCATTCTGTTCTAAGTCGTTTATGTGTTGGGCAACCAATGATGCTGTGGTGCGATCGCAATGGACATCTTCATTTACCCCACCCCTGGCTCACTCGGCTGATACAGTTTACGACTTCTAAATTTTCAAAAAGTTTGTAACTGTTTTGTAAGGATTCCAATACGGAGGCAGTTCCCCATTAGTATTGCCACTCATACTAATGAGTAGATGAAGATGGAGACTGGCGGCTGAGTATCGCTGTTTATCTGCAAGCTCACCGGCTAATAGCGATCGCAACAAAGCCAGGGTTTGCCAGTCGTAGCCTCACGCTCATCTTTATCTTATTAAAACTGGCTGCCACAGTCCGTTTTGCCAGTAAGCATCGGTTCAGGTACGAAAACATATTTCTGTTGCCCTTGTGCTGATGAAATATGTCGATTGATTCAATCAGGTTTCAAAGTATTGGGAGACCCAAATGACGACAATGACACAAAGCCTTGTTCAAGCCTGGGGGGAGGTTCAAAGCAACCCCATCAACTTGGAGTCCAATGTTACAACTCCGGTCTGTGAAGGACTGAATACGGCCCTCGCCAGCTTTCAGGCGCTCCACTTGCAATATCAAAAACATCATTTTGTGGTGGAAGGTAGCGAATTTTACATGATTCACGATTGGTTCAATGAAAGCGCGTTAGAAGCTCAGGGTCACGTCCACGATCTGGGTGAACGCCTGAATGGTTTGGGTGGCGTGCCGGTAGCTAGCTTTTCTGGGTTAGCCAACCTGTGCTGTTTTACACCAGAAGAAGATGGTGTTTTCAATGCCCGCACCATGATTGAACATGATCTTGCGGCTGAGCAAGCCATTGTTGAATTACTGCGTCGGTTAGCGAATCAAGCCGAAAGCTTGGGCGATCGCGCCACTCGGTATCTGTACGAACAAATCCTATTGAAAACAGAGGATCGCGCCATTCACAACAACCACTTCCTGGCCCCGGATAGCCTTGTGCTAGGAATTTCACGGAACGGTAATGCTTAATCCTTAATCACAGATCGGTCTGACGTTGAGATAGTTTAGTTCAGCACCTCTGTAGGTTTTCATTGTGGATTTTTATAGTTCTGTACTGCCTCCTACAGAGGTGCCTCTTATATTTCTTACATTATCAGTTTACCTATCCATCTGTAGATATCTATAAGTGTTCAAGTAACTTGTATGGATTGACTGAGTAAACAAAAAGGCGATAACGGTCTTCACGGTTTAGCACTCGCATCTGTTTTTTCGCTTACGGTTCCGGTTCACCTTCCAAATACACTGACTTTTCAGTGCCAATGCTGGCATCTGCATGACGTAACTACATTGCAAGGAGATAGATTAATGAATTCTGCTTATTCTCACCTTGATTTTAACGAAGCAACGCTTGTTAATCGATGCGATCGCTGGGAAGTTTATCGCCGACTTCAGCAGCTCTCCATCATCTGTCATTGTCAGTATGGGCAGCCCCTCAGAGTTTATATTAACGACGCCACCACTGCGATTCAGTTTTGGAGCGTTGTCCAACAATTTAACGCCTCGCGCCAGGAACGGATTAACTGGCTGAGTCAGTGCTGGAAGGCCAGCTAAGATTTTTTTCGCAGAGCGTTTCTCGCCGTCTAAGACTGTAACTGGTTATCTTAGCCTAGATTCAGCCCGGCTGTTTGGGTTAACACAAAGCCATCACCTAGTCTTTATCAAGTGCATCCCAATCCTGTATAGCGCTGAGCCGCCATCCCATATTCTAAACAAAACCGCTATTGCCATATAGCAATCCTAAATGAGTTGTGAAGTGAGAATGGTTGTTGTGAGAAGGATTCCTGCGGAATCCTTCTCACAATCCAAATAGGATTGCTATAGATCTGGGTTTGAGACATCT
>CAYSIR010000043.1:0-22856 GCA_964431105.1 uncultured Leptolyngbya sp. | reverse complement strand
TGCGCTTATATCCCCCGGTTGAAACGCGGGGGCTTTACGCCTGCTACTCGTAATTAGCACAGCGGGGGCAGCCGTCTACGAAACCACTACTGGAGGTGTATGCAGTTTTTCCAGTTGCTTCACCAGCAGGCTGAGGAACAAGCCCACATCCGTCACAACACCCACGGATTCCACAGAGCCGCGATCGCTCAATTTGGTTACAACAGCCGGGTTGATGTCTACACAGACCATTTTCACGCCCGCCGGGGTCATATTGCCGACCCCGATCGAATGCAGCATGGTAGATAGCATCAAAATCATATCTGCCCCTTCAATCAATCGCGCATAGTCTTGCTGCGCCTGAATCAAATCCATCTGGGTGTCTGGCAGTGGCCCATCATCCCGGATAGAACCCGCTAGGGAAAACTCAACGTTGTGGCGCACACATTCGTAGAAAATACCGGACTGCAACACACCCTGCTCAACAGCCGCCGCAATGCTGCCATAGCGACGAATGGTGTTGATGGCTTTGAGATGATGCCGGTGACCGCCGCGCACAGAAACGCCGCGCTGCATATCCATACCCAATGATGTTCCCATCAAGGATTGCTCAATGTCGTGAACAGCGATCGCATTTCCTCCCAGCAATGCCTGGACATAGCCTTCGCGAATCAGATGCGACAGATGTTCGCCGCCGCCGGTATGAATCACCACCGGCCCCGCCGTCACCACAACGCGACCGCCCTGCTCACGAATCTTGCGGAGTTCCCAGGCAATTTGTTCTACCACTAATTCAACCCGGCGCTCGCTGGAAACACCAGCTCCCATAAAGCTAAACTCTTGGGTCGCGCGCGGCTCGCGGGAATCGGCTTTGCGAACGGTGCGAATGCCCTCCACGCCAACCACAACCTGCTGCTCTGCCTGAATATCTCGAATGAGACGACAGTACGCCTTGGTTTGCGCTCCGGTTTGGTCTACTACGATCGCCCCATCCATCCGTTGGTTCTGTACCTGCACCCATTCCCCATTCACCCGAACTTCAGTGGGGTAGATGGTGGTGACGTAGAAATCATCGGGAGCCACGCCCGTCTTCGGCGACGTTTCAGTCTGTACATCAGAGGCTTCGGTAGGAACAGCGATCGCGCCTAGGTCGATCAACTGCGACATAATTTCTTCCATCACATCATGGCTAGGAGCTGATACCCGCACCTCAGCCTGAGACGTACTTTGGCGCTGAATGCCGAGGTCAAAGTTGAGGACTTGGAAACTGCCGCCGCCTTCAGTGATGACATCGAGGGCCTGGTTAATCAAGCCGGAATCCAGCAAATGCCCCTCAAGCTTGATGGTGCGGCTTTCATAGGTAGCAGTGGCATGAACTGCTTCATGAATTGGCTCGGTCACACGCAATGTTAGGCACTTGGCCGCACCGCCAGCTTTCAAAAACTCGGCCAATGGCGTTTCGAGCAACTGGAAACCGACGTTATTCAGTTGGCGTTTGAGGGCGGCACTGGCACTGTTCATAATGACGATGCGATCGATATTGACCGCATTGCAAGCAAAGTTTATGGCATCGGCTTCTTGCACCACAATCCGCTTCTCTGGCGGCACGCGCAGTTCGATGAGGCGATTGGAATAGGCGTCAAATGCGGGCGGATAATACAGCAGATAGCCATCGGTTAGCGGACAGAAACAGGTATCAATGTGGTAGAAGCGATCGTCAACTAGCCGTAGCGATAGAACTTCCACATCTAGCCATTTTGCTAAGTACGGATGTGAATCGAGTTCAGAACGGAAGCCATACCCAGCCCAGAGATGCCGCCCTTCTCGATCAAGCAGGGCATCGCCTGCGCCTTCAAACGGCAAATCCTTTGGCAGTTCATGCACAGTAAACCCCTGTTCTTCAAACCATTCTTTGAAGTAGGGTTCTTCGCCTTGGCGTTCAGGATGGAAGAAGCGGCTGAGTATTGCGATTTTGCCCAAGACTAATCCGGCATTAGCGGTGAAGACCATATCGGGCCAGCCGGGCTGCGGTTTAACCAGATCCACTGCGGCGTGTTCACTGATGAGTTGGTATAACCCTTGCCATTGCTCGACGGCGCGATCGCGCGATGATTTGTGGATATTTCCCTCCATCCACGGATTGATTACATAATCTACCTCGTAATGATGAGGTGAACACATGAGGAAGCGAATCGAAGCACTCATAAGAAACCCTTTTGACTATTCAATAAACCTAAAATTACGGTGTGCGGCAGAAGCGGTGCTTTGTTATCTGGTGAGACAGCCAGTATGTCATTGTATTACGCCGGAGTAAGTATCACACTCTGGGCGATCGCAAAAATCGTCAAAAAGCGGGCAGCAAAAGGGGACGGTTATGGTCAAGACCCTTGGACAACGCAGGGACAGCGGCTTATGTCATTGCTTGTAAATGTTGTGAGGTGCTTACAAAACAAAATGATAGATTGAGGCTGGAGAGCGGGTGTGCTGGGCTGACTGACAAAATTGGCTAACCGCCAATCATCGCAGGGGTCGGGAGACCTGCCCTAATATGTTGTCTAAACCTATGAGCGGGTTTTGTGCCCTGTGCAGAATTTTGGATCAGTCAATCAGAGTGCTGAGTCATGCTGAATGAACGCGACTGCTGCCCCTGCTGCTATGCCGCCAGCATTGATGATCCCTGCGATCGCCCAATACTCCCACAGAGCGCGTCATTCAGCCCGGCGCGTCGATCACAGAAACCAGTTGGGATCTGCGATGACAGCCCCAACCGCATCGGCGAGGGGTCGCCTGGATGAAGGCGCTTGGGATGGACTGGATCTGCCCTTGTGCGGCGTCGCCTACGATGTGAACCAAGAACTACATTGCGATTAGGAAAGCGTTATGTCTGAGGATCATGCCAATCAGTTGCCATCTGACCAACCGCCAACCCCTGATGCTGACGCCGAGATGGATGCGGCGGTAACGGCGGCTGGCGAGGAACCTGTCAAGTCTGAACCAGAGGCAGCGGACACAGTTCAGGATGAGGCGGATGAGGCGGATGAGGCGGATGAGGACAATATACCAGGCGATTTCTCGGATGCCTTGGACAGTCCAGCGGCTGCGTCAGATTCGTCAGATTCGCCGATGGTGGATGAGGCACAGCCGGAACTAGCGCCCTCTGAAGTGGCGGACGAAGGGCCGGTTCAGGAAACGGACGGCGCGATCGCAGCAGATCAGGCAGCCTCCACCAACGCCACAGAAACCGAGATGGACAAGCAGCCCCCAAACCCATTGCCGCCTTCTCAATCAACGACAGCGGTGCCGAACCGGATTGAGATGTCCGATGCCGATTCGTTTGGTAGCGGGGATGCATTTTCAACGATGATTCGTACCGCTCAGAAAACGCTTGACCAAGTATTAGCGATTCTTCAGAGATTGTGGGCGATCGGTGCGCCGATTGTGCGATCGCTGTTAATTCTGATTTTGCGATTGCTCATTCTGACGTTGCAGTGGGCGCTGGAGCAGATTGAACGCACCGTACCTACGGCGATCGCCCAACCCGGCGTACCATCCCAGCCCCCGGAAAAGCCTACTGGGGGCGATCGCTCTAGTGCAGCCGACCCAACCGCCGATGCCGCTAGCGCCACTGATGCCGCTGATGTTACTGATGCCGCTGATGTCACCGACGTTACTGATGTCACCGACGTTACAACTATTACTGACGTTACGACGGCTACTGACAGACCCAACGCCACGAACACGACTGACAGTCCTATCAACAATTTAGAAACGTTAGGGACAACAGATGATGCTGAAGCTGCTATCGCTCCAGAAGATGCCGACGAGATCAGCCGCGAGCCATTGCAGGGGACAACGCCAGATTTAGAAGCCGCTGTGGTGTCTACGCCGCAGTCAGTGCAGACGGATGTGCCGACCGATGCAGCCGATTTGGATCGCGAGGCGGCTCCTGCATCGGCAACACGCGATCGCCCCCTCGTTCTGCGCGTTGGTCTGACTGTATTGGGATTCATCTGGACGGTGTTGGTAAAGGTAGGGCGTGTGGTGTTACCCAACCGCATTGGCGACAGGTTGCCAAACCCGGTCGTCGGTGGCTTGATGACGGCGATCGCAATGGGGGCATTGTGGATTACTGTCTCAATTCGGTCGGCCCCTGCTTCGGTTCCCGAACCGTCTGGCATATCGGTACCGATGGAGTTGACGGTTGAGGAAACCCCAGAAACAACGGACGAGGGAACGACGAAAGAAGGAACGACGGAAGATACGGCTGAGGAGAATACCCAGCCGACGGACGAAAATACCCCCGAACCAACCGAAACGGTGCCAGCGATCGCCCCTGCCTCGTCATCGTCGCCTAACCCGTCTGAAACAGCATCGCCCCCCGCCCCCCAAGCCGACCTATCGTTGACTAGCGAATTGCTGAATGATCTGCGGGATCAAATTGCTGAAGTCTCTGAAGACTATGGTGACGATTTGATTCAATCGGCACAGGCTAACTTTCTCAGTGGACGCTTAGCCCTCACCGTCAGCCGAGGGTGGAATGACTTGGGCAGCGATCGCTTGCAGGTCAGTCAGGCACTCTGGCGGCGATCGCAAGAGTATGGCTTCACCAAATTAGAAATTGTGGACCGAGACGGGCAAGTGCTGGCCCGTAGTCCTGTCGTCGGTCAGGAAATGCTGATGTTCGAGCGATCGACCGAAGATGATCCTGCGCTTGATCATCCTGCTCGTACTGATGCACCGGAAAACCTGAGTGAACCGACCGAGGTGACGGAGGGTGCTGCTCCTAAACCCGAATCTGAACCCGAATCTGAACCCGAATCAACCACTAATCCTGCGCTATCCACCGAGTCACCAGAATCAGCCTCGGCACCTAAACCAGCGAGCGATCGCTAACACTCAAGCGGAGAGGGCGATCGAGCTATCCACCGGAGCATCGACCAACCGTCTCAACAGAACCCCAAGTCCGTACCCTTGCCCGCATGGGTCAACGCCAAGCGCTCGTATCGTTTAGCATGTTCAATTAAATCGGCGGCTTCCTCATCGGAAATCTGCCGCAGTCGTTTGGCCGGAACCCCAACCATGAGCGATCGCGGTGGCACATCTTTAGTCACAACACAGCCCGCGCCGATGATGCTACCAGTACCCACACGCACCCCATCCAGCACAATCGCCCCAATACCAATTAAGCAACCCGCTTCAATGTAAGCACTGTGAACCACCGCCCGGTGCCCGATTGTCACATACTCCTCCAGCACCGTTGGATGGCCGGGATCGCCATGCAGCACTGCCCCATCTTGAACATTGCAACTCGCGCCGAGGTGAATGGTCTCCACATCGCCCCGAACCACTGCCCCGTACCACACACTGGCACCAGCCGCGATCGTGACTCGCCCCATCACGGTTGCATTGTCAGCAATAAACGCCGCCGCCGAGCAGTCAGGTTGCGGAAACAGAGGGCGATCGAAAGATGCGTCGGACTCGCGGATCATAGGTGCTTATTTCTGCTAAGGTTGTCAACAACTATCAACCATAACGAAAAAGCAGACGATTCAGTAGGCATTAGAGCGTTGCCGTTATAATTGAGGCCGTATCCCCCAAGGGCTGGGTAGGGCTGGGGGACGGTTGCGTTCTCTGCAAGCTAAAGCCGAGACAGCCCCATCAATTCCAGAGACTAGCCGCCGGTTGTCGTTTGCCTCGGCAACGGCGATCCATCATTTTAGTTTTGGTTAACGGAGACAACGCTGGCAGACCTTCATGATAAATCCAGCTTTACAATATCCAATTTTTGGTCCTGAAATTCAATGCCCTCATTGCCGGCAGACGATTCCGGCACTGACATTGACAGATACCTACCTATGCCCGCGTCATGGTGCATTCGAGGCTGATCCCAAAACGGAAGAACTCGTTCATCTCCAGTCAGGACGGCACTGGCGGCGCTGGGAAGGTGAATGGTATCGTCAGCATACTCATCCAGACGGCATCCGGTTTGAGATTCATGAAGCCCTTGATCGCCTCTACACTCAGGGCTATCGCGCTACGCGGGTGATTATTGCCGATCGCTACAAAGAATTGGTCAGCAGCTATCTCGAACGCAGTACGCCCTGGCGGGGACAGGATGATTCAACGTCCCCTCGGCTGTATGGGCTGCCCGTGGAGTTTAGCCCTGAACCGAAAGAAGAACCCCGCTGGCATATCATTAACTTTGACCTAGAGAAAGAGCCGGGTGCGCCGGTACTGTATCCCTATTTTCGCTTGTTTGAATAGGGTCTGGCTGGTTCGGCGATCGCTTGATTGCGCCTGCAAGCATTAATTTAAAAAACTTTAACTAAATCATAGTCGAACCGTAGCGGCTGTGATGGTGTTGAGTAGCCATCTAGCGTTAGAGTGCCCGCAGAACATACAAGCAACTTTCAAGCAGTTTTGCCATGACCAATCGTCTTGCCCAGTCCCAAAGCCTGTATCTCCGTAAACATGCTGAAAACCCGATCGATTGGTGGCCGTGGTGTGATGCGGCGATCGCCGCTGCCCGTGACGGCAATCGTCCCATTTTTCTCTCCATCGGCTATTCAAGCTGCCATTGGTGTACGGTCATGGAGGGAGAAGCCTTCTCAGATGAGACGATCGCCCAATACATGAATGAGAATTATATTGCCATCAAAGTTGATCGGGAAGAGCGCCCCGATATTGACAGCATCTATATGCAAACCCTGCAAATGATGACCGGACAGGGCGGCTGGCCGCTAAACGTGGTGCTATCTCCCGATGATTTGATTCCGTTTTATGGCGGCACCTACTTTCCAGTCGAACCGCGTTATGGTCGTCCCGGCTTTTTGCAAGTGCTGACCGCACTGCGAGAGTTTTATGACACCGAAGACGGCAAAGTTGGCTCGGTGAAAACGCAGATCATGGAACGGTTGCAGCAGATGACGATGTTGCGATCGCAGGACGGATTAGACGACGACCTCCTCCGCAAAGGCTTAACCTACAGTGCTGGCATTCTCAGCAGCCGAGAGGATGGGCCAAGCTTCCCGATGATTCCCTATGCGCTAACAGCCCTGCGAGCCACTCGTCCGGGCGCTAGCGATGTCCAGGATCCCCCCCGATATGATGGGCGATCGCTCTGTGAACAGCGGGGCTTGCACCTAGCCCTGGGCGGCATCTACGACCACGTAGCCGGGGGTTTTCATCGCTACACCGTCGATACCACTTGGACAGTGCCCCACTTTGAAAAAATGCTCTACGACAATGGGCAAATTGTGGAATATTTGGCAGAACTGTGGGCGATGGGGCAGCACGAACCAGCCTATGAACGGGCGATCGCTGGCACAGTAGCCTGGCTGAAGCGGGAAATGACAGCCCCAGACGGCTACTTCTACGCCGCGCAGGATGCCGATAGCTTTATAACGGCGGCGGCGGCAGAACCCGAAGAAGGCGCGTTTTATGTTTGGACCTATGCCGAACTGTCCCATCTATTGACCGCTGAAGAGCTGAATGCGTTAATTGCTCAGCCTTTTACCATTTCGGAGGCTGGCAATTTTGAAGGACAGAACGTCTTGCAGCGCCTGAGTCCAGGAATGCTGACCCGTGAATCTGAGGCGGCATTGTCCAAACTATTTGCGGTGCGGTATGGTGCGCCCCCGGCAGAGGTGCCGACGTTTCCGCCGGCTGTCGATCGCCAATCGGCAACTGGAACTGACTGGCCTGGACGGATTCCCCCCGTCACCGATACGAAACTCATCGTGGCGTGGAACAGTTTGATGATTTCTGGGTTAGCTCGGGCTGCCGCAGTGTTTACATCTGCGGAATATCTCAACCTCGCGATCGCAGCGGTTCAGTTTATCTTGGATCACCAGTGGGTGGGCGATCGCTTCCATCGGCTAAACTACGACGGTGAAGCTAGCGTCGTCGCCCAGTCCGAAGATTATGCCTTGTTTATCAAAGCGTTGATTGATGTGCAGCAAGCATCGATCACACTGGGGCAATCCCCCTCAACGCCATGGCTAGAACGGGCGATCGCCCTCCAACACGAGTTTGATCACTATCTCTGGAGCGAGGAACAGGGCGGCTACTACAACACCGACGATCGCGCTGATTTGATCGTGCGGGAACGCAGCATTGACGATAATGCTACCCCTTCTGCCAACGGGATTGCGATCGCCAACCTAGTTCGCCTGTTTTTGCTTACCGAAGACCTCACCTATCTTGATCGAGCTGAGCAAGCCCTTGCAGGAGTCAATGCCGTCCTCAACCAAGCGCCCCAGGTGTGTCCCAGTCTTTTCTCAGCCCTGGATTGGTTTCAGAATAATACGTTGGTACGCACTAGCATCGATACCATTCCAAGTTTGGCGCGGCTATACCATCCCACAACGGTTTACAGTCAGTCCGCCGAATTACCAGAGGGGGCGATCGGCATGGTCTGCCAAGGACTGAGCTGCAAAGCGCCGTCCAAAACGGCAACCGATTTGATCGATCAGCTTCAGCAGAGTGAGGGGCGATCGCTCTAAAATTGCACCCCGTAGCCTGGCGCGGCTGCCAACCCAACCGCCGCGAATGTGATCCCCACAGCAAAACCGACGGCGATCGCAGTGATCCCGTCGGTCAACAATGGGGGTTACAAACCAAGCCGTGCGGTCAATACTGGAAACCGACTAATCCAGTTGTGCCGATTGCGATCGCATCCGATTCGCCAACATCTGAGCCTGGAGCGACTGGAGCGCTTGCGCATAGTAAGGATCTGCATTCGTACCCACCAAGGCCGGTTGCTCAGACAAATTGCGCCGCTGATCCTCCGTCAGCCGCACCTCAACATCTGGGCTAATGCCGAGTTGGCTAATGTCCGTACCATCAGGCGTGTAGTAATGAGCGACCGTAACCGCCAGCCCTGACCCATCCGACAGCGGATGAACCGACTGCACCAGCGCCTTGCCAAACGTTTGATTACCAATGACCGTTGCCCGCTCATTATCCAACAGCGCCCCTGTCAAAATTTCGCTAGAGCTAGCCGATGAACCATCCACCAATACCGCCAGCGGCAAATCCGTTAGGGCCGTTTGATCCGCAAAAATATCTTCCATCTCCCCCCGGCGATCCATCGTATGCACGATCGTCCCCTCATTGATCCACATCCGGGAAATGTCGATGCTGGCATAGAGCAAACCGCCGGGATTACCGCGCAAATCCAGCACAAAGCCATTCACGTCATCCGCTAACAGCGCTTCGATCGCCCGCTGCATCTGTTCGGGTGAATGGGAACTAAACTCCGTTAGCCGGATATAGCCAACGCGGTTGCTCCCCTCCTGCTGCACGTTGTAAAACACCGCCGGGATCTCAATTCGCGATCGGTTCAGAGACACTTGAAACTCACCAACGCGATCGCGCCGAATCCGCAAATTGACTTGAGTACCCACATTACCGCGAATCAATGCCGAGGCATCTTCAACAGGCATTCCCCAAGTTGGGCGACCATCAATCTCAACAATCACATCCCCCGATCGCACCCCCGCAGCCATCGCCGGAGAATTGGCAAGGGGTTCAACGACTCGAAGCAGGTTCGTGTTTTCATCAATCTCTAAACGAATACCGACTCCCGATAATTCTCCAGACGTCTGATTAGTGAGGGTTTCAAACTCCCTTGGATCCATAAACCGAGTGTAGGGATCATCCAACTGCCCCAGAGCGTCCCGCAGGGCCGCATAGGCCTGTTCGCGGGAGCCATACTCTGGCTCTAGCAACTCTTGACGAACCGCTTGCCAATCGACCTGGTTAAATTCAGGATCAACATACTCTCGATTAACAATCTGCCAGGCTTCATCCAATACCGCCTTCGGCCCGTCCATCGCAGACGCTACAGTCGAGTGCGCCACAGGAATCACAACAGAAACAGCCGTCGCCAGTGCCAGCACACCATGGACGCGACGAAATCGGCGAAGAACAGGGAGTAATCGATTCATAAAGCCAAATGCCTCAAACGTGGATAGCCGATAAATAAGAGGAGAGAGGAAAGACCACGACACAATTCAATTAAGAGTTTGGCTGAAGCGCTAACTTCGCCAGTCTCGCAGTCAGGATGCTGAGAAATTCCTGAACCGTAGCAAAAGCCCGCTATGGAAACATGTCAGATGGGTTCTGTAGAACCGATTTGGAATCTGGAGCAAGTCCCAAACGCACCGCAGAAAGAGGGTCTCATTGGCAAAGGTTCCATCCGTTCTAGATGAGAATGGGACAGACTTGCGGCTTGGCGCAGCGCCATTCGCAAGCGCATCGTTTTTATAACGTTGCACCCTGAACGTTGCACCCTGAATTTTGAACTCTGTATCCGGCAGTGCTAAGCATTTAAGAACCGAATGTTCAACGCCTGGCTGATTAGCAAAACGTGTAAACCTTTAACGACCCGACAGGTCAGGAGGTCTGTCCCCTACGTCGCCCAAAATCCTGTAAGCGGTTTCTATGCCCAATTCAGAATCTTTGGGTAGTCAATTAGCCGTCAATGCCCAGCCAGCAGCGGTTAACAATCGGGCATTACAGAAATGCTACGCTACTGTGTCCTAACATTCCGGTCAGGGTTGACCGTAAGCATCCGCCAGATTGATGAGCGCCGCGAGTCCACTGAGTCCACTATTCAGCGCGACAGCTTTTAGCTTAGCTATCTCAATCTAGCCGTTCTGGAGAGGGGTGTGCCAGTTTTGCGGAGCGTCCCGCATCAGAGCGCGATCGCCTCCCAATCAAAATCTCACTACGGATACATCCCTCCAGGCTCAAAAATCTACTAAATTGCTTAAGAATGAGAAGCACAAGTGCACAATTGCTCTTAGACTGTGGCGGAGTGATGATTACGGAGTGACGACTGCTGAACGATGGCTTGAATGACCTAGATCTGAATAGCGTCATCTGATGGCTAGGACTATTCGCTATCTACCGAATTGCCCATTGACCGCAGCAGGTGGATTCAATCCAGCGCGATCGCCCAGCGGTCAGCAGTATGTCAGAATGTAAGCAGTTTTGCCTACGGGGACAGTCGCTCGTCCATCCCTGCACGCAGATCCCTACGTGGCCATAGAAGATTAGAAGAAATGACAGTTATGGAATCGCTTTATCAGTACGCCTGGCTTATTCCAGTATTACCCCTATTAGGGGCGATGTTAGTGGGCTTGGGCCTAGTGTCCTATGGGGATGTGGTAAATCGTGCCCGCAGCCTCTCCTCCATTTTCATCGTGAGCCTAGTTGGTATCACGATGATGATGTCCTTTGGTCTCCTATGGAGCCAGCTTCAAGGACACGCCCCCTACTTGCAAACGATTGACTGGGCCTCTGCCGGAGACTTCCACCTGTCGATGGGCTACACCATCGACCACCTCACGTCTCTCATGCTGGTAGTGGTGACAACGGTAGCCTTTCTGGTGATGATTTACACCGATGGCTATATGTCTCACGATCCCGGCTATGTTCGGTTTTATGCCTACTTGAGCCTATTTAGTTCATCCATGCTGGGGCTGGTCATCAGTCCAAACTTGGTGCAAGTCTATGTATTTTGGGAGTTGGTGGGAATGTGTTCCTATCTGCTCATTGGCTTTTGGTACGATCGCAAAGCCGCTGCCGAGGCCTGCCAAAAGGCGTTTGTGACTAACCGAGTCGGCGACTTTGGGTTACTGCTAGGCATTTTGGCGCTGTATTGGGCAACGGGCAGTTTTGAGTTCCAAGAAGTGGGCGATCGCCTCGCAGACTTGGTTCAGTCGGGCGGGCTGAGTGTTGGATTAGCCTCGCTATTTTGTATTCTTATATTTCTCGGCCCCGTGGCGAAGTCGGCACAATTTCCGCTGCACGTCTGGCTACCGGATGCGATGGAAGGCCCCACCCCCATTTCGGCCCTCATCCACGCTGCCACAATGGTAGCCGCCGGCGTCTTCCTCATTGCCCGGATGTTCCCAGTGTTTGAGCAACTGCCAACAGTCATGGACATTATTGCTTGGACGGGAGCTATCACCGCATTTCTGGGAGCCAGTATCGCTGTCACCCAGAACGACATTAAGAAAGGGCTGGCCTATTCCACCATGTCTCAATTGGGGTACATGGTCATGGCGATGGGAGTTGGAGCATACGGTGCTGGACTGTTCCACTTGATGACCCACGCTTATTTCAAAGCCATGCTGTTCCTCTGTTCGGGATCAGTCATTCACGGCATGGAAGAGGTCGTTGGCCATGATCCGGCTCTAGCTCAGGATATGCGCTTGATGGGCGGGCTGCGGAAGTTTATGCCGATAACGGCAACGACCTTTTTGATCGGGACATTGGCTATTTGCGGGATTCCGCCATTTGCAGGATTTTGGTCAAAAGATGAAATTTTGGGTTCCACCTTCTCAGTTAGCCCGGTGCTATGGGCGATCGGATGGGGAACAGCGGGGATCACTGCTTTTTATATGTTCCGGATGTATTTCACCACCTTTGAAGGCGACTTCCGAGGAAACAATGGCGACATCCGTCAGCAGTTGCTCGGCGAAAAGTTTAAGCGCATGGGTTTAGCATTTGGCCCCGGTGCGATGGACCCCCAAGAGCTAACGGTTGATCCACCTGGTAATGAAGCCCATGGTGAACATCACCACAGTGAATCTCCCCATGAGTCTCCCTTTTCAATGACGTTTCCGCTGGTGGCATTGGCGGTTCCCTCTGCCCTGTTGGGGCTAGTGGGTACACCCTTTGTGAATTACTTTGAGGCTTTCATTCATCCACCGGGTGAGGTCGTTGAAGGGTTGCCACCGCTAGAGATGCCTGCTGAGTTTGAATGGGGTGAGTTCCTGGCAATGGCCGGTAGTTCCATTGGCATCGGGCTGATTGGGATTACGCTGGCATCGCTGATGTACTTGACTTACAAGATCAATGCGAGTGCGATCGCCAAGAGCATTCAACCGCTGTACCAACTGTCGCTGAACAAGTGGTACTTTGATGAAATTTACGATGCGGTGTTTGTGCAGGGCGTTCGTCGATTGGCCCGTCAGGTGCTTGAGGTCGATATCCGTATCGTAGATGGGGTGGTCAATCTGACTGGATTTGTCACGCTGATTACGGGTGAAGGGCTAAAGTACCTGGAAAATGGTCGGGTTCAGTTTTATGCCTTGATTGTGTTTGGGGCAGTGCTGGGCTTGGTGCTGGTGTCAGGCATCACTTAATCTCGCTGCATTCCGCAGAATGGACAAAAGCGATCGCCCCTTAGTGTTCATCGTTCATTGAGGTATCGCGATCGCTTCTTTCATAGAATGTCCAGTAACATCTCTCTGACGGATGGTTCAGTCGGGCGAATGCAGCCTTCCCAAAACGGGATGCGATCGCCCAACACTGAATTAGCGTTCCATTTCTTCACTCAACTTGAAGAAATCGTAGGTTTTTACACATTGACCGACATACTATAAAACGGCAGGCGGTTCCGCTAGAAACCTCTAGCAACCTATGCGACACTTGGAATCGGGTTGTCTCAGGCAACCCTTGCGTGACAAATCATTGCTGATGCGATCGCTGTTATCCCTTGCTTTTACAATTCATACTCAGATTAGACAATTCATTGAGCCGTCAATGTACGGCGGGCAACGGTTGTCTTTAGCGTAATACCGGGGCTACCGGTTTACATAACTCAATAGATAGGGCTGTTCGGCAACGGGACAACCGCGATCGAACCTTGACGTTCAGAAGGTTGCTGCTTAGCGGACTTTTGCACCTTGAGCGACACGTCGTCAGTGTTCCCAAGCGTCAGCCCTACCTTCAGACAGAGCGCAATTGCGATCGTCTCTAACCGAGAGATAGATGCAAGACTAGCCACCTAAATTTAACGATCATTCAAAACGATCCAAGTTTCTCGATGAATATGGCTGATTTTCCCTGGTTAACAACAATTATCTTGTTCCCGGTACTGGCATCATTGTTAATCCCAATCTTGCCAGACAAAGATGGGAAAACAATTCGCTGGTATGCCCTGACAGTCGGGTTAATCGACTTCGCTCTGATTATTTATGCCTTTTACAATTTCTACGACGTGTCCGACCCTGGAATGCAGCTTGTTGAAAGCTACACCTGGGTTCCGGCACTGGATTTGAAATGGTCAGTTGGTGCGGATGGTCTTTCCATGCCGTTGATTCTGCTGACAGGCTTTATCAGCACCCTGGCAATTTTGGCATCCTGGCCCGTCACCCTCAAACCTCGCCTGTTTTACTTTTTGATGCTGGCTATGTACGGCGGGCAAATTGGGGTGTTTGCGGTGCAGGATATGCTGCTGTTCTTCCTAATGTGGGAACTGGAGCTGATCCCGGTTTATCTGCTGCTCTCTATTTGGGGCGGTAAAAAGCGGCTCTACGCGGCAACGAAGTTCATTCTTTACACGGCAGGCGGTTCGCTGTTTATTTTGGTAGCGGCGCTGGCGATGGCATTTTACGGCGATGCTGTCACGTTTGATATGCGATCGCTTATGGATAAAGACTTCCCGCTTAAATTCCAGCTTTTGGTCTATGCAGGACTCCTAGTCGCCTACGCCGTCAAATTGCCTATTTTTCCCCTGCATACCTGGCTACCCGATGCTCACGGGGAAGCAACCGCTCCGGTTCACATGCTGCTAGCGGGCATTCTGCTCAAAATGGGGGGATATGCCCTCATCCGCATGAACGCTGAAATGCTGTCCGATGCCCACGCCTACTTTGCACCGGTTTTGGTGGTGCTGGGAGTTGTCAATATTATCTACGCCGCGCTTACGTCCTTTGCCCAGCGCAATCTCAAACGCAAAATTGCCTACTCGTCTATTTCCCACATGGGCTTTGTACTCATTGGGATTGGCTCATTTACGGACTTGGGGCTGAGCGGTGCGGTGTTGCAAATGGTGTCCCACGGGTTGATTGGGGCCAGTCTCTTCTTCCTAGTCGGAGCGACCTACGATCGCACCCACACCCTGATTTTGGACGAGATGGGCGGCGTTGGACGGCAGATGCCCAAAATTTTCGCCATGTTTACTACCTGTTCGCTAGCCTCCCTCGCGCTGCCAGGCATGAGCGGATTCGTGGCAGAGTTGATGGTGTTTGTCGGTTTTGCGACCAGTGATGCCTATAGTCTGACCTTCAAGCTCATCATTGTGATCTTGGCCGCCGTAGGTGTGATTCTGACCCCGATTTACCTGCTCTCAATGCTGCGGGAAATTTTCTACGGGCCGGAAAACAAAGAACTGACCTCCCACGAAGTATTGGTCGATGCAGAACCCCGCGAAGTGTTCATCATTGCTAGTTTGCTCATCCCCATCATTGGCATTGGGCTATATCCTAAACTGATGACTCAGGTGTATGACGCGAAGACGATTGAACTCACCGCTCGTCTGCGAGGATCGGTGACGACGTTGGCCGAGCGCCGAGAAGAGGCAACCCTCTCCGCAACGGCCCCGATAGTAGCTCCGGCTATTTCCAATTAACGGTTAGTGGGTTGATTCATTTCCATGGAAGGGGATGCTGAGCAGTTCAGTATCTCCTTTTTTATCGTTTTTATAGTTTTGGTCACGACGCCCCAACGTGACGCTCCAAATTCTAGATACCCAGGGTTGAGCGAGTCAGAATATGGTCGAATAAAGTAATCCGTCTATTCTCTGATAGGTTCTTGGTAACAAACTCTCGACGCTGGCCGTCGAGTGTGGGTTTCTAACCTCACGAACAGAACTAAACCGAAAGGGCGATCGCACCATGCCTCACCCAAAACTGCAAATTATAAGTGGGCGGTTCTTTAACCGTAAAAATGGTTATTGAGATGATTGATGATGCGGGCTATGTCCAAGCTATAACTAATTTTTATATGAATACCATTGCCCATAATCTTTTTCTCAAACCATGCCCTCACCCATGACGCTATTTTTATAGGCTTGATGACTTCTCACTCGGCTCTCGATTCAACATCAACGTTCCAGTCCCTAGAACAAGCGCTGAAACATTACTTTGGTTACGATCGCTTCCGTCCAGGGCAGCAGCACATTATCGAAACCGCTTTGCACAATCGAGATGCGCTAGTGGTGATGCCCACAGGGGGCGGAAAATCCCTATGCTATCAATTACCAGCGTTACTGCGATCGGGGGTGACGGTGGTGGTGTCGCCGCTCATTGCCCTCATGCAAGACCAAGTGGAAACGCTTCAGGATAACGGTATTGCCGCCACGTTTTTGAATAGCAGCTTGTCGCAAACCCAGATACAGCAGCGAGAATCGAGCCTAATGCGGGGCGACATTAAACTGCTGTACGTTGCGCCAGAGCGATTGCTCAACGATCGCTTCTTGCCCTTCCTCGATCGCATCGTGGAACGCCACGGTCTAACGGCGATCGCCATTGATGAAGCCCATTGTGTATCCGAATGGGGGCACGACTTTCGCCCAGAATATCGGCAACTTAGCAGCTTGCGCCAGCGCTATCCGGCCGTTGCCATCATGGCGCTAACCGCAACTGCCACGACCCGCGTGCGGCAAGACATTGTGCAGCAGTTGACCCTACACCAGCCTGAAATCTACGTCGCCAGCTTTGACCGCCCCAACTTGTACTACGAAGTTCGCACCAAAGATCGACAGGCCTACCGAGAACTGCTGCGGGAAATTCGTGCCGTCAAACATGGATCGTGCATCGTCTACTGCTTTAGCCGCAAGCTAGTGGATGAGGTAGCCGATCGCCTACAGCGAGATGGCGTATCTGCGCTGCCGTACCATGCCGGACTAAGCGATCGCCAGCGCACCGAACATCAAACCCAATTTATTCACGACGAGGTGCAGGTGATGGTGGCCACGGTAGCGTTTGGGATGGGCATCGACAAGCCAGACGTGCGATTAGTCCTGCATTACAACCTGCCGCGCAACCTAGAAGGCTATTACCAAGAAGCAGGGCGGGCCGGTCGTGATGGCGAACCGTCACGCTGTGTGCTGATGTTCAACACCGGTGATGTGGGCAAGGTTAATTACTTGATTGACCAAAAGCCTGACCCCACGGAACAACTGATCGCCCGGCAACAACTGCGGCAGGTGTTGGACTATGCCGAAGGGGTGGAATGTCGCCGCACGATTCAACTCCGCTATTTTGGCGAAGACTTTGAGGGCAACTGTAATCAGTGCGATAACTGCCTGAATCCCAAACCGCTAGACGATCGCACCGTTGATGCTCAAAAATTTCTATCCTGCGTGGCCCGCTGTCGCGAACGATTTGGCATGAACTACATCATTGATGTGCTGCGGGGCAGCCAATCGAGCAAAGTGCAGCAGCGCGGACACCATACCCTATCAACCTACGGCATCGGCAAGGATCGCAGCGCAGACGATTGGAAACATCTGGGGCGATCGCTCCTGCACCAAGGGTTGCTAGACGAAAGCACCGATGGCTATTCCGTCCTAAAGCTGAATGCCCGCAGTTGGGAGGTGATGCGGAACCAGCGCCCCGTATATGTCGTGTCTACTGTTCCGCGAGCCGTGACCGTGAAAGCCACAACCGTCAACGACGCAGAACTTTTGTTTGAACAATTGCGATCGCTGCGGAAAACCATCGCTAGCGAACAGAATGTGCCACCCTACGTCATCTTTACGGACTCTAGTTTGCGCCTCATGTCGAGAGAGCGCCCCACCACGCTGGATGAATTTGCCGAAATTTCTGGCGTAGGCAGCCACAAATTGCAGCAATATGGCGATCGCTTCACCAAAGCCATTGCAGACTTCTGCCGAGAGCAAGGACTGCCGCCGTTTGCCGAACTGGATCGCCCCCACCTAACGCCGCGCCGCCGGACAATCTTGTCAATGCACCAAAATGGGCAATCGCCTAGCCGCATCGCCACCGAGTGCAGCATCCGGATAGGAACCGTGTATGACCATCTTGCCGTTTTGCTTGAGCATGGAGAAGGGGTAAACATTGACGCGATTGTGGCTCCAGAACGCCAAACCGCCATTGAAGCTGCGATCGCCACCGTCGGCGATGACTCCCTCCGCACCATTCGAGACCATCTAGGCGACACCTACGACTACAACGAAATTCGGGCAGTGCGATCGTCCTGGCGCTGGAAACAAAAAAAACTGACCCCCTGAATCCAATCGCTTAGGAGCAGCCGATCTCAAGTCCTTACCAATAGAGGACTACCCATTTTTTCAACGCATAGATGACCCGCCCTAGCAGATTGTTGTTCAATGCCTAGATTAAAATCTCAAATCAGTGGATTTAGCGAATCGGATAGCCTCCACCTAGATTATGGGTCAGCTTCCCTTGTAATATTGATGTGGACTGAGTATTTAGATCTGAAATATTTAATAGAACTTTTTTTCATCCACACATCTGAAACCTAGCGCCTAGCGCTGTCTTACACCCCCCACCGTTGGGCTGAAGTCAGTCAAAATCAAGGGTTTCAGCACCATAACAACCCTCCTCCATTGAGTGAGCGTCTGGGTTGGTGTAGGCTAACTCGACACTCAGATTCTAGATAGAGAGGTTTGTAACGATGTCCTCAACAGACGCGACGGCTCAAGCTAACGGGCATTCTGAAGAGCCGCAGGAAGATGCGACACCGACGTCTTCTGAACAATCGGATGCACCATTTAAGGAAGGGAACGCACCAACTGTGAAAAAAGAAGAATCTGGTTCCATTGAAGTTGCTCAACCTCGGTTTTTACTCGGCAACCGCCCGATTGAGCCTAGCACCCTCAAGGTGGTGTATAGCGCAGGGGTTGGCAATCGCCCCATCTTTGCTAGCGAAATGCAAGTCGTGAATACAGATTTGCTGCCGGGGCATCGTCCCATTATGGCTAGCAGCAGTGAATTGTTGAATGCTGATATGCTGTTGGGCAATCGTCCGATCGCCGCCAATGAAGTAGACGACCCTCTGACATTGATGGGCTATCTCGACTGATGACGGGCGGCGATCGCCGTGATGCTTCAAAGCAGTTAAATACAGTAGGCTTGGAAAAGTTTAGAGTTGGGGGGCTTGGGTTCCCCTATTTTTGTGGCTTCAACTGCCGCCGCCATGGGGCAACCCAACGCCCATTTTGGGTTTCAGCCCGTTTGGTTTTGGGGTTTCCTCAGTTGGGTTGGGTTTCAGCCCGGTTGGGGACGATGGATTGGTAGAATACATGGGCTATTCACCATAGGTTGCGATCGCTGTGATTACCGTTGCACTGCCCAAAGGCGCACTCCTCAAGGACAGTATTCGTATTTTTAAGTCAGTCGGGTTAGACTTTAGCGTATTTCTGGATGACGCTAACCGACAGCTTGAAATTTGGGATGCCAGTCATAC
This sequence comes from uncultured Leptolyngbya sp., assembly GCA_964431105.1. Classification (GTDB taxonomy): domain Bacteria; phylum Cyanobacteriota; class Cyanobacteriia; order RECH01; family RECH01; genus RECH01. Next base: position 3,623 of record CAYSIR010000043.1, on the reverse strand, counting down.
AGCCAAAGCCCTGCTAGTACGAAACTACGACGTGCCAGTGTATGTAGAATACGGTCAGGCGCAGCTTGGCATAGTAGGTTACGATGTACTGTGCGAGAAAACGCCACAGGTGGCACAGTTGGCGGATTTAAAGTTTGGGGAATGTCGAATGTCGGTGGCGGTGAGTGCATCCAGTGTTTATCGGTCAGCGTTGGATCTACCGCCCCACTGCCGCGTCGCCTCAAAGTTTGTAAACTGTGCCCGTGAGTATTTTCAGGGATTGAATCTGCCGGTTGAGATTGTGCCGCTATATGGTTCGGTCGAACTAGGGCCCATTACCGGAATGTCAGAGGCGATTGTGGATTTGGTCGCGACTGGGCGCACCCTCCGCGAAAATAATTTGATTGAAATCGAACCGTTGTTTCACAGCACGGCACGGCTGATTGCTCATCCTCTCAGCTACCGCATTAACCTGGACGATATGCGATCGCTCATTGACCAAGTTCGGGACGGTGTTGGCCAGCCTGCTTAACCTGAGCGCTCCGTGGAGAGTAGCAACATGCGCGACTCACACTAAAAACTTTGAGATACTGTTTCTAGGAACCCCAGGAATAGGAACTTAGAGAAAGATTGCGAACCTCACAGGTGACAAATCGACATGACTCCGATGCAAGTATTGGGTGCGCTGTTGATTGTTACGGTGTGTCCAGTGCTGGGCGGACTGCCCCTAATTCGCTGGCTCACATACCTTTGTACCCGCAAAGATTTAACTCGGCTGGGCACTGGCAATGTCAGTGTTTCGGCAGCGTTTTACCATGCTGGCACGCTGTCCGGGGTGTTGGCGGTGCTGATCGAAGCCGGAAAGGGCATCGCAGCCGTGATGCTAGCGCGATCCTATTTCCCTACCCATCCAACCTGGGAAGTTATTGCACTCATGGCGTTGGTGATGGGGCGTTATTGGGTGGGGCGCGGCGCTGGCACAACTAACGTAACCTGGGGCTATGTTGTACATGACTGGCTGGCGGCGTTGTTGGTGTTGCTTGTCAGCGGCATTAGTTTTACGATTTTTCGAGAGAAACGTCAGGGGCGGTTGGTGGTGTTGGTCTTGTTGCCGGTGTTTGCGGGGTTGCTGCATCCGTCGGAGCGCGATCGCATCATAGCTACTCTATTGCTCAGCCTGCTCATTGCCTGGATTTATCACAAAATGCCAGATGACCTTGATTTGTCTCCTGACCATGCTCAGCAGGGTTCCAAAACAATGTTTCGATTTTTTCGGGGCGATCGCGCGGTGCGTCCATTAGCCCAGGCTCAAGATGCCAAGCAGTACGGCGCTAAAGTATCTACCCTATGCCAGCTTCAGCGATGGGGCTATCCGGTTCCTCAAGGCTGGGTACTGCCGCCGGGGGATGATCCATCACCGTTTATTGATGCATTGAATCCGTCTAGCGATCGCCCGTTCATTGTCCGATCGTCAGCCATTGGTGAAGACTCGGAAACCGCATCAGCCGCAGGGCAGTACGAATCGATCGCGAATGTTACCTCCAAAGCGTTGCTAGAGCAGGCGATCGCCCGCTGCCAAACGTCTTACAACAATCCGGCCGCTGTGCAATATCGGCGCGATCGCGGCATTCGAGATGCCGCAATGACCGTGTTAATTCAGGAGCAAGTCAGCGGGGCATTTTCGGGCGTTGCCTTTAGCCGCGATCCGGTCACGCGCCAGGGGGATGCAGTAGTCATCGAGGCACTACCCGGCGGGGCGGCTCAAGTCGTCTCCGGTCAAACTACCCCAGAGGCTTATCGGGTCTGGATTTCAGACATCGACATGGCAACAGCCGCCGCTCAGCGCGATCAGGCACAGCCTAGTTGGTGGCTACCGGATGCGATCGCATTTCCCATGGAGGGCGAAGGGAACGTGCCTCAATCCTTGGTGCAGCAGGTCGCCTACTTGGTTCGTCAAATTGAGGCGCAGTACCACGGTATCCCGCAGGATGTGGAATGGAGCTACGACGGCAAACAGCTCTGGGTGTTACAGAGCCGCCCCATCACCACTTTGCTGCCGATTTGGACACGCAAGATTGCAGCGGAAGTCATTCCTGGATGGATTCGACCGCTAACATGGTCGATTAACCGACCGCTCACCTGCGGGGTATGGGGCGAAATTTTTACCATTGTATTGGGCGATCGCACCCGTGGGCTTGATTTCAACGAAACGGCGACCCTGCATCATTCTTCCGCCTACTTTAACGCCTCCCTGCTAGGGCAGATTTTCCTGCGCATGGGACTGCCACCAGAAAGCTTAGAATTTTTGACGCGGGGAACCCCCTTTAGTAAACCGCCGATCGCCTCGACCCTTCGCAACCTGCCCGGATTGCTGCGCCTACTCGGTCGAGAACTGCGCTTGGTACGCGACTTCAGGCAGGATCAGCAAACCCTTTTTACGTCAACCCTTCAACAATTGCAGGAACCGGCCGATGCGCGATCGCCCGATGCCATTTTGAGCCGCATTGAGAAAATTTTGCACGCCCTCCGCCGCGCGACCTACTACAGCATTTTGGCTCCCTTGAGTTTTGCCCTCCGTAAAGCCATCCTAAACGTGGATGACCACGAACTCGATAATCGCAGCCTGCCCGAAATTGCATCATTGCGATCGCTGCAAGCCCTGGCCCAATCCTGCCGCCCGCTGATCAACCATCTGTACACGACTCAAATTCAGGACTCTAGCTCCGCGCTATTTGCCAGTTTAGGAGAAACCTCCGATGGACAAGCCGTTTTGGATCAGTTCAATCAATTTTTGCAGGAATATGGATACCTCAGCCAAGTAGCGACCGATATTGCCGTACCACGCTGGAAAGACGGCCCGCAGCCGGTACGCGACCAATTTTTGCAATTTCTAGGTCAGCCCAGCACGATACCTACACCGCCGCCGGAGAAACAATCATGGCAAGCGCAACAGGTACAGGCCCGCCTGGATTTGAAAGGCAAAGTGACCGAAGTGTACAGCCGACTGCTGGCAGAATTGCGCTGGAGCTTCATCGCGCTAGAACTCTACTGGCTGGAGCAGGGCAATGTGCAGGAGCCGGGTGATCTTTTCTTCTTAACCTATCCCGAAATTTGCCAGCATTTACAAAACCCCGAAACGTTGACGACAGAGCAACTGCATACCTTGATTGCTGAGCGGCGATCGCTATTTCAGCGCGATCAAGCCCAAAAAGCAGTGTCGTGGCTGGTGTATGGCAACGACCCGCCTAAAATGATGCGATCGCTCACACTGCCCAACGCCCAACAACTGCGCGGCATTGCGGCCAGCCCCGGCTACATTGAAGGAACCGTCAAAATTTTGTCAGACCTAGAACCAGGATTATCAATCGATCGCACCACAATCCTAGTCGTGCCCTACACTGATTCGGGTTGGTCGCCGCTGTTGGCCAGAGCCGGTGGCATCATCACCGAAGTGGGTGGGCGATTGTCCCATGGGGCTATTTTGGCGCGGGAATACGGCATTCCAGCCGTGATGAACGTTCAAAATGCGATGCAATGGTTAAAAGACGGGCAGCGCATTGGGCTGGATGGCGAAACCGGCACGATTCAGGTTCTTGAGTCCTGATGCGATCGCCCAGCGAGCCAATGCTCAGGAACCTCTCATC
>CAYSIR010000042.1:0-23253 GCA_964431105.1 uncultured Leptolyngbya sp. | reverse complement strand
TCTCACGATACAGATAATTTTTCTTAATGTTATGCCGAATCTGCTGCAATCATTAACGGTTGGCTACAGCCGCACTGGGATGTGGTGATGCAACAAATGCTGCTTAATTTCAGCAACAGTAAGCTGGCCGTAATGCAGCAGCGAGGCAAGTAGAGCAGCTTCGGCGCGTCCATCGGTGAGAGCCTGGCTAATGTGTTCGCAGGTTCCAGCGCCGCCTGATGCGATCACTGGAATTTGCACCGCTTCGGCAATTGTTCGAGTTAGCTCTATGTCATAGCCTGCCTGGGTTCCATCTGCATCCATACTGGTTACTAGCAGCTCTCCGGCTCCCCGCTGCGCCACTTCTTGGGCCCATTCGATCGCATCAATGCCGGTATTGTCGCGTCCACCCCTGACATAAACATCCCAGCCGGGGGGAGTGCCATCCGGGCGGCGGCGGGCATCAATCGCGACTACAATGCACTGCGCCCCGAAGCGATCGCTGGCTTCATTCACAAAGTCAGGATTCCGAACTGCCGATGAGTTAATGCTGACTTTATCGGCTCCGGCTCGTAACAATTTTTTAATCGTTTCTAAGGATTGAATACCGCCACCCACGGTTAAAGGGATAAAAACGTTTTCCGCCGTTTCGTAGACGACATCAAAAATAATGTCACGGTCTTCATGGGTTGCGGTGATGTCTAGAAAGACCAGTTCATCCGCTCCGGCTTCGTTGTAGGCCTGTGCCAGTTCAACCGGGTCGCCTGCATCTTTCAAGTCCACAAAATTTATGCCTTTCACAACCCGTCCTGCCTTTACATCCAGGCAGGGGAGAATTCGCTTTGCCAGCATGACTACGCCGTTCCTACGCCATCCCTACATCAGCCCTTATCCTATCCCACTCCTATCAGTTTCGATCGCCCTGGACGAACGGCGATGACTGTTAATGGTGTGACCGATTCACGGTTTGGCTTGCCTAGAATGAAGGCGGCCCAGCCAATGGTGGGAGCGATCGCAGAATCGAGAAATGGCGATCGCCTCAAAAGTCAGCGAATTTCCATGCAATAGCCTTCAAATCAGTAACTCTGGGCTGATAGACTGTGAGGTGGTTTGCGAAAATAATGCATTCCATCAGTTAAATTCAGTTGGCGAAGGGAGCATCCCCGTTTTGCAGCCTTTTTCCTAAATCCTTCTCCCAGGGCTATTCCGCAGAAGTTGCTGAACCGGTCATTCTTCCATCCTCAAACTAGACAGTCGAAGAACAGCGGATGATGGCAGTGGAACATTGAACAACGTTTGCATGATGAATAGCCGCCAAGAATAGTGAGCTTTCGGTTTCTGGTTTTAGGCGACTGAGCCTATACAAATCGTTTGTGATGCCTTGCAGCGCTGTTCGCTCCCTAACTATTTCCCAACTCCGGGGGACTTTAAATTGGGTTTCCTTCTAGGCTTGGGAACATTAATGCGGGCAATGCCGTGTTTTGGCAGCATTCGAGATGGGTAACACAGCCGTTTTGGCAGAAGGGGCTGGGAGATGAGGGCAAAGGTGCAAGCGTGTTCCCCTAGCCAGGTCATTGAGCGAGTTGTTGAAAGTGGTGATGCAAGTGGAAGTGGGTCAAAAGGTTCGGCTGTGTCGATTGCGCGATCGTGCCCCGGAAGATGTCATCAAGCATTTAGGGCAGACAGGCACCGTGCAAGGCTACAAAATGGTGGATGGTAGCGGCGTTGGTGTAATTGTGGCGTTTGAGGATCGATTTTCGACCTGGTTTTTTGAAGATGAATTAGAGCCAGCCTCCTGAGCCATTCACCCTACCAATGCCAGCGATGCCTTGGAGGACTGACCTTCAAGGCAATTGTTTTGGTCTGGGTGAGGCGGGGGCATATCTGTGTCGATTGATGAGCGGTTCTAGTGGGATTGATTAGAGTAGACGGGGGCAGTCCTGCCAAATAAAGAGTCCCAGATTTTGTAGCACGGCTGCCAAGGGCAGGTATGCGGCTTGAACGGAAATGATAAAACCATTGGAATTGGGATCATTCAGCCAAATCTCCAGACACTAAACTCTAGACACTAGATTCTAAACACTAAACTCTAGGCAACAATCGGCTGAATGGATTTGTACTTGTGAATGATCGGGTTGTTAAGACAGGACGCTTGCTATGTCGTTTATCGTGACATTTCTTGGAAAAGGCGGTACGGGTCGCAGCACGGTGGCGATCGCAGCGGCACATCAGTCTGCCGGGCAGGGGCAGCGGGTGCTGTTGGTGTCGCAAGACCCCAGCCCTGCGTTCGAGATGCTCTTGGGGCAAACGGTTGGGATGGAGCCGAGTGCGATCGCCCCTAATTTGTCAGTGGTTCAGCTCCAGACAGCGCAACTGCTCGAACAAAGCTGGGATGAGCTAAAACGCCAGGAAGCGCAGTACCTGCGGACTCCTTTTTTTAAGGCAGTCTATGGACAGGAATTGGGCGTGTTGCCAGGAATGGATACGGCGTTGGCTCTTAATGCCCTGCGAGAATATGATGCCAGCGGCAATTACGATGTGATTGTCTATGACGGAACGGGCGACCTGACCACGCTGCGAATGTTGGGAATGCCTGAAATTTTGAGTTGGTATCTGCGGCGGTTTCGCCAGGTGTTCGCAGAGTCCGATTTGGGTAAGTCCCTGTCTCCGTTTATTCAGCCAGTCGCCAGTACGGTGCTGAATGTGGATTGGAATGGCGACCTTTTTTCATCGCCGCCTGCGGGTCAGGTGAATAACTTTCTGGATGCAGGGCGAAAAGCGGTGTCTGAACCGACGCGGGTGGCGGCCTACTTAGTAACCACGGCGGCGGCGGATGCGATCGCCACGGCTCGGTATTTGTGGGGCAGTGCGCAGCAGATTGGTTTGACGGTTGGGGGGGTGTTGTTAAATCAGGGCGACCGTGCGGCGATCGCTCCGCAGTTTGAGCCGCTAGTCGTTTCGTCAATTCCCAATCAGACAGCCGGTGACTGGACGGCGATCGCCGCCGCCCTGCCCGATTTGAAACAGGCGATGTTGGCTCCAAAACCGATTACCATTGACGAGCGCGATCGCACGGTCAAGCTCTTTTTGCCCAGCTTCAGCAAAAAGCAAGTGAAGCTAACCCAGTATGGCCCAGAGGTAACGATTGAGGCGGGCGATCAGCGACGTAATATCTTGCTACCGCCGTCTTTGCAGGGCAAGCCTGTGACGGGAGCTAAGTTTCAGGATAGCTATTTAATGATTTCGTTTTAGGGCTGGGTGTGGACGTTGAAGGGCGTTGCTATAGCCAAGATGGGACGGGATGTTCATGTCTTCGTTACACTAGGTAGCACGATTCCAACGGCGCTTTAAACAACGATGATCTCTGAACTTTCTTCCCTACTGCGATCGCTAGACCTAAAGGCAGATTGGGTAGGGCTACGGGTCGTGCGTGATGTGTCTACTCTGCGAACCGTGCGGGATAGCAGACCAACCCAGAATCACACCATCCTAAACCAAGGCGTGATGGCTGAGGTATTGGTGGATGGGCAAATGGGGTATGGGGCAACGACTGCGCTGCATCCCGAAGCCGTGCGGTCAGCGATTCAATCTGCCTATGACCAAGCGATCGCTGCCAAACAATGGGGCATTTATGCTGCCTCAGCGGCCATTCGCCCGGCTGTGATGGGGCAATATACGTCGCCCACCGTAAAACCATTGGAGAGACTGAGCGCGGCTGACATCAATACGATTTTGGTTAAGCTGTGTGATCAACTGGCGGTGTCTGCGCAGATTGTGCAAGCCGTTGCCACAGCAATCACCAAAGATATTGACACTTGGTTAATCAGCAGCACTGGCTCGGAGGTGCATCAAAAACTGTGGATTGTGGAGGGGCACTTCGGTGCGACCGCTCAGGATGGCAATGTGATTCAGCCGCGCAGCAATCATGGCTATTTGGCAAATTCATACCAAGGCGGCTGGGAGCGATTTTTAACAGATGACCTGTGGGAGCGATCGCAGCAAATTGGCGAAGAAGCGATCGAACTGCTAACGGCAGATGAATGCCCGACGGAAACTACGGCGCTGCTGCTGTCGCCGGATCAAATGATGCTGCAAATCCATGAAAGCGTAGGGCATCCCCTCGAACTCGATCGCATCTTGGGCGATGAGCGCAACTATGCCGGAGGCAGCTTTGTAAAACCAGACGACTTTGGCCGGTTAATCTACGGCGCGCCCGTTATGAATATTACCTTTGATCCAGCGGTGCCCCATGAGCTAGCTAGCTACCCGTTTGATGACACTGGCGCTCCGGCAGAACGGCAATACCTGATTCGCAATGGCAAGCTAGAGCGCGGCCTCGGTAGCCTAGAAAGCCAGGAACGGCTCAATCTGCCCGGCGTGGCCTGTGCGCGGGCATCGTCGTGGAACCGTCCCCCCATCGATCGCATGGCCAACATCAATCTAGAACCCGGCACTGCCAGCCCAGACGAACTATTATCAAGAGTTGAACGGGGGGTTTATATGGAAACCAATCGGTCTTGGTCCATTGACGATCAGCGATACAAGTTTCAGTTTGGCTGTGAATATGCCAAGCAGATCGAGAATGGCACGTTGACCAAAACCCTGCGAAATCCTAACTATCGCGCTACTACTCCCAGTTTTTGGCACAGCCTTGTGCAAGTCGGCGATCGCTCAACCTGGCGACACTATGGCACTCCCTTTTGCGGCAAGGGGGAACCCAACCAGTTGATTCGCGTTGGGCATGGCTCCCCCATTTGCCTATTTGAGGGCATTGAAGTCTTTGGAGGCAGTGCGTGATGGCTTTGTCTACAAACCGGCTCCAGTTGCATTTTCGGCAGTTGGCTAGTGCCCTGTGCGATCGCAGCTTGCCCGGCGAACAAATGCGGCTGAACTTCACCGGAGAGCAGAGTCAGTTCATTCGTTTTAACCAGTCCAAAGTTCGACAGATTGGCACGGTCAGTGACGGTCAACTCACGCTGACCGTCATGATCCAGCAGCGCAGTGCAAAGCATACAATTCCCGTGACTGGAGTATGGGATCAGGATTGGATGCAATTGCTCGATGCCTTAGACGGGCTGCGTCGAGATGCCCCCCAGTTGCCAATCGACCCGTTTGAAGTGCTGCCCAATCACGCCGCACCCAGTGCAGCAACCAGCACTGAAACCCATCCTGGGCAGATCCCCGCGCCTAAATATACTGCCGATCTCATCTTATCTCCAGTGATTCACCTAGACTTCACCGGACTGTATGCCGGAGGGGTGATGATGCGCGGTTATGCCGACTCGGCTGGACAGTACCATTGGTTTTCGACGGATTCTTTCACACTCGACTACTCCATTTTTACGGCAAATGGGCAGGCGGTGAAGGGAACCTATGCTGGGCGACACTGGCAGCCCGATCGCTATCTGGATCAATTGGATGATGCAAAACAGCAGCTCGCTCGCTTAGCCCAACCGGCTAAATCGATGCCCAAAGGAACCTACCGCACCTATTTTGCGCCGGCTGCCCTCGCTGAATTAGTCAGCCTGATGACGCAGGGAGGGTTTAGCGAATCAGCGCTACAGTGCGGAGGGAGTGCCCTGGGATTACTGAAATCTGGACAGAAGACCCTCTCCCCACGGCTGACCATTATTGAGAATTTTAGCCACGGATTGGTGCCTCGGTTTAACCACTTGGGTGAGATGGCTCCGGCTCAATTACCGTTGATGGTAGATGGAGCGTTGGTCAATACGCTGGTAAACTCGCGGACAGCTAAGGAGTATGGCGCGATCGCCAATGGTGCCAATGATCGGGAACGGGCGCGATCGCCGGACGTTTCCCCCGGACATCTGGCTACCGATCAGATTCTGCCAACCCTGGGCACGGGGCTGTATGTCTCAAATTTGCACTACCTGAACTGGAGCGATCGCCCCAATGGTCGCGCTACGGGGATGACTCGCTACGCCTGCTTTTGGGTGGAAGACGGAGCGATCGTTGCCCCCATCGAAAATTTGCGATTTGATGACAGCATTTATCGCTGCTTTGGGGATCAATTGGTAGCGCTGACGGATACAGCGGTTTTTGTGCCTGAAGTGAGTACCTATGATCACCGCAGCTTGGGCGGTATGTGGGTTCCGGGAGCGATTGTAGATGAGTTTGTTTATACGCTTTAGCGGTCAAGGGAGGGCGATCGCTGTCCCCAGCATGGGCCTGATCCCCGTTGCGATGTTGGGTCGTCCCCTCTTGGTAAGGATTTTGGCTGGTGTGGGCATTGCCCACACCAGCCAAAATCCTTACCTGAATACCACCACCCGATGTTGACGTTGTAAATTTCTTTAAACCTTGCATAATGTTCGATAAAGCGCGATCGCTTGCATCTTTTTCTAAGGAGTCCAAGTCATTGAACGACTTTCCTGAACAGCGTTTGACGTTATCGCTGTCTAACGTTCTGATTGTGCTGACGAGCCTGCTGCTGGTCGTCATCCTCTGGCAACTGCGCAGCCTGCTGCTATTGCTAATGATTTCGGTAGTGCTTGCGGCCACTATTGCGCCAATTGTCGATTGGGCGGAACGATGGCGAATTCCGCGCTGGCTGTCGGTTGTGTTTGTTTATATCGCTCTCATTTCTGGGCTGATTGGCGTCAGCATCATTATTGGACCAACGGTGTTTGAACAAATCGAGCGGCTGGTGAGAAAGCTGCCGGTGTACCTCAAGGATCTGCTGACGATCGCTGAACAGTGGGCCGTTCGCCAAAATGAAACCCGGCCAGACTTGGTGAGCCAGTTGTTTGATCAATTTTTGGATGTGCAAGGGCTGACGCGCTGGGCGATTGGCTCGACTCAAAAACTGCTGGTGCGATCGTTTAGCTTGACAACGGGGTTTGTGGGCGGCATTTTTAGCCTCATCCTGTCGCTCTTTATTTCGGGCTACATCTTGTCCGATAGTCGCACCCTCATCCGTAACTTTGTTCGACTGTTGCCCCAGCCTTGGGATGAGCGTCTTGCGGCGCAATTTAGCCCAATTACTCAGCGGATGGGTAGCTATATTCGAGGACGGGTTCTTGTCTCTGGCATTTTGGGGATCGGCATCACAACGTCTCTGAGCCTGCTGGGGTTGTCCGATTATGCCCTAGGTTTAGGGGCGATCGCAGGGGTCACTAATTTGATCCCGTTTTTAGGGCCCATTCTTGGTTCGATCCCCGCCCTTGTCGTTGCCGTTTCTCAAGGCTGGTGGACGTTTCTTTGGGTTTTGGTACTGTTTGTGATTATCCAAAACCTGGAAACCTATGTTCTAGATCCCTTGCTCGTGGGATCATCCGTTGGTGTCCATCCGCTGTACCAATTACTGGCAGTGCTGGGCGGGACTCAAGTACTGGGGATCATCGGAGCGCTGATTGTTCCACCGTGGATTGCAGGCGGGGCCGTACTGCTCGAAAATTTATACCTACAGCCAAAACTCCGCACTGAGCGTCAGCTTGTACCCCAGGCAGCGGTTGAAGCGCGATCGCCAGCATCCAAAACTTAAGCAGGGTTTACAGTGTAGAGATGCTTTGGTGTGCCTGTTGTCCAGCAGCCAACGGGCACAGGTTCAGAACTGTCACAAAATAATATATATTGTCCTAGACCATCACCACATTTCCAATTTGCAAGATAGGCTAGACAGAGTTCGCTGTATTTTCTCGCTAAATCTGCCGTAAAAGCCGCGATCGCCTGGTTTTTCCATCGTTTCATCTACATTTCGCTTGTGTTCTTCGACAGAGCGATCGTCATGATCCAAGAGAGCAGTCTATCGGTTAAATAAGAAAACTTGTTGTTATCGATACTGTGCGGATGGGGTAGTTTCGTTAGCGTAGGCTTAGCTAAGCCTTTGGGCAACTGCCAATCAGTTTTTCTGTCGCTACGGATACGGTTTATTCACCAATCTTAATCAACGAAGCGTTAAGTTTTTAAAAGAAGCTTCAATCGCTTAAAATTATGTGATGTGACGGAGGAAATCCATGTTTATAAGGCTTGCAGAGCAGCATCGACAGTTTGTGAAAGACCTGGTTATGAATCTTCAAGCTTTGGCGATCGTGTTAGAGCGTCGGGGATATTTGGCATCATGCTACACCTGTGGCGGGCAGATGAATAGTGCGTCCTTCATGGTCAGTTTGGGGGATAGTCACCTAATTCGGTTTTTAGTGTCAGACTATGGCATCACCTGGACAGAAATGAGAGACGATCGCGAGTTGATGAAGCTAGAAGGGGCAGAAGCCATTAGTCAGCTTCAGGATCTAGCGAACCTCGTCAAGTACAACATCAAACCGTCTGAGCAAATGCCTGCCGTTAAGGTGTCTTAGGGGCGATCGCTCCCTATCCGTCCAGCCCTGTCCAACGTTGACCATGCTCAGATTGGGATGGCATGCATCAGCACTGACCGGCAACCCCATCAGTTGGAAGGTTTGGAACACTCGCTAACCGTCTGGGAGGCGTCAAAACCGCTCTACGTCTGAGAAGGATGGCTGAGTAGCGCGGGCCGCTTCTCCGCAGGTTCGTGGTGTAGGGAAAAGTTTGTCTGGGTTAGATAGCCCTTTTGGATTCAGCGCTGAGCGAACATACTGCATCGTTTCAAGATCGGCAGCCGAAAACATATCGGGCATATAGCAGCGCTTATCGGCTCCAATGCCATGTTCGCCAGAAATGCTGCCACCCACTTTTACACAAAGTTTCAGAATATCGCCGCCCAACTCCTCTACCGCTTCAAGCTGTCCAGGTTCAGCGTTGTTATACAAAATTAGCGGGTGTAAATTGCCATCGCCTGCATGAAACACGTTGGCGACACGATAGCCGTGTTTCTCACCCAAGGCGGCAATTTCGCGCAGTACAGCCGGTAATTGAGTGCGCGGGATCACGCCATCTTGCACGTAATAATCAGGGCTGAGCTTACCCATGGCGGCGAAGGCGGCTTTGCGTCCTTTCCATAGCCGCAGGCGCTCGGTTGGGTCGATGGCAGTGGTCACGTTCCGCGCACCGTTCTGACGGCAAATTTCAGCGACGCGATCGCTATTTTTGGCAACTTCAAGGGTTGACCCATCGAGTTCAATCAAGAGAATGGCGATCGCATCTCGTGGGTAGCACTGAGTTGCCACCACATCTTCCACGGCGTTGATGCTGAAGTTATCCATCATTTCCATGCCCGCAGGGATGATACCAGCCGCAATAATGTCCGACACCGTCGCTCCGGCTGCTTCAACGCTCATGAAGTCTGCCAGCAGCACATGGATAGATTCGGGTACTTTCAGAATTTTGAGGGTGATTTCAGTCGCGATCCCCAGGGTTCCTTCCGATCCCACAAAAATGCCCGTTAAATCATAACCTGGCGTTTCTGGCACTTTGCCGCCGACATCTGCGATCGCCCCGTTTGGCAATACAAGCTTAAGTCCAAGAACGTGGTTCGTCGTTACGCCGTACTTCAAGCAATGCACCCCCCCGGAGTTTTCCGCAACATTTCCACCGATGGAGCAAACGCTTTGACTGGAGGGATCAGGGGCGTAATAGAACCCAGCTCCACTGACCGCCTGCGTGACCCAGTTGTTAATCACGCCAGGCTGCACTGTAACGCGCTGATTGTCGTAGTCAATATCAAGAATGCGCTTCATCAGGGCTGTGACAATCAGCACGCAATTTTCAATAGGCAGCGCTCCCCCAGATAGCCCCGTCCCCGATCCACGGGCAATGAACGGAACTGAGGCGCGATCGCAAATGCTGACAATTGCAGCTACTTCTTCAGTGCTGCGGGGCAGAACAACGATGGCCGGACGTTGGCGATAGCTGGTTAATCCATCGCATTCATACACCAGTAACTCCTCCCGTCGTTGAATGACGCGGGACTTGCCCACAATCTTGGTGAATGCTTTGGCGATCGCTCGCCAGTTCACGGATGAGGGGATCGTGTCAGGACGGTGGGCAACCATAGAATCCATCTGAAAGGCATTGAACAGTGAATAAGCAAATCGGGCCGGAACCAGCCGCGATCGTTCTCTTCCCTGATGCTACCGTGAATCCCTGACTAGAGCTAGGGTTGGGCGGCAATCTAAATCCAATCCTTTTCATCGAAACTGCATGGGGATCGCACCGCAACGTCTCTAGGGAGTCAGGGGGAGCCAGTCTGTTTACAATCCATAGAGCCAGGTAATAAGCAATGGCGTCAGAATCGTCAGAATGAGATTGAGAGGCGCGCCGACCCGTGCGAAATCCAGAAAACGGTAGCCTCCTGGCCCATAAACCATCGTATTGGTTTGGTAGCCGATGGGGGTCATGTAGCTATTGGATGCGGCGAACGTTACCGCAAACATAAAAGCGATCGGGTTTAAGTTCAGGGATTCGGCTACTTCAACTGCGATCGGCAACATCAGCACAACGGACGCATTATTCGACAAAATTTCGGTCAGCAGCGACGTTGCAATATAAAACAGCAGCAAAATCCAATAGCCCGGCCATTGATCCCCAATGGCAAGTAGCCCATCAGCCAGCCAATCAGTCGTGCCAGACTTATCCATCGCAATGCCCAGCGGAATTAATCCCGCCAGCAAAAAGATAATGTCCCACCGCACAGAACCATACACCTCACCGGGCTTTAGGCATCCTGTTAGCACCATCATCACCACACCCGCCAAAGCCAGCACCATAATGGGTGCCAGGTTGAGCGCCGCCGCCACAATGATGCCGACCAGAATGGCAACAGCAATCCAGGCTTTATCAGAACGTAAGGATTCCACATCGCGCTGTTCTAGCACCAGTAGTTCACGGGTCGTCTGCAACCCCAGAATGCTATCCCGTGGCCCCTGAACCAACAGCAAATCGCCAAAACGCAAAGGCACTCGTCCAAGGCGATTACGGAGTACCTCCTGCCCTCGGCGGATGGCCAGCACCGTAGCGTTATAGCGTTGCCGAAACCGAAGCTCTTTAAGGGTTGCGCCACTCAGCCGCGAGTTTGAGAGAATCAATACCTCCGCTACCTGTTCTTCTCCAGAGCTAATTTCAGACGTCAGTTTATCCTGTCCAAATTTCACATCTGCCAAAATATCAAGCCCCCGCTCTTCACGAATGTTGAGCAGCACTTCTCGATTGCCTCGCACGATTAAAATATCTCCGGCAGACAGCACCTTATCTGCCAGCGGTTGAGGAAAGTGGGTATTATCACGAACAATCTCAAGAATGTCGATGTCAAATTTGCGCTGAATCTGGCTATCTCGTAGCGTTTGCCCAATTAGGTTAGAACGGCTGGAAACGACGACCTCGCTAACGTAATTATCGAGATTGTAGTCTTGCCCAATAAACTGGCTGCGTGGCGGTTTGCGGGCGGGTAACAGGTGCGGCGCAATCAGCGATAAATACAGGATGCCGATGATAAAAACAATGATGCCGAGCGCTGAGAACTCAAAGACTGAAAACTGACCGTAGCCGAGTTGGGACGACAGTCCACTCGCCAAAATATTGGTGGAGG
Source organism: uncultured Leptolyngbya sp. (assembly GCA_964431105.1). GTDB lineage: Bacteria > Cyanobacteriota > Cyanobacteriia > RECH01 > RECH01 > RECH01. The sequence continues at coordinate 11,810 of CAYSIR010000042.1, read as the reverse complement.
TGCCTAGCAAGGTCAGCATTCCACCCATGACCGTGGCGTAGGATAAGGGGATCAAGAGCTTAGAGGGCGATCGCCCCTGTTTATGGCACCATTCTTCGACAATCGGTAGAAAAACGGCAACGACCGCCGTATTGTTGATAAACGCTGTAATTGGGCCGACAATCATACCCATCACAAAAATCTGCTGTGAGACTCGCGTCCCGCCCCATAGAATCAGCCAATCGCGAACAATTTGAATGATCCCGGTGCGGGCTATTCCGGCACTTAGAATAAACATCGCCATGACGGTAATTGTGGCAGAGTTGCTGAACCCCGAAACCCCTTCTTCGGGGGTCACCAGTCCCAAAAGCATCAGGACGATCGCAACGACGATGGCGGTGAAATCCACGGGCAACCATTCGGCAATAAAGCTAACGAGTGCGCCTCCAATTACAATCAACGTAAGCGCAATGGGGCTAATAACATCTGTGATGGGCATGAATTCTCTGTAGGGACGGAGCAGTTGGATGATCGGCCGCTTGACCCGATTCCGACATTGGAAATGTCAACGGATGCAGCCGAGGAGACTGAAGTAATACTCTATACCGCTTTGGAAGGATGTTGAGTATGGTGATGCCACTTGGATGGTGAGAGGAAATTTGCAAAAATCTATTTCAGTTTGCTTGCTGCCATGTGTAGTAGCTATTTTGCTTAGGACATGGAACATTTTGCGGGATGGCTTAGCCGTTCCACAAAATATTTCTAAGATTTCTGCTTAGCGCCATATCAATGATTGGTAGTCCTCGATTGGTAGGGATTTTGGCTGGTGTAAGCGACGCCTACACCACCCAAAATCTTTACATGCATCCTACTCTCCAATTATTTGGGGCTGCGGCTGAGACGATGGGCTGACGGTGCCATCATTCCAGTAGCAGTCGGCGGGCCGTTGCAACAAAAGTGGCAGGATTTCCCACCTCTAATCTGTGATTGAGTGATTGAAGCGTGGGAGGAATGCCGCATCGGGATTTACGCAACCCATGGATCATTGGATCTCTTGATTGACGACACGTTTGAGACGCTGAACTGCCCAATTCGTCGCTAGTTGTGGTTGTAGACGACCAAGACTCGATTCTTTGCTGGCCACCAGCCTCGATAGGTTTGGCTTGATTGGGCTTTATTCAGCGCTGCTACCTGACATGAAGACTAATACCGAAGAGTTATGGATTTAGAGGGAGTACGGATGTCGCAGTTCGCGGCAGAATGATGCTGAGAGTTAGGGTGAATACTGTTTTGATGACTGATGCTTTCATTGGCAGCCATGGGGCGTTCGTGATTATTGCGTAAACGTGCGTGAACGATAATTTTAGGAAAGGAATTTGGGTTAGGGGTGGCGACACTGGGATGCACCCATGACCTGACCCAAGGTTAACTATTTGTTGAATTGAGATGTTTTATGCCACAACACGATCGGTCTCGCGATCGCACCCTGTCTTTGGCAGAGTCGGAACAACAGAATGAAGCTCGACAATATACGGTGTGGTCGGATTTACGGGCGATGAAGTTTTTGGGGCAGGTACAGCAGGATATGCGATCGCTCCAGTCGGGGCAGAATCGCCTACAGTTCTGGCTGATTATGGCGCTGTCCATCACCGGCGTGCTGTGGATTGCATTAGCCATTTGCTTGGGCATTACCTTCGGGCAGTTGCAAAACCTGCGCCAACAGGTGCAGCCGCAGAGCCATCGTCCAGCCCATCCAGTCAATCCATCCAAATGGGGGTAGTCCTCTATTGGTAATGATTTTTGGTGTTGTGGGCATCGCCTACAACACCAAAAATCATTACATGAATACCACTGCCCAGATGGGTCGGATGAGTTAGCCCGGAGCAACCGTTTCGTTTCACTCCATTGTCCAAGTATTATCTGTACTGTTCTGAACCTATGTCTGACGATTTGTTCCACACGTCCGAACCAACCCCTAATGCATCGAATTTAAGAGAGCAGCCGACAGATGCGGTGCAGCTCGAACTCTTGCCGGAGCAACTGGATCAAACGCGAGTGAACTCGACCGAGTTGCAGCGGCAGCGCTTGGATGGATTAGCCCAGGAAATACTAGAACTAAAATTGGTGTTGCTCTCTGATGCGGACAATATGGGGCGGGATCTGGATCGTCTACGGCGACAGGTCAACGGGTTAACGGGCATTCTTATTGTGGCGATCGCCCTGTTGTCGGGCGTGACGACCTGGCTGGGCGTTAGCTTGCGAACGGAGCAGGCCCAACTGTCGCAGCGGGTGGCTGCGATCGCGACAGATTCTGTGGCTCTCGATCGCATTCAGCAGCTAGAAACAACGACCGCAGACCTACAGCAAGGACGCGATGCCATTGAGGAGCTGGAAACTCGCCTTGAGCGCATGGTGAATGATTTGCCCGCAGACGTAGAGGCGGAGGTTGAAACGGTGCGAACTCAGATTGCAACCCTGGAAAATCGGGTGCAGGAGGTGTCGGAACGGGTGAACACTCGTCGTCAAACGATTGGTATTCTGGCCGCTGCGCTACAAGACCTGATTGCAGAAGAAGCGATCGCCGTTGAAGATGAATTGGGTACGGTTGGGGAGGGAGAGACGGAGTCTGCTAATTCCCCTGAACCCGGCTCATCAGACGATGATGAAAATTTTTGAGGGCAATGGGTCTACAACCGTTGTCTGTATTGCGTTTCACTACGCCAGGGGCATTCAGTATGATACGGTTAGCGCTATGTGTCAGAATGTAAACTGTGTGGATTACTTCTTCGCTGAATACCGTCCGAACGCCAACGGCGGTAGCATTGGGCAATTTTGATGGTGTGCATCGCGGGCACCAGCGGGTGTTTGCGCCCATTTTGCAACGACGATCTTGGCAGCCGCCCCCAAGCCCGAATGCTGAATCTGTTGCTGATGGCCCGATTCCAACGGTGGTAACCTTTGTGCCACATCCCCGTGAGTTTTTTTCTGGCGATCGCCGCCTGTTGTTGACTCCGCTGAATGAAAAGGTGCGGGTGCTTGACCAACTAGGGATGAAACAATTAATGCTGCTGCCGTTTGATCATAATTTGGCGCACCTCTCACCTCATGATTTTGTCAAACAAATTTTGATTGACGGATTGCAGGCGCAGTACATCAGCGTTGGGCAAGATTTTTGTTTTGGGCGCGATCGCAAAGGCACAACGGACGATTTAAGGGCGATCGCATCATCCTACGGAGCTAAGGTCACGATTGTGCCGCTTTATACTGACGGGGGCGATCGCATCAGCAGTTCTGCAATTCGTCGCGCCCTAGCAGACGGCAATGTTGATAAGGTGAATCATCTGCTTGGGCGTCCCTACGGTCTCAATGGAACTGTCATCCGAGGACAGCAGTTGGGCCGCACCATTGGGTTTCCCACGGCTAACCTAGACGTGACGGATCAAAAATTATTGCCGCGTCAGGGGGTGTATGCGGTTTGGGTTGAGGTGGAGGGCAGCCGTCAACCAGGGGTAATGAATATTGGGCAGCGCCCAACCGTTGGTGGCGTGCAGCAGACCATTGAGGTGCATCTGTTGGACTGGACTGGGGATCTCTACGGGCGATCGCTCACTGTAGAACTCTGTAATTTCCTCCGTCCTGAACAAAAATTTGACTCGCTCGATGCACTGAAGCAGCAAATTCACATCGACTGCGATCGCGCTCGGCAGCAGCTATCCCATGCGTCATGTGATCCTATTCATTAGATTGGTTTCTAGACTAAATTGGCTTCTAGACTGACGTTTGGATCAACGTCGCCCATCCTTCCCCGTTCAACTGCTGCTCGTCAGGCAAATTTACACAAATTTGCCAGAGTAGGCTGCACAAAAAGAATAGCGACATTTTTACAGTGGATTGGTGCGATCGAGAATCGTGCCATAGCCCAATCATGCTGGACGCGATTTTGCTGCCTAGGCATCTACCTCTGCCAATACTTGACGAGCCAGACGGCATAGCTCCCCATGAAACTGACCATTGCTAGCAATCAAGCAGCCCCACTGGTTCACGTCGCCTCGATTGTATTGCAGCGGCGTTTCATCCATGTAGGTGAACTGTCCACCGGCTTCGGTCAAAATGAGTTCTGGAGCTGCCATATCCCAGTCTTTGGGCGCAGATTTCCCGGAAAGCGAGAGATACACGTCTGCCCGTTGATCCACTAGGGCCGCAATCTTTCCGCCCACGCTACCGACCGCAATCTGGTTCTGGCAGGGCAACTGCTTCAGCAATTGATTAAACCGCTCGTCTCGATGGGTGCGGCTCATTACTACGGTGAGGTTTTCTAGGCGATCGCGTTGGGCCACCCGTAGCTGGGTGGATGCACCGTCTCGCATTTCCACAAAAGCCCCACCGCCCAAACTAGCAAAATAGAGCTGACCGAGTTCTGGGCACACAACCACCGTCAGCACCGGCCGTCCTTGGCGTGCTAGCGCAATGTGCAGCGCATATTCACCCGTCTTGTCAATAAAATCGCGGGTTCCATCGAGGGGATCAATAATCCATAGCCATTCGTTGGGGAAGGGACTGTTCCGTCCCTGGGTTTTATAGGTTTCTTCGCTGAGGTAGCCGAAGACCTCATGACCGAGCGCCTCAGTGAGCCGACCCAGAATGTAGCGATTGGCCGCCAAGTCTGCTGCTGTAACAGGGCCATCTTTGCCTTCTTGAACGTCGAGATCCGCTGCCGCACCCGATGGGGTTTCACCCCGGTAGTAGGCGCGCAAAATATCGGCTGCTCCCCAGCCAATGGATCGGGTTAGCTCTATGAGGTGATCGAGGGATGTTCCCGCAATGCTGTTTGGCAAGCTCACAATGACGCTCCTTGGTTATGGTCGGCCCATCGCATCATATCAAACCTGCGATCGCCCCAGTAACTGCTGCTATCCGCTACTTAGAATTGGCGGTACGCTACTCCGAAGCAGATGCCGTAGGATTTGGCTGGGCAGCGGCCAACCAATAGCGCCAGCAGCTCCACATCAACGCTGCTCCTACTGCCATATAGACCAGTCCCCGAATTTCAAAGCTCACGCCCGCTCGCCGCAGGGCAATGCCAATGGTTATCATCGCTAGAATCAACAGGATGGTTTTCAGCCCAAACATTTTGTAAATGCTGCGGAGGGGGTTGGGGTCATTCAGTTCGTTCACCCGCTCGATGACGCGGTTAGCGGTGCGATCGAGAATGAGTTTGCCTTTGATGAATCCAATGCTAAGAGCGATCGCCCCAACTCCGAGATGGCGTGCATCCAAGTCGCCTAGATAGGGAAAATGGAACCAGAAGACTGTTCCCATCGTGAATAGCCCGACCCCAACAATGCTCCAAATCAGTGCCGCAATCCAAAGATGCTGGCGGCGGCTAAGTCCAGTGGCAGTTTGGTTCATCATGCGCTCCTCCTGACCATTGCTAATGTCTATTGCTCAGTGTACCGTTCTCGCCTAAGGCTGAACCGCCTGAATCAGACCTTACTCAACTGGCGCAGGGCAGCCAGCAGGGGCCGGTCGTCAACAGCATCGTGGCATCTTCTGCGGTCAGCGGTCGCGCAAAATAGTAGCCCTGCGCATATTCCGCATGAAAACGGCTGAGGTGTTCCATCTGCATTTGCTCTTCAACGCCTTCAGCGATGACTGTCATCCCCAGGTTATGGGCCAGCCCAATAATTGCTCGCACGATCGCCTCTCCATTTTGCTCTGTGCCCATACAGCGCACAAAAGACTGGTCAATTTTGACAGTATCAATAGGGAACTGGTGCAAATAACTGAGGGACGAATACCCTGTGCCAAAGTCGTCAATTAGCAGTTGGGTGTTGAGTTGTTTAAGCTGACGCAGCATTTGGGTCGCGGCCTTGGCATCATCCATGACGGAACTTTCGGTAATTTCGAGCTTGAGCGTGCGGGCATCCAGTCTAAAATCTGCGATCGTCTGCTGAACTTGCTGAATCAAATCTGGGGATGAAAATTGCCGACTAGAGAGATTCACACTCATCGACAAACTAGAGTGTGAAAACTGCTGTTGCCAAACCTTGAGCTGTCGGCAGGCTTCGCGCAGCGTCCACTGCCCAATTTGCATAATTAACCCCGTTTCTTCCGCTACTGGAATAAACTCCGCTGGCGAAATTAACCCGCGATGGGGATGCAGCCAGCGCACTAGCGCCTCAAACCCAATAACCTGCCCGGTGGTCAGGGAAATAATGGGCTGATACTGCATCTGAAAATCCTGGGACGTGTCAGCCATCTCCAATGTGGTCGGAATTTGGCTGGAGGCTAGCGTCAGGCGCAGGTCGGTTTCCATCTTGAGCCGAGTCACTACTTGGTCGTACATTTCTACATTGAAAATTTCATGGCAGGCCCGCCCAAGCGATTTTGCACGATACATGGCAGTATCTGCGCTACGCAACAGATCATCGGCAGAGTGGTAGGCGGTATCGCTGAGGGCAATGCCAATGCTAGCGGTTGTAAAAATATCTTGATCCTGTAAGCGAAACGGATGTTCGAGTTGCTGGTGAATGGTGTCCGCGATGCGGGTGGCTTCGCTCAGGTCGTGAATATTTTCGAGCAGGATGGTAAATTCATCGCCGCCCAGCCGCGCTAGAGTATCGCCCGGCCGCAGACAGCTTTCCAATCGACGGGCGATCGCAATGAGCAACTCATCCCCAATCATGTGCCCCAGACTGTCATTGATCATTTTGAAATGATCCAAATCTAGAAACAGTACGGCAAATAGATAGTGGCTTTGGCGCTGGGCTTGGTCGATCGCATGGCTCAGGCGATCCATAAAAAGCGCGCGGTTGAACAACCCGGTCAGCGAATCATGGAGTGCATCATGCAAAAGTTGTTCTTCAGCCCGTTTGCGTTCAGTAATGTCGGTTTGGGAGCCAGCCATCCGGTAGGCAATCTCGCCATCCCGAACGGCTAACCCACGGCTCAGCATCCAGCGGTAGGTGCCATCCCGATGCAGCATCCGATGTTCCACTTCAAAATTGGGCGATCGCCCGGCAATGTGGGCCTCAATTTGGGCCTTTAGCCAATCCAACTCTTCTGGGTGAACCCGCTTCAGCCATTCGTCGGGAGAGTTGCCAATGTCGCGATCGCCGTAGCCTAGCATGGATTTCCATCGGGGTGAAAAATAAACGGTAGCGGTACGAAGATTCCAGTCCCACAGTCCATCATTAGCGCCCCGCACCGCCAAGGCGTAGCGTTCTTGGCTTTCGCGCAGGGCCTCTTCCACACGTTTGCGTTCGGTAATGTCTAATCCCACAAATACCGCCGCCTGAGAGTGATGATATTTCTGCGCCACGATGAGGTACTGGCGCGGGTGCCCATCGACCGTTGCCATAATTTCAACTTCGCTTTCCTGAAGCGAGGTTTGGAAAAATTGCTCGACAAACTCGGCAAAGCCTGGGCTGGATTCCATGAAACCGATTTTCTTGCCAATGAAGGACTCTGCCTCTAGGCGAAATGTGGCGGCCAGGTAGCGATTGATCCCAAGATAGGTGAGGTCGGCGCTAAACCAAGAGATACAGCCTGGAACGGCATCTAGCACGGCCTGCATCTGGTCTTTGGCATCCTTTAAGGCTCGGTCAGTGCGTTTGCGATCGCTAATATTGCGCCCAAAAACGGCAACCCCAGCGACTTGGCAACTTTGGGTCAAAATGGGATTGAATGAGAATTCGATGTAAGCCGGAACCCCTGGCACTTGATAATGAAACTCGGCTGTGCAGCTTTCCCCGTTGAGGGCCCGGTCATAAAACTGCTGCCAACGATCGCGTTCTTCACTGGGCAGACAATCGAGATGGCGATCGCCCACTTGCAGGCTACGACCATAGACAGCTACAAACTGCTGTTGAAAAATGAGATTGATCGCCGTGATGCAATAATCTGCATTGACAGACCACACGGCATCTTGGGTATTCTCAAGTAGTGCGGATAATGTTGAAATTTGCTGACGAAGCTGCGCCGTAATTTGCGACTGTACGGCCTGGTCGTAAGCACTCACGTTCTCAGTAGACACCGTCTTCACCTTTGCCTCTGAAGAATTATGAACAGTTTGTCAATCTATCCGTGCGGTTCATGCGATACATACGGATTGATGCAACATCATCATGAGAATTATGGGAAACGGTTGAGATGATGGTAGGGAACCCTGAATGCCTGAAAATCGGAGCGATCGCCCAACGGGTGATCTGCCGAGCGTAACGCCGTATGAATGCGATCGAGCGGTGACGACCTATTGTCAGACGGCGGTGCGGCTAGGCGGCTGACCGGACTGACTGACCCAACCGTTGAAAGGCTGCGGGCGCTGGGTGTTGTTCCCCTGGTTGACGGACAAAACTTGCTCAACCTTCGCCACTGGAAGGGGCCGGAACCCTGACCCCTACATGGACTAAAATCCTGCAAGAAGGCGGCTTCCGCGCCCAATACCGAATCTTTTGTCAGTCAATTAGAGGGTGACCTCAGCTCAACCGGTCGAGTCATCTTTGATCAGCTAATCCGATGGCTGACTCTGCTCATTCAGGAACCGCAGTGCAGCGATCGCAGTCGGCACGTTGCTGAGGACGGTTTCTGCGGTTGAAATGTTCACTCATCGCGCGATCCATTTCGGTTTGAGGCTTAGTCTGAGTACAGCCTATGAGCATGACCAAACTGTGCCGTGAGGCTGAGCAATGCTGCACAGTAATGCTGCACAGTAACGGATTGATACTGGCATTGCTTCCACCAGAAGCTGCCTTATCAGTACCTTATCAGTATAGAACGGGTTGTAAAAGCAACCGTAAAAGTACGAGATCCCCGAATATACTGCATCAGGTTCACCCCAAGCCACCCGCAAGGTGAAAAACAATGGCATCGCGCTTCTTTTGCGGTTCGTTCCAGCCTATACAGACGTCATCTCAGTGGATGGGGCGTTCCCCTGGGAAAGGAGCCTGGATGGCTGATTGGAAGAGCGATCGCGTAACCTGTCGCTTGTTTAGAGCGCCTAAATTAAACAGTAATCCTGCGCCGAACGGCTCATCGACATCATACAAACTAGCAAACTCGCAAGATGACGCTGCTATCTGCATCACCAGCTTTGCAAACTCTTGATATGGCAGGAGCCACTTTGCTTGGGAGATAGGATTGGGACGGCGGTTCCACAAACATTCCTAGGCTTTCTGCTGAGCGCTATACCGATAGGGCTTGATGTGAACGATAGGAACTGGAATACTGCTGGGTGACGGACAAAACGGATTAATCTTCAATCATCTTGTCGGAGCGTTGCAGCGGAGGGGGTTGGCGAGTGGCTGGCGAGTCCCTCCCATGCTGCCCTTCGATCCGGGCAGACAAGCGACTAGAATGAACGTAACGCAGTTGTAACACTCGCTGTCCGCGATCGCAGTCACCCCAGGAGGAATCTATGCTACGCCTAGAGCACATTTGCAAAATCTACCCCACGGGCGAAGTCCTCAAGGATGTCAACTGGGAGGTGAAAGAGGGCGATCGCATTGGATTAGTTGGGGTTAACGGCGCTGGCAAATCAACTCAGCTTCGGATCATTGCCGGTGAAGAAACGGCAACTTCCGGTGAAATCATTCGCCCCAATAATCTACATATCGCCTATCTCACCCAAGAGTTTGAAGTTGATCCTGGACGCACCGTGCGCGAAGAATTTTGGACGGTGTTTGCAGAAGCCAACCAGGTTCAAATGAAGCTTCATCATGTTCAGCACGAGATGCAGACGGCGAACCTAGAGCAGTTAGATGATTTAATTCACGAACTCGATCGCTTGCAGCGTCGCTTCGAGTCTTTGGACGGCTATAGCCTAGAAGCGCGTATTGAAAAGATTTTTCCAGAGATGGGTTTCTCGGCTGAAGATGGCGATCGCCTAGTGAGTGCCTTCAGCGGCGGTTGGCAGATGCGGATGAGTTTGGGCAAAATTTTGCTGCAAAGTCCAGACCTGCTGCTGCTAGACGAGCCAACGAACCATTTGGACTTAGAAACGATTGAGTGGCTTGAAATCTATTTGAAAGCCCTGAATACACCGATAGTAATTGTATCCCACGACCGGGAATTTCTCGATCGCCTCTGCACTCAAGTTGTAGAAACCGAGCGTGGCGTTTCAACCACCTATCTCGGTAACTACAGCGCCTACCTGGCCCAAAAAGAAGAAGCAAAACTGGCCCAACTTAGCACCTACGAGCGACAGCAAAAAGAGATTGAAAAACAGCAGGCCTTTGTTGAGCGATTCCGGGCTAGCGCCACCCGCAGCACCCAAGCCAAAAGCCGCGAGAAACAGCTTGAAAAGGTTGAGCGGATTGAAGCCCCGACGACCGATATGCGATCGCTCCATTTTAAGTTTCCGCCTGCTCCTCGCAGTGGTCGAGAGGTGGTTAGGATCAAGGACTTGGTCTATACCTTCAATGAAAATATTTTGTTTTTGGGCGCTAACTTACTGATTGAACGGGGCGATCGCGTTGCGATTCTGGGCCCAAACGGTGCGGGTAAATCAACCCTATTGCGGATCATCATGGGAATGCAATCCCCCGATGAGGGAATCGCTGCCCTTGGGGATCATAATGTGATTCCAGGATATTTTGAGCAAAACCAAGCGGAAGCCTTGGAGTTGTCAAAAACAGTCATGGATACCATTCACGATGAGGTGCCGGACTGGACGAACGAGGAAGTGCGGACACTGCTCGGACGGTTCCTGTTCAGCAAAGACACGGTCTTTAAGACGGTTGATGCGCTGAGCGGCGGCGAAAAAGCGCGGCTAGCGTTAGCTAAGATGCTGCTGAGTCCAGCCAATCTTTTGGTATTGGATGAGCCAACCAACCATTTGGATATTCCTGCAAAGGAAATGTTGGAGACGGCGTTGTGCGAGTACGACGGAACGCTGATTGTGGTTTCGCACGATCGCTATTTCATCTCTAAAGTAGCGACTAAAATTGTTGAAATTCGCGACGGCGAGCTACATCTCTATCGTGGAGATTATCATTACTACCTGGATAAAGTTGCTGAAGAAAGGGAAAAAGCACGCCTAGAAGCGATCGCGGCTGAAAAAGAAGCCAAAGCTGCCGCCAAACGTGATAAACAAAAACAGAAGCAGAAAGCCAAAAAACGTTAAGGGATCACGGCTAAATTAAGAGCTTTAGCCTGAATTGAGTTTGAACTCAAGATGAACCCCTTCGCCAACAATTCGCTAAGGGTCGGTATCAGCCACACGAATCCCACATTGGGTTATTGGCCTAGGCAAGACTTGGCTTTAATCTATGATCAGCGTGATGCACCAAACGTTTTAACGCGCCCTAGCTGCTGCCTCCTAAATGCTCCATGATGCGATCGCATCCGCCTATCGGCGCTGAGGCATTGGGCTGGATTGGTTGACTAGACTCCATGCTCTGATCGGGTTCAAGACTCGAAGCCATTTTCAGCAAGGGTCAAGCGATCGAGACGGGCAGTGATACCCCTGATTTTCCTGCCTAACCGTGAATAGTTAACGTAGTGGGAGCGTCGAAGGGGGCGCGTGAACCTTTGCATGATTTGCCCAAGTGCCTCAGATTGATTTGCAACAGCGCATCCTTTAGGGCGAGATTGGGCGAATGCTATGCCTGATGCCCTAAAGCCGCCAGCGGTGAACGCTAGTCTTCCATTTTTTCAGCCTTATAAAAACGCGATTAGCGCAACTCAAGCGGCTGGCTTCTGGGCTAGGGTGAAAAACCCACTCGATCGCATTTTGGAATAGAGAATCAATGCGCCGTTGAGCCGTCTGTTGCCCACGGGGAGGTGATCCCGCCATCGTGACGCAGCGGGTTGCTCTAAGCAGACCTGGTTCA
>CAYSIR010000041.1:0-23831 GCA_964431105.1 uncultured Leptolyngbya sp. | reverse complement strand
CTTCTGGAACCGGAGATTCCGCAGAGGCTTCGGGTGCATTTGATGTGGCTACATCCACAGGGGCAGAGGCTTCCGGTACAGCAGTTGATTGGGAGTGAACCGCTTCAATTGCGGTGTTTGCCTCTAGCGGCAGCCCTTCATCCACTGCTTCGACCGATACGTCTGATGGCGATGGCGATGAAATGTCTACCTGTGATGCGGCTGTTTCGGGTGTATCAATGTCTGCGATCGCCGCCTCGCTTCCTGCATCAGGAGTGGCGGTTTCTGATAATTGGGTAACAGTTAGCCCTCCATCCGGTGTTTGTGGCTTAGTCGGCGCACCGTTATTAAAGGTGCTGTCATCAATTACCTGATTGTAATCATCAGTACCATCCGCTCCATAGCCAGGCCGGTTGGATGCGAACTGAGTACGATTCCGCACCAAGTCTGGTGGGAATACATCGAGTCCGCCTTCAAGTTCGTAAGTGCGAGCCGTGCGATCGTCCAAGACTACATCCTGAAGCCCCACACTTTCATCAAATACGCTTGGCTCTAGGTTCGCGTCTGACTCAATACCAGGTAGCTCTTCATAGGCATTAAACCCGGTACCGGCTGGAATCAATCGACCAATAATGACGTTTTCCTTTAGACCACGCAACCAGTCTGACTTACCTTCAATTGCCGCTTCGGTCAAGACGCGAGTGGTCTCTTGGAAACTCGCTGCCGAAATAAAGCTATCCGTGTTAAGGGATGCTTTGGTAATCCCCAGTAAGACCGGAGTGTACTCAGCAGGTGCACCACCCGTAATAGACATAGTGCTGTTAACCTGCTCAATTTGATAGATTTCTACCAACTCTCCAGGCAACATAATCGTGTCACCACCATCATCAACCCGCGCTTTCGAGGTCATCTGCCGCACAATCACTTCAATGTGCTTGTCTGAAATATCAATCCCCTGGGACTGGTACACCGACTGAACTCCATTGACCAAGAAAGTCTGCACTTTCTCTAAGCTGGCAAGGGCGGCTTCGTGGGCGCTACTCGAACTCTCGCGGTAGATACGATAGAAAATTTCGAGGATTTCGTGGGGATTGGCGGGACCATCCGTTAAGGGTTCGGCTGCCGCAACCTGCTGCCCGTCTCCAACAATAACGTTTTGCCCAGGACGGATTGGATAGTCCGTAATAACGCCATCATCTTCAATGATTTTGACTTCCTCAACATCGTCGCCGTTGTAGATAACCTGAACAGTGCCCGCACAAGTTGCCAACACACAGGCTTCTTTTGGCTTCCGAGCTTCCAATAGCTCTTCAATTCGGGGCAAACCTTGAATGATGTCTCCAGTTTTTGTGCGCTCAAAGACCAAAATGACTAGATTGTCACCCCGTTGAACCAAGTCCCCGTCTTCAATATGAAGCACAGCACCCGCAGATACCCGATAGGGACGAGCGGTGCGCATGACCAAGTGCGTGTCATTGATATCAACGACTTGTCCAGATTCTTCCAAAGTTAGACCGTCGGCTAGCTCCGCACCGGAAACAAGCAAGTCGCCAATGCTAACCGTTGGTGTCTTTCCTTGTAAATCAACTGTGAATAGATCGTCTTGACGAACCACTAGAACCCGACGGATGGCTTCTACTCCCTCACGGATACCGCGAATTTCACCGTTTTCCTTACATTGAATCTCGGTGCGGGCAACTACAGCACCAGGGGCAATCTGATCGCCATCTTCTACCAGAATGCGAGTCTGGGTTGCGCCTTGAGTCTGGTCAGCAATCACATCACGACGAATGACCAGGGATTCTAGGATGACCAATTGCAGTCGCATGATGTCCGGATCAGATTCGTCTGGCACTAGCTCAATGTCAGCCGCCAGTTGAGGTGTATCGTGATCAATGTCCAGCACTAACTGGGTGCGCAGCAGTTCAACTCCTTCAACCGATTTGACGTGGTCGCCATCTTTGAACGGAATGCGCTGAATGGCTCGCAGCTTAATGGACTGCCCAGAGTCTTCGTTAATGGAATCCTGGCTCGGAACTGATGGCTCGTCTGGCACTGTAAATTCTGTGACTGGGCGCAGCAATAGTGCTGGGCCTTCGGGGGTTTCAACGTATTCAACGTAGCGCAGTTCGTCGGAAGATAAACCGGGGATCACTTCCTGACCAGGCTGTGCTAAGGAGCCGTCCTTGCTCATCACTTCATCAGGATTGTCGGCGAGGTGTAAATCACCGGGTTTGATGACGACTTCCCTGAGAATGTCATTTTTCTGAGTAACTTCAATGACTCCATTGCTCTGGCAGAAGATGTCTTTGACTACTTCAGTCCCGGCTTCAACGTACTGTCCATCTTCGACAAGCAGCAGTGAAATGTCTTTGTTGACTTCATGGGCTTCTTCTGGAATCCACAGGAGAGTACCACCTTTGGTAACTTCATACCCTTGCTTGGCTTTACCTTTTTTGGCGGCAACCTCAACGCCTGCATACTTGATGATGCCTCCTGTTTGGGTGCGGTAGCGGGTATCAATGAGTTCTGCCACAACTTGATTGCCGACAACTTTGGCTCCGGGGGTTGCGATTAGTGAGAACCGTTGATTGTTCTGAGTTTCAATGACGTAGTGTTCACGTCCTTGGTAGCTTTCAACGACAACGCTGGCTTGGTCGAGCAGTACGGACGAGGTGATGATCTCTACTTCGCGGGTATTTTTGCCGCTGACTTCATCCGGTATGCGGACGATGCCACCTTGCTCGGTGGTGAGACGAGTAGCGGCAAGGATTGCATGTTGGTCAACGCGATCGCCATTTTTGACAACAGGTTCAGCACCCGGTGGCAGGTTATAGACTTCCCCGGCAAGAACCCAGATGAGTCCGCCCCGCTGGGCTGTGCGAGTCGTGTTGCCCTGTCGATCTTTTTTCTCTTCTGGGATCAGGTCTGCAAACCGTACTTCCCCGGATAGGTCAGTTGAAACGTCCTTGGTTGCTCGTTCGGTGACTTGCTGAGTGCGTCCTATTGCGGAGACTTCAGAAATGATCTGGCTTTCTTTGACGAACTCACCATCGTGTTTGAACAGGACAGAACCTGCGGCTACCGATAATTTTTGCTTGCGATCGCCACTTTCAAGGGTAATGTCTAGGTTGGATTCTATAATCAACGCATCATCCCCGTGCCGGGTACGGAACGGACGGGAACGGAATTTTTTCCCTGGCATAAAGCGGATAACGCCATCAAAGGGAGCGCGAATCTGTTGCGCGACTTCCCCAGTAAATACCCCACCGGTGTGGAAGGTGCGCATGGTGAGCTGTGTACCCGGTTCGCCAATAGACTGAGCCGCGATAATGCCAACAGCTTCCCCAAGGTCAACCATTGATTCATGCGCCAGGCTCCAACCGTAGCAATGTTGACAGACGGAGCGGGTCGCTTCGCACGTCAAGGGCGATCGCACCATGACTTCCTCAATCCCAGATGCGTAAATAGCTTCAGCCAAGTCATCAGACACAGCCTGGTTTCGGGTCGCCAGGATTTCACCTGTTTCAGGATGATGAACATCTTCAGCCAGCACCCGTCCCAAAAGGCGATCGCTAAGCGGAATCAGCACTCGCTCTCCATCCGTCATGCTGCGGGCAGGAATACCGCGCTTCGTGCCACAATCCAGTTCACGAATGATGACATCCTGGGAAACGTCCACCAAACGACGGGTGAGGTATCCAGAGTCAGCCGTCCGCAGTGCCGTATCAACCAGTCCTTTTCGCGCACCGTAGGAGGAAATAATATATTCAGTAACGGTCAGTCCTTCGCGGAAGTTGGTTTTAATGGGCAAGTCGATAATTTGCCCCTGCGGATCTGCCATCAACCCCCGCATTCCCACGAGCTGACGCACCTGAGAAATATTTCCCCGCGCCCCAGAAAACGCCATCATGTAAACCGAGTTCAGCGGATTGCTGGCCCGAAAGTTTCGCACCACTTCATCTTTGAGTTCCTCACTAGTACCGTTCCAGGTGTCGATCACTTTTTGGAAGCGCTCAACTTCCGTAATCTCGCCCCGTGTATATCGAGCCTCAGTTTGCCGAATCTCTTCCTCGGCAGCGTCCAACAACTGGCGCTTAATCGGAGGAACCTCTAAGTCATCAACGCTGATGGAGACACCGGCCTTGGTAGCATACCGAAAGCCTAAGTCCTTCAAGTCGTCTGCCATTTGAGCAGTGCGTGCAGTTCCAAAGTTGGTAAATGCCCAGGCGACTGCTTTGCGCAGTTGCTTCTTGTCAATGACGCGGTTGTAAAAAACCGTTTGCTGCTCTGAAGTCTTCGTTGGTTGTTGATCCGTCATGATTCTCCCTTGCCCCTCAAAAATGCCTGCGTTGCGATCGCTCCCCCAGTTGAGTCAGCGCTGAAAAGGGTGCGATCGCATTGACCCATTGCCTAACCCATTGCCTAGCTCACCAATGCATCATGAACTGTCTTGTTGTAGATAATTCGCCCCGGAGTTGTCCGCACATACTGCGAAATAATCACTCCGTTTTCATCCTCCCTAACCCGGCGAGATTCATAAACCCTGGTGACGATACCGTCCTCCGAGCGATGCTCCTCTAGAGGTTCCCCCTCCTTCTTCTCACTCACAACCGGACCATCAAAGCGAACCCATACATACGCATGAAGCGAAACCTGCTTTTGCTCATAGGCAATCACGGCATCTTCCATAGATGAAAAATATCGTCCTGCCCCAAATTGCCCATCAGGATTATCAACCGTGAGGTAGTAGCAGCCCAACACCATATCCTGACTGGGCGTAATGATAGGACGACCCGTTGCTGGCGACAGAATATTATTAGATGCCAGCATGAGCAATCGAGCCTCAGCCTGAGATTCCAGTGAAAGCGGAACGTGAACCGCCATTTGGTCGCCATCAAAGTCTGCGTTGAAAGCTGGACAAACCAGCGGGTGAATCTGGATAGCTCGTCCATCCACCAAAATGGGTTCAAAAGCCTGAATCCCTAGGCGGTGCAGCGTTGGCGCTCGGTTGAGAAGAACAGGATGCCCCTCAATTACCTCGTCCAGCACATCCCAAATACTAGGATCATTGCGTTGAATAAGCTTCTTAGCGGCCTTGATGTTGTTTACCAACCCTTGCCGAATCAGACGATGGATCACAAAAGGCTGGAACAGTTCGATCGCCATCTCTTTGGGTAAGCCGCACTGGTGCATTTTAAGTTTTGGCCCAACCACAATGACCGATCGCCCGGAGTAATCGACCCGTTTACCCAACAGGTTTTGGCGAAATCGCCCTTGTTTCCCTTCAATAATGTCAGACAGCGACTTTAGCGGACGGTTGTTGGCACCGACCACCGTTCGCCCCCGCCGCCCATTATCAATCAGAGCATCCACAGCCTCTTGCAGCATCCGCTTTTCATTACGGACGATGATCTCCGGTGCCAAGATTTCCTGCAATCGAGCCAGACGGTTATTGCGGTTAATGACCCGTCGATACAAATCATTGAGGTCAGAGGTGGCAAAGCGTCCCCCATCTAACTGCACCATCGGGCGCAAATCAGGCGGAATCACCGGAATCACGCTCAATACCATGTGTTCTGCCTTGGAGCCAGTAGCGACAAAATTGTCAATCACCCGCAGTCGCTTGATCAGCTTGGCACGCTTCTGTCCTTTGGCTCCAGCAACTTCTTCGCGCAGTTGCTCAGCTTCAGCTTCTAAATTCAGATCTTGCAGCAACCGCTGTAGGGCCTCTGCACCAATGCCGACTTCTACGCCCGCTAGGTCAGAGTCTTCACTGTAGAGTTGGTCTTCAATTTCAATCCACTGATCTTCTGTGAGCAGTTGCTTGTAGGCCAAGTTATCGGCATTGCCAGGATCCAGCACAACATAGGCATTGAAATACACAATCTGCTCTACATCCCGCAGTGGCATATCCAGCAAAATGGCCATGTAGCTAGGAATCCCTTTCAGATACCATACATGGGTCACTGGGGCGGCAAGTTTGATGTAGCCCATGCGGTGGCGACGCACGCGAGATTCCGTCACTTCTACGCCACAGCGCTCACAGACGATTCCCCGGTGACGAACCCGCTTATACTTGCCACAGTGGCACTCCCAGTCTTTAGCCGGGCCAAAAATTCGCTCACAGAATAAGCCATCCATTTCTGGCTTCAGGGTTCGGTAGTTGATGGTTTCTGGCTTAGTCACTTCACCGACAACTGTGCCGTTGGGGAGTGTCCGTTCCCCCCACTGTCGAATGCGATCGGGAGAGGCAATGCCAATTTTGACGTAGTCGAACCGTTGCTCTACTTTGGGCATCTGTGACTTGTCCTTATCAATGAATTGCGGTCAGGTGGACTGGGTAGGCAGGGAGCAGGCGCGCAGCGGATTAGAATCGCTATACCTGCCCCTCTAGAGAGTGCGGCTAGTAGCCGCCATGCGATCGCTCGAAAACCAGGGTAGCTATAACTCACTCACTTCTTCAGGTTCCTCTTCCCGCGTCACCGACTCATAGGTCGGACGAGACGGAGTGCGGCGGTTACCCACATCTGCCATCAAATCCACTTCAATATCTCGGCTGCTGCCATCATCATTGGTCTCTAACTTGTGAGCCGCAATATCTAAACAGAGCGATTGCAATTCACGCATTAGTACCTTGAACGACTCTGGTGTACCCGGACGCGGGATTGCCTTTCCTTTGACAATGGCGTTCAATGCTTCGTTGCGCCCCTGCATGTCGTCAGACTTCACCGTCAGCAATTCCTGGAGCGTGTAGGCCGCTCCGAAAGCTTCCAATGCCCACACTTCCATTTCACCGAAGCGCTGTCCGCCCTGTTGGGCCTTACCGCCGAGCGGCTGCTGCGTCACTAGAGAGTATGGCCCCGTAGAACGAGCATGAATCTTATCGTCAACTAGGTGAACCAGCTTCAACATATAAGCTGTTCCGACTGTGACAGGGCGATCGAAGGGTTCGCCGGTGCGCCCGTCGTACACCTGAATTTTTCCAGGATTATCCGGATCAAACACCCAGTCTTTCCCCGTTTCTTCGCGGGCCTGCTGCAATTTACCGTGGGTCAACATTCGAGACGCTTCTTGCCCGTGCATCTCATCAAACGGTGTCACTTTGAATCGCATACCCAGGTTATACCCAGCCCAGCCCAGCAAGCATTCAAAGACTTGGCCCACGTTCATCCGAGACGGCACACCCAGCGGGTTCAACAAAATGTCGAGCGGCGTACCATCGGGCAGGTAGGGCATATCCTCAGCCGGCAGAATCCGGGAAATAATTCCCTTATTGCCGTGGCGACCCGCCATCTTATCACCCACTTGAATTTTGCGTTTCTGAGCCACATAAACCCGCACCACCATGTTGGCACCAGGGGGCAGTTCATCGCCCTGCTCGCGAGTAAACACACGAACATCCACAACGCGACCCTTCTCACCGTTCGGAACACGTAAGGAGTTATCTCGCACATCGCGCGCTTTCTCACCGAAGATAGCCCGGAGCAGTTTTTCTTCGGGGGGCTGATCTGATTCACCTTTTGGCGTCACTTTACCCACTAGAATGTCGCCAGATTCAACCCAGGCCCCGATGCGGATGATGCCGGTTTCATCCAACTGCCGTAGTGCATCTTCACCAACGTTGGGAATTTCGCGAGTGATCTCTTCTGGCCCAAGTTTGGTTTGGCGGGCTTCAATTTCAAATTTTTCGATGTGAATAGAGGTATACACATCTTCACAAACCAGGCGTTCGCTGATCAAAATAGAGTCTTCGTAGTTGTAGCCTTCCCAAGGCATATAGGCGACAACGACGTTTTGACCAAGGGCAATTTCCCCTCCTTCGGCGGCTGAACCGTCGGCTAATACCTGTCCTGCTACAACGCGATCGCCCTCAAAAACAAGCGGGCGTTGGTTTAGACACGTATCTTGGTTCGATCGCTGATACTTTTGCAGCAGATGCGTGACCTCTTCCCCGTCATCGCTACGAACGGTGACAGACTTCGCATCAAGGCGCACCACTTCTCCACTAATGCGGCTCAAAACAACCATGCCAGAATCGCGAGCTGCCTGAGCTTCCAGACCTGTACCCACCAAGGGGCGTTCTGGACGCAGCAGTGGAACCGCCTGGCGCTGCATGTTAGATCCCATCAAAGCTCGGTTAGCATCGTCATGCTCAAGGAACGGAATCAGCGATGTCGCAACCGAAATAATTTGAACTGGAGACACCGCAACATAGTCCACCTCGCTGGGGGTAGTGGTGGTGAATTCTTGACGATACCGTACAGGAACTGTCTCACCCAGGATGTAATTGTTTTCATCCAGAGGAATATCGCCCGGCGCAACCCGCAGATCGTCTTCTTCATCCGCCGTCATATAAATAGGCGGCTGCTCCTTTTGCACTTGACCATTTTCGACCGGGTAGGATGGTGTTTCAATAAACCCATAGGCATTGACACGCGCATGGGTTGCCAGCGAACCAATGAGTCCGGCGTTCGGGCCTTCTGGGGTCTCAATGGGGCAAATGCGACCGTAGTGAGATGGGTGAATATCGCGCACTGCAAACCCTGCCCGTTCTCGCGTCAGGCCACCTGGCCCCAATGCACTCAAGCGGCGCTTGTGCGTTAGCTCTGCCAGAGGATTGGTTTGATCCATAAATTGGGAAAGCTGGGAAGACCCGAAGAATTCTTTGATTGCGGCAACCAACGGTTTTGGGTTAACGAGAGAGGCAGGCGTCAGGGATTCGGCATCAGAGACGGTCATCCGTTCTCGAATAATCCGCTCTAGTCGATTCAAGCCAACCCGAACCTGGTTTTGCAGCAATTCACCGACCGATCGCACTCGGCGGTTCCCCAAGTGGTCGATATCATCAATGTTACCGATGTCGAACTCTAGGTTAATTAGATAATCAATGGCGGACAGAATGTCTTGAGGGGTTAGCACCCGAATCGTATCTGGAATGCTCAGCCGCAGCTTTCGGTTCAGCTTGTAGCGACCCACTCGTCCCAAGTCATACCGTTTGGGATCAAAAAAGCGAGATTCGAGCAACTGCTGCCCGCCCGATACCGTAGGAGGTTCACCCGGACGCAGTTTCCGGTAGAGTTCCATGAGGGCTTCATCTTCACTGAACTGCCCTTCTTTATCGATGGTTTTCTGGAAGTATTCCGGATGGCGGAGTGCATCAAAGATTTCGCTATCGCTAAGACCTAAAGCTTTGAGGAGAACCTGTGCTGAAAGCTTTCGGGTTTTGTCAATCCGAACCCAGACTAGGTCATTTTTGTCCGTTTCAAACTTCAGCCAAGCTCCGCGGTTGGGAATGAGGCTTGCATTGTAGGAACGCCGCCCATTCTTGTCCGTCTCAGCTTTGTAATAAACGCCGGGGCTACGAACAATTTGATTTACAATAACCCGCTCTGCACCGTTGATGATGAACGTGCCGCGATCGGTCATTAGCGGTAAGTCGCCAATAAAGACTTCCTGCTCTTTGATTTCCCCAGTTTCTTTGTTGATAAGGCGAGTGGGCACGTACATCTGAACTGAGTAGGTGCTGTCTCGACGCTTGGCTTCGTCAACGTCGTATTTCGGACGCTTGAGCTTGTAGTCTTTGCCGATGAAGTGCAGCTCTAGCTTGCCGGTGTAGTCTGTGATAGGAGAATAGCTGTTCAGTTCTTCAATCAAACCTTCTTTGAGAAACCAACGGAAGCTCTCCCGCTGAATCTCAACTAGGTCTGGTAGAGTGAAAGCGGGTGAAGGCTGGGTTAGATTAGTCATGCGTCTCCTTAAGCAAGTCGGGCCCTAGGGTTGGTCAACAGTGATGTTGGTGATGCGCGCACTCAACACAAAAGATCAGACTCTACGGTTGTAGAGACTGATTTCAACAGAAACATTTAATGAAGTTCGGCTGTACTAGAGGGAAGGAACGGAACGGTACGAATAACAATTTGCTTGGAGTAGAACCGTTTAACATAGGTGGGGGTCAGTCATCAGCGATCGCACGGCTGGTTAAATAGGGTGAAACATCGCGTCAGTTTTCATTTACATAGCTCACATCCACTGCAACCTCAAGTCAGCTTTTGGTCGTTTCAATCTGGGCAAGTTAAGAGGTTGGTCTAAGAAAAGCGATCGCACTGGCAGGCGACATTCAGGAACGTTGACGGGCAGGAAATGACGCACCGGTTTCAATCGCTCAGCGTAATTGCGGGTAACAGTCTTTATATTATGCCGCAACAGCTTGACTCTCGACGAAAAATATGGATGCAATTTCAGGTAACGTCGCTAGTCGGGCAGGCGATCGCGGGCTGAGGAAGCTGAAAAAGCTGGCGCGCGTTGGCTACGGTGTGCTGTTCGATAGCACTTAACGGAACCCCTCGCAATTCTGACAGCTTTTGGGCAACATACTGAACGTTAGCTGGCTGATTCCGACGCTCTTTCCGTTTAGGGTGAGGAGAGAGGAACGGACAGTCCGTTTCGATGAGCAGGCGGTGATCGGGAACGAGTTGAGCGGATGCCTGAACTTGGGTCGCATTCTTGAAGGTTACAATGCCGCTGAAGCTGATGTAAAATCCCAAGTCCAAAAATTGCTGAGTCTCTTCAGGAGTCCCACTCCAGCAGTGCATAACCCCACGAACAATACCACATTCGTCAAAAAACTGATGCAAGACTCGAATCATTTCTGCGGCTGCATCTCGACAGTGGACAATGATGGGCAAATTCAGTTCATGGGCGATCGCAAGCTGTGCTTGAAACACTTGCAATTGCCAATCGTGGCAGTCGGCTTTATAGAAATCCAAACCCATCTCACCGATTGCCACAACTCGACAGTCAGACTGGGCAAGCCGACGAATCTCATTCCCGGTCCTGTCCGTCCACTTGTCTGCATCGAGCGGGTGCAGCCCTACGGCAAACGATAGCTCTGGAAACCGATCGGCGATCGCCTGAATGGCACCAAACTCAGACGGCTCGACACAGGAATGTACAAGCTGAACAACCCCTGCATCGCGCCAAGACTGAGCAACCGAGTCTAAGTCGGGCTGAAAGCTTTCAAAATTAAGATGAACGTGCGTGTCAATCAGGGGCATGGTTCAGTACCATCGTTTAGAGAACGCTTACAGCCGACGGCTCATCCGCGCAGTTGAGTAGGCGGCAGCGATGACGAGAGCGATCGCCCTAGGACGAAGCCAGCGCCTTTTTCTTCCAAGCCTGAGCCATCTTAGATTTTTTGCGCGCACCTGCATTGGTTTGATAAATGCCTCGCTTCACCGCTTTATCAATTTTGCTGTAAGCCAATGCAATGCGCTGCTCAACCTCTTGCTTTGCCTCCGGCGTAGGATTTTCGGCATAGGACTCTAAAGCCATGAAATAACGCTTCATTAGCGTTCTTACGGCTGAGCGATAGGATTTATTACGAAGACGATTGCGCTCCGCAATTTGGACACGTTTAATTGCTGACTTAATATTTGCCACGGTTCAAATCTGAATATGGAGTTTAGTGATCACGACACCGGCGAAAAAATATCATAGCAAAAGATCAAGGCAATCGTACACAATGGACTCAGAAGACATCATGAATCCATCCTGCTTTGTTTAAGATCCAGGTTAAGCTAAGGGTAATAGTTGTTTGCTGTGATCCTGATCAACGTCTTGCAACTCAACGATGATTCAATCTAGATTGCATCAGTCAGCCATTGACAAACGGTTTTGAAGCTGAGCTAAAAATGGCTCATCGCTTTACTAACCTTCGTAACGATGCACTCTGCCCCCTTTCTCATTTGCCTCTTCATTCCTCAGTTTCAGCAATTTCCATTGAGGTGTTGCGCCAAGCCCTGGGGAATGCTCCGACGTTAGCTATCCTAAGTTGAGAATTCAACCAATTCTAGGATGGTGTCGGTGCGTTTGGTACATCACTCAGCCCGTTCTCAACTGCATGGCAATGCTTCGAATTACGAGTCAAGTCTCTGAAGCGCGGATAGAATTGCGTCGAATCTGCGATCGCACCAACGATGAGCGGATTTTATATAAAGAAGCCACGGTGCGAGAAGTTCTCCAATCGGTTCAACGCCAGGGAGATTACGCACTGATTCACTACACTAAAGAATTTGATCAGCAAGCGCTGAAGCCTGAAGAGTTACGCATCAGCGGGTCAGAACTCGACGCGGCTTATCAGCAAGTGCCAAAGGAATTGCTGGATGCCATTCGCCTGGCACGGCGCAACATTGAGTCCTTTCACCGACAGCGTGTGCCGAAGAGCTGGGTGCAGTTTGGTGCGGATGAAACAGTGCTTGGAAAGCGCTACACTCCGGTCGATTGCGCGGGTCTGTATATTCCCGGTGGTCGGGCATCTTATGTCAGTACCGTATTAATGAATGCCGTTCCGGCGAGTGTAGCGGGTGTACCCCGGCGGGTAATGGCTACCCCTCCCGGAGTGGACAAAGCCGTGAATCCAGCCATTCTAGTCGCAGCCCAGGAAGCGGGAGTGACAGAAATTTATCGAGTGGGTGGCGCACAGGCGATCGCAGCCTTAGCCTACGGTACAGAAACGGTGCCCAAGGTAGATGTGATTACTGGGCCGGGCAATATCTACGTGACCTTGGCCAAGAAACTGGTCTATGGAACAGTGGGCATCGATTCCTTAGCGGGGCCATCCGAGGTTCTCATTATTGCCGATCGCTCAGCAAACCCGATCCACGTCGCGACCGACCTATTGGCACAAGCCGAACATGATCCAATGGCATCCGCCATTCTGATTACTACAGATGCCAACCTTGGACAACAGGTGGTAGCAGAGGTTCAGCGTCAACTGATTAACCATCCGCGCCAAATGTTGACCGAAAAGGCGATCGCCCACTATGGATTAGTGGTTGTAGTTGACTCCCTAGAACTAGCGGTAACGCTATCTAATGAATTTGCGCCAGAACACTTGGAGCTTGAGGTCGAAGATCCATGGGCGCTACTAGAGCAGATTCGTCATGCAGGAGCCATCTTCCTCGGCTCATCCACGCCGGAGGCCGTCGGAGACTACCTCGCCGGCCCCAACCATACGCTACCGACTTCTGGTGCCGCCCGCTATGCCTCTGCGCTTGGCGTAGAGACGTTTATGAAGCATTCCAGCCTGATTCAATATTCTCCGACAGCGCTACGTCAGGTTGCTGAGTCCATTAACCTGTTAGCCACCTGTGAGGGGCTTCCATCCCACGCTGAGTCCGTGAAGCGCCGGGTTGCTGACGATCAAGACAGTACTTGACCATTTCCAGCGACTGAACTAGCTCCTGAAACCGTGACGACTGACCTAGGGATCGAATTCATCACCAGATCTCCTCTATTGGTAACGATTTTGGGTGGTGTGGGCGATGCCCACGCCACCCAAAATCACGACATGAATACCATGACCCATCGCCACTGAAGTTTTCGGATACACATTGTTTGTGATACATTGCAGCACTACATATCCTCTGAAGCCCTAATTCTGGGGGACTTTAACGCCAGTCTCCCCCTAGGAGTCCGCACATTACGCGAACGTTATCAGACCTTTGGCCTAACTACTGAACAGTTACTCAGAATACCTATTCAAGCCTAGAAATTCAGGTTTTGGCGAGAACTGCGTGATAGCCGCTAGGAAGGCGGCTGGGCACGCTGTTCAAGGAAGAAACGTAGCCGCAGCAGATTGAGAGTCTGGGCAACGTTCAGCGGTAGCATCGAAACACCTGCCAAACTAGACTGAACCCAGCCATTTCCCCAATGCCACTCATGAAAGCCGTCTACTGCCTGACTCATCAGCAATCGTAGGGTTGTGTCATCTAAAACATCTACCTGGTGCTGGATGGTGATCGGGCCAAGCTGGCTGGTGAACACTTGCCCTGTAGAAAGACGTTCAACGGACGACAGAGAAAGCGTTTGTGGATAGAGCCATTGCTGGAGTAGCCCTGCATCCGTCAGGCTATCTCGAATATTGGTGCTAGAGGCATTCACTTCAATGCGGAGGTGGCTTTGCTGAAACGTTCCAAACATGGCGGGCGGTGTAGGTACAGGTCTAAAAATAAAACAACGTGTAGCGCAATTCAGAGGCAGCCGCATTGGATTGGGCGCGATCGCTCATCTTTCCAGCGCTATCTCAATCCTAAATGAGATTTCTGATCCGTACAGTCAGACCCACGCCTTAGAATGGAAACTAGAGTGTGTTAAGAAGTATTTAGAACTCTAATGGCGGATCAGCTAATTCGAGCAACAGCAGCAGATGATGGAATCCGAGCCGTCGGGGTCATCACCACCCGTTTGGTAGACGACGCCCGAACACGCCACAACCTTTCCTATGTCGCGAGCGCTGCCCTGGGGCGTACCATGTCGGCGGGCTTGCTTCTGGCATCGAGCATGAAACATCCCGAATCACGAGTCAATATTCGGGTGAATGGCAATGGCCCACTGGGCGGAATTTTTGTCGATGCTGGATTGGATGGCACAGTGCGAGGGTATGTGGGCAATCCCTCTATCGAGTTACCCCCGAAGCATAATGGCAAGCTAGACGTTGGCGGGGCAGTTGGCCCAGAAGGCTATCTCTACGTTATTCGAGACGTGGGCTATGGGTATCCCTACTCTAGTACCGTTGGGCTTGTGTCGGGTGAGATTGGTGATGACATTACAGCCTACTTGGTGAACTCGGAGCAGACGCCATCGGCGCTAGTGCTGGGGGTCTTCGTGAGTGCGGAAGGCGTGACTGCATCTGGGGGCATCTTAATTCAGGTTTTGCCCAAGGCAGCCCAAGATGATGCGCTGGTGGAAAAGCTAGAGTCGCGGGTTGGGGCGCTGTCTGGGTTTACGCCACTGCTCCGTGCCTCGAAAACAATTCCTCAAATTTTCGAGGAGTTGCTCGGAGATATGGGGTTAAATATTTTGCCGGGTACACAGATGCTGCGGTTCCACTGCGGCTGTTCCTTTGACCGGATGCTAGGAGCGCTGAAGCTGTTGGGTGAGGCTGAACTCCGCGACATGATTGTCAAGGATCATGGGGCGGAAGCAACCTGTCATTTCTGCAATGAGGTATATCAGGCTAATAGTGATCAGTTAGAGCAGGTCATCTCAGAGCTAAGGGCAGAGTCATCCGGTTGATTAGGCGGTGGCATCAGCGATCGCGCCCTGTGAAGATTCGCGATCTTTGATGGGAAAGTCACCCAATCTCTAATGCCTACCCTCCGAAACGAGGTAGAAAATGGCGGAGGCCGTGATAGCGCAAAACGCTCGACGACCGTTACGTGATTAATAGAAAAGATTTGAGGGCGTGGGGTTGCATCAGTCGTCGGGATGTAATCCTTCGCTCTCCGCTCGGTTCTCTGCACTGCGATTAGTATTGGTCAGTCCATCCGTTTCCGTCAGCTTGCGGCTAGCTGGAGCATTTTGGCTTGGGGAGGACTGTCCAGCCTGTGAGTCAGATACAGATTGGGGTGAAGGCTGGGATTTTGAATTGGGCGATGGTTCAGTGTTTTTTGGGGTTTCTGTAGGAGCCTTCTCCGCAGAGGATTTAGAAGGAGTTGGATTGGCTTCGGCGATCGGGTCAACAGGAGGAGTCGTCTCGCGCGCTTCGGCTGTCGTCATCGAAATTGGAATTGGAATTTCTTCGACAGCGGGCAGTTTTTCTACCGCTAGCCGGCTAGGGCTGGCACCGCCAGACAGGCGCTTCAGCAACTTCGGACGAGGATCATGCAATAAATAAATGATGCGATCGCCCGCTTGAAATTCTTCATTAGCAGGCATAACCTGTAGCGTATTTTGGCGTTCAAGCAGCAAGGGAACCAACTCCCCAGAACGGGTGAGGGCCCGCAGATGCGCCTGCTGGAACAGTAACCCAGGTTCTCGCAAACGAGTTTCACCCAACTTAACAGCATCATCCTGAAGGTAGCGATTCCAGGTTTTAAACGGCATCTTATCCACAAACGCCGCCCGAAAACGGGCTTTAGGGGCCGCAGTGCTTCCAGATTTGTTGGGCTTGGCCGGTTTAGTCGTTGTACCCTCCCCAGACTTGCTAGCCTTGCCATCACTCGGTAGTACCACCAGAACACGCGGAGGTTGAAATTCCTCAATCGCCCGCTGTGCTAGCACAACATTGACTTCGCCATTATTCGTCATTGCCAAGAACGTTCCAGCCGTAGACAGCCCCGCTTCTTCCAATACGTCGGTATCCAGCGCACTGCTGGCAAACACTGGAATGTTATCCTTTTCTGCTTCTTTACAGGCTTCCGGGTCAGTGTCGATCAATACCGCCAGCTCTCCCCGCTCTTGGAATAAGCGAGCAATTAGGCGACTGATGGGATTGCATCCGACGATAATGGCTCCGGTCACTTCAGTAGAGTTGACACGCAGTAGCGTCGCGACTGCACCCGCCGTTAGTCCTTGCAGCATGACCGTTGAGATGATGGTCAGAAATACAAGTGCCTTAATCGCGTCGCCCCCGCTGATGCCGCGTTCGGTTAACAAAATAGCGAAGAGGGAAGCCACCGAGGCAGACACGATGCCTCTAGGTGAAATCCAAGAAATAAACATTTTCTGACGCCAGTTCAGTGAACTGTTCCAGGTACAGAGCCATACGGTGAGCGGTCGCACCCCAAACATCAAGACCGCAACGGTAAAGACGGCACCGCGTCCTAACGCAAAAATACTGGCAATGGAGAGGTCGGCCGCCAGTAGGATAAATAGGACTGAAACTGCCAAAATAGTGAGCTGCCCTTTGAATCGGCGTAGCAATCGTTCATCCGGCACTGAGGAGGCGCGCAGGACAATGCCAGCCACAACAGTTGCCATTAGCCCCGCTTCGCTCCGAATGGTTTGCGCTAGCCCAAACAATCCCCACAAACCGGCTAGCACGACGAGGTTGCGCAGTTCTTCAGACAAAAATTCGGCTTGTTTGAGAATAAAGCCCAGCAGCCAGCCTCCGACAACCCCGATCGCAACTCCAGTACCCAGGCGCACAATTAGCCCATTGACCACCGAGAGGAGATCGGCATCTCCGTTGAGAATGACGTCCAAGACGACCACGGCCAGAATGGCACCAACGGGATCAATCAATACGGCTTCCCCTTCCAGTAGGGTAGCCACCTGACGATCGACCTGTACCTGCCGCAACAGGGGGCCAACGACCGTCGGCCCGGTCACAACAACTAATGCAGCGTATAGAAATGCCAGCGGCCAGGGAAATTCACCCAGCCAGTGCGCCGCCATGCCGCCGCCAATGAGCGTAATCAGTGTGCCGATGGTGACAAGGTTTTGGAGACTGCCTGAAACGCGCCCCAATTCTCGCAGTTGAAGATTGAGACCACCTTCAAACAAGATCACTGCAACGGACAGGGCAACAATGACTTCTAGCCCAGTGCCTAACATTTGCGGATGCAAAAGACCGATGCCATCTGACCCCAGCAGAATGCCAAACAGCAGCAAAAACACAATACTAGGAACCTTGAGATAATCAGCGACAACTTGAGCGCTGATTCCTGCGAGGATGGTCATGACCATCTGGATCGTAATCTCAAAGGGTGCGTCCATAAACCTGGAAAAACTGAGGTTAGCCGCTATGGGGGACGGTTGGAAGGCAATTCGGCATCATAAGTCAGACGGGTTTGGACGGAGGATAGCGGTGATGAGGTTAGGGAGGGGAAAGCGGCTGGCGGATAGATGGACTGAGAGATGTCGGTCAACGCATGGGCTGGCAGCGTGGCGGCTGTCTTGGATGGGGCGATCGCGCTCAGAGCGTTCTAACAGGCTGCAACCGAAGACATTACCGAAGACATTTTAGAGTGGTTTCACTTCAGTGAAAGAAATCGCCGTGCAGGTGGCAATGTCGAATCATAGTAGCACTGAGCGCGATCGCCACTACACTGGCGCGCTATTTTGTGTTGGAGAACACAGTCTGTTCAGCATAGCATTCTTCGCCAGAGCCGTTTGCCGATAGTTGCGCCCACGCATTAACCTCATGGCCGGTTAATGCCTGAACCTAAGCTAACGCTGATGAGCCAAAGTTGGGGGGAATGTCCTGGATGCGTCCGGAACCAATGGCACGAATGGCTTCGGTGATGGTAATGGCTCCAGTGTAGAGGGCACGCCCAATAATGACACCCGACACGCCCAGGGATTCTAGGGCCAATAGCCCCAATAGGTCACGAGTGCCGCTGATGCCACCGGAGGCGATCACTGGAACGCGGCTGGCGATCGCCACGTCTCGTAGCGCGGCTTTATTGGGACCTTGGAGAGTTCCATCTCGATGAATATCGGTATAAATGATCGCGCTAACGCCAGCCGCTGCCATCTGTTTCACCAAGTCAATCGCCTCTACTTCCGAGGTTTCCAACCAGCCACGGGTAGCAACTTTGCCATCGCGGGCATCAATGCCAACGGTGATGCGATCGGGAAATTGCTGACAGAGTTCGGCAACGAGGTCAGGATGTTCGACGGCTACGGTTCCGAGAATCGCGCTTTGGATGCCTAGGTTCAAAACATCGGTGACGCTTTGGCGATCGCGCAGGCCGCCTCCCAATTGAACCGGAACTTTCACCGCATTGACAATGGCGGCGATCGCGGGTTGGTTGACTGGATGCCCAGCCTTTGCGCCATCTAAATCCACGAGATGCAGCCGCGTTGCCCCTTGGTTAACCCATCGCTGAGCCACGGCAACCGGATTTTCATCAAACACTTCAGACTGGCTGTAGTCCCCTTGATACAGGCGAACACATTTTCCATCGAGTAGATCAATAGCTGGAATGATCTGCATGAGTTTTTCCTGGGATAGCGCGAACAAGTGCGATTGTGCGGATTGCGGGATAGCCTGCGGCACAGTTGCCGCGCTGATTTGCAATGCTGGATTTGCAATGCTGGAATAGTTGAGGCTGCGATCGCACCAAAACTGCCAAGGTTTCAAGCTTAAAGAAACATGGGGGATTCCTGCAAGCCTGGCGATGCATCCTTTAAGTTTGAAATAGGCAGTACCCATCAGTCCACCGGTTACCCATCGCTCTGGCCTGATCGAGCATGGCTTTTAGTGTCTAGCGATCGCCGGGATGGAGCGCTGACGTTGGATCGCATTGCTTTTTAGTTCATCACAGTTTTATGCAAACGGCTTCAAATTCTTCAACAACCCCTGAGCAGTCTACTCAGTCAACGGCTCAGACGGACGTGTCCACGGCTTCATCCGCTGAACACAGCATCATTCTGGATGTGGGCGGCATGAAATGTGCCGGGTGCGTGCGTGCGGTCGAAAATCAGCTTACTCAGTGTGCGGGAGTCGTGAACGCTACCGTAAACCTGGTGACTGAGATGGCGATTGTGGAGTGCGATCCCGACACGGATAGTCAGGGGTTGGCCGATCGCCTCACCGATGCGGGATTTCCCAGCCAGGTGCGATCGCTCGATGCCTCGCCTGCGGATGCCGCTGATTCAACAACGCAAGATGCACCGCTTTACTGGAACTTAGCGATCGCCGCAGGATTGCTGCTGCTATCCACCATTGGGCATTTGGATCACGTCGGCTTGCCATCGGTTCCCCTACTCAGCCACATTTGGTTTCATTGGGGACTCGCGACCCTCGCGCTGCTGTTGCCGGGGCGTGAAATCATCGTTGATGGCTGGCGTGGGCTGCGGCATGGGTCGCCCAACATGAATACGCTGGTAGGGCTAGGGACATTAACGGCCTACAGCACCAGCGTGGTCGCCCTGCTGTGGCCGCAGCTCAACTGGGAATGTTTTTTTGATGAACCCGTCATGCTGGTCGGCTTTATTGTACTGGGGCGAACGCTGGAGCAGCGGGCCCGGCGGCGGGCGGCCAGTGCCTTCAAAGCACTGCTGGCCCTGCGGCCGACGGTGGCGCGGTTGATTACGGATACCGCTGATCCGGCGCGATCGCTTACGGCCGCGGTGCAGGAAATTCCGTCCGAGCAGGTGCAGGTCGGGCAGTGGCTACAGGTACGTCCGGGTGACAAAATTCCGGTGGATGGTGAGGTTATCCTAGGGCAGACGACGGTCAATGAATCTATCTTGACCGGAGAATCACTACCGGTGACTAAGCAACCGGGGGATGGGGTGATTGCTGGCAGTTTGAACCAGTCAGGCGCGATCGCCATCAAAGCCACCCGCATTGGTGCAGAAACAACGCTTGCTCAAATTATTCAACTGGTGGAAACAGCCCAAACGCGCAAAGCTCCGATTCAGCGACTGGCCGATACGGTGGCGGGTTATTTCACCTATGGCATCATGGCGATCGCCAGCCTTACCTTTCTGTTTTGGTTTGGGGTGGGCACCCGCGTTTGGCCGGCGGTACTGACTAGCGACCTCAGCCTGATGCACGGCAGCACGGACAGTATGGAGATGGCCACGGTTTCGCCGCTCTTGCTCAGTCTAAAAATTGCGATCGCCGTGTTAGTCATTGCCTGCCCCTGTGCGTTGGGCTTGGCCACACCGACTGCTATTTTGGTGGGGTCGGGCATTGGTGCGGAGCAAGGGCTACTGCTGCGCGGCGGAGATGTACTAGAAAAAGTGCATCGCTTAACAACAGTCGTGTTTGATAAAACCGGAACCCTAACCATGGGGCAGCCAACGGTAACAGACTGTGTGCCCCATGGTGACCTGACGGGCGATCGCCTCTTGCAGTTGGCCGCAACCGTCGAACAAGGCACGCACCATCCGATTTCAGCCGCAATTACGACGGCCGCCCAGCAGCAGGACTTAGACCTACTGCCCGCCAGCGATGTTCAAACCGAAGTTGGTGCAGGCGTTGCAGCCCAAGTCGGCGATCGCCTCATTCGGGTTGGCACAGCCGAATGGCTAGAGTCAGCCTCCGTTTCCATTGATGCCTCTCTAGCACAGACCGCTAATCATCTGGCGGAGTCTGGCAAAACGGTGGTGTATGTGGCAGAAGCCGCAGCGGCGATCGGCGTGATTGCGGTGGCAGACACCCTACGTCCTGATGCCCAAGCCACGGTGCAGCGCCTGCATGATATGGGTCTAACCGTGATGCTGATGACGGGCGATCGCCCAACGGCAGCGATCGCCATTGCCCGCCGCCTGTCCATTCCAGCGAACCACGTCTTGGCAGGCAGCCGCCCCACAGACAAAGCCCAGGCGATCGCCCAACTGCAAGCCAACGGTCAACAGGTTGCCATGATTGGCGACGGAATTAACGATGCACCCTCCCTAGCGCAGGCCAACGTTGGGATTTCATTACATTCCGGCACTGAAGTTGCCATCGAAACGGCTGAAATTATTTTGATGCGCGATCGCTTAACCGATGTGGTGGCTGCCATTGACCTCAGCCAAGCCACCTTTAACAAAATTCGCCAAAATCTATTTTGGGCCTTCGCCTATAATTTCATCGGCATTCCCCTTGCCATGGGGCTACTGTTGCCTGGATTCGGGATTTTGCTGAGTCCACCCGTAGCTGGGGCCCTGATGGCGTTCAGTTCGGTCACAGTTGTCTCAAACTCTCTATTGCTCTACCGCCATCCAATCCAGCGTTCGTTTTAAGGGATGCTAACAGCTTGTGCTACTCAGCAACAGGTAGAGTATTATTGGTGTCTAGAGTTGATATGCTTTAGAGTTATCTAAATATCTAGAGCGGATATCTAGGGCGATAAATGGTTGGAGATTAGACTCGACTAGCGATCGCTAGTTTTCTTCAATGTTCAAAGAACTAAGAATTTCTAACGCCGGTCTAAGCTAACCCCAATCATGCCACCGTCGCACCTAGCCCCTTTTCCATCATCCACCATCATCCACCCAGACCGAGAAAATTCGATCAGGAGTCTAGCAACGCTAAGGGGCCAACCATGAGTTCGGAGGCGATCGCTGCGATCGCTAAGCCACATCCAACTCCGTCATAGCCGCCTCGTTTGCAAACTACCCTAGTCATCTAGAGTGTGTGAATTGCCGAATGTGTTTCAAGCTCATTTCAATGTGATTACCCTCGCTGGGGACACCCCTGATGACCGTATCGTTCACCGTATTTTTCATCCACTAATTGTCGCAACTACCTGTTGTCAATGCCTTCAGAACCTCACCAAAATCACCTGTTTATCATAGAAGACAACAAAGGACGGCGAGAGTTCAACCTGGATAGTCCGGTCTATTCGATTGGTCGAGACGCGAAATGCGATATCCGGTTGGTGTCCCAGTTTGTATCTCGTCGTCATGCCACGCTGGTGCAGTTGCCGAATGAAGATGGAAGCTATTATTACCGCATCGTTGATGGCAACCTAAAGGGGAAGCCCAGTGCAAATGGGCTATTGATTAACGGTCGCAAAGTTCAAGCCCACGATCTTCAAGATGAAGACAAGATCGTCTTCGGGCCGCAGGTATATGCCATTTATTACGCTCTGAAACGCGATGCCATTGCTACGGTTCCGCCAGATGAGTTCGACATCACGCTCATCAGCCCCAATATGGTTGAGGAGGATGAGGAGGATGACGACGACGAGCCGGATACAGACTTGAATGTTTAGAGCGTTCAAGAATTGTGGCGCTAGCCGATCGCTCCCTGATAGGCGATCGGCTAGTTTTGTCTAAAGCAGCGCTGATAGGCAAAACAGATGGCTTGACAGATAGCTTGTCCGTGATGCTTCTCGCTCACAGACAGCTTGAAGATTACAGACAGCTATCAATCACCGGCTTGCAGTCAGCGGCGCTTAGCTGTTGTTCAGATTAAGTTTTCGAGGCGAATTTTCAAGGCGAACAGGATTGTCGCCTGAAGTCCAGTGGCGTAAACCTCATGCAGCTAGGGAATCCACCACAGCCGCTACTGCTGCGTCGAATTAGCACGCCGCATTAATTCGGCGTTGCGGCTTGGTCTACCAATTTCCAGTCGCAGTGATTGGCCATTGCTTGGTTGATGCGATCGAACATCAGACGACAGTGGTTCTGCGTATGCAGCGGTAGCTCTTCGTTTTTAACCACAAACTTGAGACGAATCTCAGATGATTCGTTAATCCCGCGATCGATTAATGCCTCGACCGTAACAAGCTTGCCGAAGACAACTTCACCGGGCACTTCCCGCGCCATGAGGTAATCGCCTGTGTCGTAAATAATGTCAAAATTGCAAATTTTCAACATCTCAGCAAGCAACTCTGAGAAGCGCTCTACGTGAGCTTCGAGAGTAAACAAGCTTGTATAGCGTGCCATAAATAACTCCGGCTGAGTAATGTCGATCAGATTAAGCGGTCGAGTTGAAATGCGAATTGCTGGCTTCAGAGGGGATGCCGTTGGCTAGGGCTGAATTGCTGCCTAGTTTAAGTAAATGATGGTAACACGCTCAATGGACGGGTACCCGCTTTGAAAATGTAGATGATCGCTAGCGGCTGTCTTTGGCAAGGCACATAGGAAATTTTAGGTTTGCCGCATAGTGAGAAATAGGTATCACTCTACCGATGAGAATGGATGAGATGTGACGATGAGATTGGGAATTCCGAGCAAGCGCGATCGCAGGGAGCCGCCGTCAGTGGGATTCACACAGTTTGCATGGACTCATCGATTGAGATGGCAGGGGGTCGAGAAATGCGATCGCGGCATGGAACACTGGTCGCCCGAACTGGGCTGTGCAACTAACTAGCTGGGCAGCGGCATCAGGTCAGGACAATTTAGCATATCTCTGTAGGCTGACATCTCAAACTCTGGCTCCTCCATTTCCCTGCGCTCGGCCGTTGGCTGTTGCACATAAAATATTTGGATGTTGACCCCGATCGCCGTCTAAGCGTTCGCAGGTAGATGAGGTGACAATGGCGCGATCGCCCCTGCTTACTAAGGGCTTAGCTCGCTATCTAAACATGACTGCACCCAGACAATCAATCGCCAACTGGCCATAGCGTATTACAGTCAGGCTGGATTTTCAAACTGAACTATTCTCGTGATGGAAACAT
>CAYSIR010000040.1:0-23943 GCA_964431105.1 uncultured Leptolyngbya sp. | reverse complement strand
TCATTTAAGCGATCGGCAAGAATATGAGCAGTGCAACGTCCTTGATCTTGACCAGTGCGGCAGCCTTGGCGCTTGTTTGTCCAGGTGGCAACGGTTATAGCAATGGATGGGTAAGCTAGGACAACTTCAGTCGTCATTCCCATGCAGACGGGAATCCAGAAACCCCAGAGCGTCCTAATCAACCCTCTCGCTGCTATATTGAGTGATTGATGCTTGGGTAGAGAGCGCATTCCACGAAATTCAAGTGTCTAACTGTTTTGTGGCGGTGGCTGGCGGTGGCCGATTGTGGTAACCGATTTCAATCGTTCGGATTGTCTTGGTCAATGATAGGCTTGAGCTATGCAATAGCTAGCCAAGCAGGGGCACTTCTGCAAGCCTGTCCCTCATTCTTTAGCCGCTAAAATGGGCGAAACGGAGCCAGGTTCAGGGTTCTGTACCCTTTGGTTGACTGACAAAACTGACTAACCTTCAATTACTGAAAGGGTTAGGGGATCTGACTGCCACACCGTTTAACATCCTGTGAGCAGTTGCCGCGCCAAGGCAAATTTTTGTCAGTTTATCAGCTTTGTCGGTTTATCAGCTCTTGCCTTTTCTGAGTTACCCATTACGCAAAAGTCGCTGGACTTTTTGCATCATAACCATTTCCACCGTTTGTCAAATACCTAGTTTGGGGATGGACGGATCGAGGGATTTGAGGTAAGGGCTATGAACTTAGAATGGGTTCTGTCGAGTCTTTCCCGCTATGCATAGAAGTGAGTTGAGCGATCGCATCGGCTATTGTCAATCAGTGTTCTCCCCTAACTGCTGACCTTAAAAAAGGTGATTGTTTAAAATGTTTCGGCGTTCTCTTATCTGCACTGACTTTTCTGATGGTCTCCATCGGCTGACGCGCTTTGTGCCGAGTTTGGCGGCCAGCGGGATGCAGCAAATTGTGTTTTTGCACACGGCAGTCATCTCACCAGAACGGGAAGTTCCCCGTATTGATGACGACGAAATCCAAAGCCTGCGCGATCGCCTTGTGGGAGCATTAACAGACGTTCCTGATGGCATCGAAGTCAAAGTTGAAGTGCAGCCGGGTCGCCCTATTGACACTATTCTTCGAGTCAGTCAGGAGCAACGTAGTGACCTCATTGTTGTAGGCATGGCAGGGCAAAATCTTTTGCAAGAAAAGCTCTTTGGCAGCACAACCATGGAACTGTGCCAGCGGACAACGATTCCAATCGTGACGCTGCGCCCTCAGCTCATCTCAACCTACACCACTGAAGAACTAGACCTGCGCTGTCGTCACCTTTTCCGCTACCTGCTGCTGCCCTACGATGGCAGCGATTCCGCCAACTATCTCATTAGCCGCGTTCGAGCAATATCGAAGGATAACCCTGAGCGATCGCTAGAGCATCTTTTGTTGTGTTGGGTGTTTGAGGAACAGGGTCGTCGTAGCCTGCCCCGTGAGTATGATGAGTCATCTGCCCAGGAGCAGTTGAGTCAGGTAGCCGCAGATCTGCAAACACTCGGACTCCAGGTTGACTCAGAAATTCGTGAAGGCAACCCGCTGAGTGAACTATTGGAAGCCGCGCTAGAGCGAGATATTGGTGCGATCGCTATTTCTTCCAACACCCCCAATCGCCTGCTAGGATGGTCAGTCCCAAGCTTTGCCCAAGAAATTCTGCGGCGGAGTTGGCATCCAGTTATCTACTTCCCACCCGAGCGGCGCTAATGCCCCAAAAAATCGGGTAAGCTTGGCAAGCGTTAACCCGAAATATCAGTATTATCTGATGAATATAGAGCTTCAAGTTTCATAACGATCTTCGGCTTCAGCTTTTCTAACTCATTTTTCAACATCGTTTTACTGGTTGCAGACTGCCCAGTAGAGCGTACTGACTGACTGGCAACGACCCACTGCTGCAGCATTCGACATTGAGCCTCTGCGATCGTTGAAGTCATCACTGTCATGCATCGTTGCGGACTCTCATGGGCAAAAAATAAGAGTCGGTACTGCCCCGTTTTGCCGAGCAGCTTTGCCATCTGTGCGCCTTGGCTGGACTTGAGGTCAAGATAACAAGGCAGCCAACGCGGTCCATGCTCTGCCTCATACAGCACTGTAAGCCATAGAACCATGGGGTGAGGAGCTTCTAAAAATAGGAACTGATTGTAGCGGGTACAAACTAGGCGCTTCTGAATTTCCCGCTGCGGTAGCATAATCCACAGCGTTGATAATACTTCCGATGTCGTTCGGATAGGCTTTGGAAAAACAATATCGGCGATCGGCATATTTTTCGGCCAAGACGACAGCCGACAAATTTCATCCGCCGAGAGGTCTGACGAGCGCGAGGTTTTCCGACGCTCTGAAAGGGGAGCCGCAGTAACCGGTAGCTTAGATAAGGCAGCGCCAATCTGATGTCCAATTTGTTGGCCTGGGCCAAATCGCTGCTCAAGGGGTTCCAAGGCTTTCAGAATTGCTGCAACATTTTGCGGGCGATCGTTGGGTGATTTGGATAGGCAACTCATCACCAGCGTTTCTAATGCCTTGGGAATTTTGATAGCGATATTAGCTGTCGTAAATGAACACGGATGCTGGAATTGATGGGCTTTGTACCATCCACCAAAGGTATGGGTGTCGGCTTGTAGCGGCATCTTTCCTGTTAACAGTTGAAACATCATGATGCCAAGGCTATAAATATCAGAGCGCGGATCAAGCTCCCGCCCTTCCATTTGCTCAGGCGAAGAGTACGCTAATGTTCCCATGAAGCAACTGGTTTGTCCGCTGTCAGCTTGCAGCAACTTAGCAATACCAAAGTCTAGAATCTTGGCCAATTCGCCCAGGCTGTTATCTTGAATAATCATGATGTTGCTGGGCTTAATGTCACGATGCACAATCGGGTAAACATCATTCTCCACAAGAATGCCTTGATGGGCGCACTGCAAGCCGAGGCAGATCTGTCGAGTCAGGCTCAGGAACCGAGGCAGCGATAACGGCTCGCGGCTGACCAATTGCCCTAAGCTTTCTCCCTTTAAATATTCCATGACATAAAACGGCACTTCATCATCTTCCCAGATGCCATAGTCTGTCACGCGAACGATATGAATACTCTTTTGTCCCAGTAATGCACAGGTCGTTGCTTCACGCTCGAAGCGATCGCGCATCTTGCGCGTCAGAAGGCTCTGCGACAGTACCTTAACCGCAACGGGCACACCACCCAACAATACATCCTTAGCAGCATAGACCCGCCCCATTGAGCCTCGCCCGAGTAAGTCGGTGATCTGATAACGATTTGCAAGCATACAGCCAATATTGAAATCCGTCGTCATTGCAGAATTTGCTCCGATCCGCCATCTTTGATAGCTCAGTCTTACCGGGTCGTCGTACAAAAGTGTTCAGTTTAGAATAACTCAGACTCTAAAAGATTGGTCTAGCACAGGTTGGGCTACCCTTGGAATTTTGTAGGAGGTGCTAATGATTGCCGTACCCATTGCACTGCAAGAATGAATCAGTATGAGTAAGTTGGCCTAAGTTCACATCAATGGGTAGGAATGGACTTAGCTAAATTTGAGACTGAAGTAGATGATGCCGTATAGCGTCCATTAAGTTAGCAACTTTTGGGGCATGGTGTCATCATGAGCCACTGATAGAAGGGTTGGACGATGCCAGCTACCACATCAATGCCATTATCATTCGATCAAGTTTACTAAAGTAAGGAGAGGGGGCGATCGCTAATATTGCACTGGACCTAGTTCACATCCCTCGAAC
This sequence comes from uncultured Leptolyngbya sp., assembly GCA_964431105.1. Classification (GTDB taxonomy): domain Bacteria; phylum Cyanobacteriota; class Cyanobacteriia; order RECH01; family RECH01; genus RECH01. The sequence continues at coordinate 20,198 of CAYSIR010000040.1, read as the reverse complement.
AATTACCGATGCAGTCATTGTGCGATGTTTACCTTGCAACTTTACAGTTTCTACATAGTTCCTTTATCAACACTTCTAATATAGTCAGCGATCGTATAGGCCGGCCGAAGGTTCCTCAAGACCTTCAACCCCTTCTGCTCTCCTACTCTGACGAAATGAATGACGACACAAACACAGCAAGCGTTAGGTGGAGCGATCGGGCAGTCCGTCTCAATGTGTGAGGGCATCAAACACCTTGACCGTTTTAGCCCTGCATGGGTCAGGATTTTGGGTGGTGTGGGAGACGCCCACACCACCCAAAATCCTCACATAAATACCGCTGCCCGTCTTATTCAGAGTAATGGTTGACTGACAAAACAGACAAAACTCCAAGCACTGCAAGGGTCAAGAAACCTGATCCCTACCTTGTCTAAAATCCTGTAAGCGGTTTTCACGCCCAAGGCAAACTTTGGTTAGTCAATTTATGCGGGTCAGAAAAGAGCTGCCTTTCACATCTCCACCGTCACCAGTCATCAAGGACGGCTAGCTGTCAATGCCTGAAAACTTTCTAGAGAACGCGCAAGTGGTTTTAGTATTCCCAGTCTTAGCCTGAAAGCCACAGTGGAGTAGGTTGTCTTCGAGATGGCATCAGAGAATTCGCTGTAATTTGAGGCTTCCTGGACATTGAAAAACCTCTGTGGTTTTACGGAAATACTGCTCTAGAATTTGACACCTTCGTGGCTGGGTTAGCCAAAGGAGAGGGTTCAGTCATTTCCATCCATGTGGGAATCCTGAAGCTGCATCGCATCCCAATCAGCTTTCTCGTTGCCATATTCAGCAACTGCTAATTTTGAAGACCTCGTTTACTAGAGCGTTCAGGATTCAGATATGTTCTCGTATCAAAGCTTGGCAGTCCCTGAGACCTAAAAGGACATAAACTGCAATCCGAGACGAACCTGACAATCATCGAGTCTCATTCTAGAGTGTTATGACGCTAAGCGGATAGCTTAAGACATCTTTGAGAGGCGGCAGAGCCGCTCAAACCGGTTCATGTCCTAAGTAAAATAGCTGCTACCCTGAAAGGATTTGATACTGTAAGTGCTCCTGGCTAAAGCTGTACAAGTTTGAAGAAAAAAAGCCTCCCAATTGCTTGGGAGGCTATCTGAAAAATTAACCTAACGCGGTTAACCGAATCGAGAAGCGGTCGATGCAATTAGGAATGCTGCGTAAGTCAGGATGTATCCCACTGTGAAGTGAGCTAGACCGACCAAACGAGCTTGAACGATAGACAGCGCAACGGGCTTATCCTTCCAGCGAACCAAGTTAGCTAGAGGAGTGCGCTCGTGGGCCCACACAACGGTCTCGATCAACTCTTGCCAGTAACCCCGCCAAGAGATGAGGAACATGAAGCCCGTTGCCCAAACCAAGTGCCCAAAGAGGAACATCCAGGCCCAGACCGACAGGTTGTTCATGCCGTAGGGATTGTAGCCGTTGATGAGCTGAGACGAGTTGAGCCAGAGGTAGTCCCGCAGCCAGCCCATGATGGTGACTGATGTGTCGTTGAACTGAGCGACATTGCCTTGCCACACTGCCAGATGCTTCCAGTGCCAGTAGAAGGTGACCCAACCAATGGTGTTCAGCATCCAGAACATTGCCAGGTAGAAGGCATCCCAAGCAGAAATGTCACAAGTACCGCCACGACCTGGACCATCACAGGGGAAGCTGTAGCCAAAGTCTTTTTTGTCCGGCATGAGCTTGGAACCACGCGCATCCAACGCACCCTTGACCAAGATCAGAGTAGTGGTGTGCAGACCCAGTGCGATCGCATGGTGAACGAGGAAGTCACCAGGACCGATGGTCAAAAACAGGGAGTTTGTACCGCTGTTGATCGCCTCAAGCCAGCCATCTAACCAGACGTTGCCATAGTTCGGCCAAGCAGTCGTCGCGATGCTATCAGGGTTAGACAACAGCGTGTCGAAGCCGTAGAGTGCCTTACCGTGCGCCCCTTGAATCCACTGTGCAAAGACAGGCTCAATCAAGATTTGCTTTTCAGGCGTACCAAAGGCTTGCATCACATCGTTGTGAACATACAGACCCAGGGTGTGGAAACCAAGGAACAAGGAAACCCAGCTCAAGTGAGAGATGATAGCTTCTTTGTGTTCAAGGACACGACCCAGAACGTTGTCTTTGTTAGCCGCATGGTCGTAATCCCGCACCAAGAAAATGGCACCGTGGGCAAACGCCCCAACCATGATAAATCCAGCAATGTACTGGTGGTGGGTGTAAAGCGCAGCGGTGGTGGTGTAGTCCTTCGCCATAAATGCATAGGGCGGCAGGGCATACATGTGCTGTGCGACCAGTGAGGTCACAACACCCAAGGACGCAAGCGCCAGCGATAACTGGAAGTGCAGGGAATTGTTCAGGGTGTCATACAGACCTTCGTGACCCTTACCCAACATGCCACCAAACGGAGTGCCTTCAGGCGGACGGTGCGTTTTCAAGATTTCCTTGATGCTATGTCCAATACCGAAGTTAGTGCGATACATGTGACCCGCGATGATGAAGATCACGGCGATCGCTAGGTGGTGGTGGGCAATATCAGTAAGCCACAAAGACTCAGTCTGCGGATGGAAGCCACCCAAGAAGGTCAGAATTGCGGTTCCTGCTCCCTCAGACGTCCCAAATACATGGTTCGCCGTATCTGGATTTTGGGCATACACTCCCCAATTACCCGTAAAGAAGGGCATCAATCCAGCCGGGTGAGGCGGAGTGCTGAGGAAGTTATCCCAGCCCACGTGTTGACCACGGGACTCAGGAATCGCAACGTGAACCATGTGACCCGTCCAAGCCAAGGAGCTAACACCAAACAGACCTGCGAGGTGGTGGTTTAGGCGAGACTCAGCATTTTTGAACCAGGACAAGCTAGGGCGGAACTTGGGCTGAAGGTGTAGCCAACCCGCAAATAGGAAGACTGCCGACAGCAGCAACAGGAAGACTGCACTGGTGTACAGCTCACCATTAGTCCGCATCCCGATGGTGTACCACCAGTGGTATACACCCGAATAAGCGATGTTTACAGGGCCAGACGCACCGGCTTGCGTAAACGCATCAACCGCAGGCTGACCAAAGTGAGGGTCCCAGATTGCGTGGGCAATGGGACGGACGTTGAGCGGATCTTGAATCCACTGCTCGAAGTTACCTTGCCAGGCGACGTGGAACAGGTTGCCCGAGGTCCAGAGGAAAATGACCGCCAGATGGCCGAAGTGGGAAGCAAAGATCTTTTGGTAAAGATTCTCTTCCGTCATGCCATCGTGGCTTTCAAAGTCATGGGCCGTGGCAATCCCGTACCAAATCCGACGTGTTGTCGGATCTTGGGCCAGATCCTGGCTAAATTTAGGGAATTTAGTTGCCATAAGTCCTAAAGAGATCTCCTCGTGCTCATCCAACTGCAATGATTCGAGCCAGGAAGAATGCCCAAGTTGTGACAATTCCTCCCAAGAGGTAATGGGCGACTCCAACAGCACGACCCTGAATAATGCTCAGAGCACGAGGCTGAATTGCCGGAGCAACTTTGAGCTTGTTGTGTGCCCAAACAATCGATTCAATCAACTCTTGCCAGTAGCCGCGACCACTGAACAAGAACATGAGGCTGAATGCCCAGATGAAGTGTGCGCCGAGGAACAGCAAACCGTAGGCGGATAGTGCAGAACCGTAGGAGCCAATCACCTGAGAAGACTGTGCCCAGAGGAAGTCACGCAGCCAGCCATTGATGGTGATGGCGCTTTGGGCAAAATTACCACCCGTGATGTGAGAGACAGAGCCATCAGCGGAGACCGTGCCCCACACGTCAGACTGCATCTTCCAACTGAAGTGGAAAATTACAATGGACAGCGAATTGTACATCCAGAACAGACCGAGGAATACGTGATCCCAGCCAGAAACCTGACAGGTACCACCCCGACCGGGACCGTCACAAGGGAAGCGGAATCCTAGCTCGCTCTTGTCAGGAACCAGACGAGAGTTGCGGGCGTATAAAACACCTTTGAGCAGAATTAGCACCGTGACGTGAATGGTGAAGGCGTGAATGTGGTGAACCATGAAGTCTGCCGTGCCTAGGGCGATCGGCATCATGGCAACCTTGCCGCTAACGGCTACTACATCACCACCAAATGCAACACTCGCGGTGGAGAGCGCATTGGGAGCGGTGCTACCGGGTGCCATCGTGTGCAGGTTTTGCACCCACTGCGCGAACACAGGCTGTAGCTGAATCGCGGTGTCTGAGAACATATCCTGGGGACGACCCAATGCACGCATGGTGTCGTTGTGGATGTACAGACCAAAGCTGTGGAAGCCAAGGAAAATACAGACCCAGTTTAGGTGAGAAATCAGCGCGTCACGCTGACGGATTACGCGATCGAGCAGGTTGTTGACATTCTTGGCGGGATCATAGTCACGCACCATGAAGATTGCGCCGTGGGCACCAGCCCCAACAACGAGGAAACCGCCGATCCACATGTGGTGTGTAAACAGTGAAATCTGGGTGGGGTAGTCCGTTGCTAGGTATGGGTAAGGCGGCATCGCATACATGTGGTGAGCCACGATGATGGTCAAAGAGCCGAGCAGTGCCAGGTTCAATGCCAGTTGAGCGTGCCAAGACGTAGTGAGAATTTCGTAGAGACCTTTGTGACCTTCTCCGGTGAAAGGGCCTTTGTGAGCCTCTAGAATTTCTTTCATGCTGTGACCGATGCCCCAGTTGGTGCGGTACATGTGCCCCGCAATAATGAACAGGACAGCGATCGCTAAGTGATGGTGTGCGGTATCTGACAGCCAGAGGCCACCAGTAACCGGATTCAAGCCACCCTTAAAGGTGAGGAAGTCAGCATATTCTCCCCAGTTCAGCGTGAAGAAGGGAACCAACCCCTTCGCAAAACTTGGGTAGAGTTCTGCCATCAAGCTCTTATCTAGGATGAATTCGTGGGGAAGCGGAATATCTTGCGGTGCAACCCCTGCATCCAACAGTTTATTAATGGGCAATGCAACGTGAATCTGGTGTCCAGCCCATCCGAGGGAACCGAGTCCCAACAGACCGGCCAGGTGGTGGTTCATCATGGATTCAACATTCTGGAACCACTCCAGCTTCGGTGCCCGCTTATGGTAGTGGAACCAACCGGCGAACAGCATCAGACCAGCCATCACTAGACCACCGATCGCGGTGCAGTAGAGCTGAAATTCATTGGTGATACCGGATGCCCGCCAGAGTTGGAAGAATCCAGAGGTGATCTGAATTCCATGGAAACCACCACCAACATCTGCATTCAAAATTTCTTGACCAACGATTGGCCAGACCACTTGCGCACTGGGTTTGATACCAGTTGGGTCGGTCAACCAAGCTTCATAATTCGAGAACTTAGCACCATGGAAGTACATACCACTAAGCCAGACAAACACAACGGCTAGGTGACCGAAGTGAGCGCTGAAAATTTTACGAGATATATCTTCTAGGTCGCTTGTATGACTATCAAAATCGTGAGCGTCGGCATGAAGGTTCCAAATCCAAGTTGTAGTTTTGGGCCCTTTTGCAAGGGTGCGATCGAAGTGACCGGGCTTGCCCCACTTTTCAAAGGAGGTAGGAACCGGATCCTTATCGACTACAACTTTTACCTTTGCCTCTCGCTCCCGCGGTGTAGTTGTCATCAGAGACTCTCCTCTCTCTAGACAAGGAACGAGTGAAACAACCTTCCCCTTTGACCGTTACGCCGATCGCCTTCACCAATCATTGATTATGTACAAAGACGGCACGGAGCTAACTGAACAACGCTAAGTTGTGAGCGGACTCAAAACGGCTAGCTATTGACGGTTAACCAATATCCGAAGGACTTAAATCAGGAGCAACAGCTTAGAATGCGCTGATATCGCGACTGACTTCGTTCGGGGGTAAGGCTCTGTTCTGCATTATAGAACTGCCTTTCCGTTGAGCTTAAGGCTAGTTAACAATAATTCAAACTGAGCAAACAATGGACTGATCTACTTTACAGTCCATGAAGGCTTTCATGGATTGACGAAGAAATCCATTCATTGCAACAAAACGCAACAATTGCTCTCAGTTTATTGATGAATTTCGATGGATACAATTCAGAACTGATCAGGATTGTAGTTGGGGCTGGAGCGATCGCATCTTTACGTTTACTACACCCATTTGTTTGATCCTTCTCTCATCCCTTCATCGGTCTGACTCCGCTTGGGGACTGGGTTGGCGACTGAGGTTGAAGGTTGTGGCGATCGCGAACGAGAGGGGCTATCCAGCCTGTTGGAGCTAGGGTAAACCGTGCGAATGATGGCTAAATAAGATGAGAATGGACGGGCATTCCTAAACGGATGCGTTACGTCTCTTCATCCAATCAGGCTTGAATAGTATTGAACCGTTCGGGCTAGAGGCAGACATTGTTAACGTGGTTTCTAGCATCTTTCTATGCAAAGCATCAGGATTCTTAACGGTGTTGCAATGGAACGAGTCATGCGATCGCAATTGATGACATCCTGTTGCAAATTGTTAGGTTGAGCGCCATTTTAGACATTGAATTCTCAGGCAGAATGGGCGGGTGGCGTAATCGGGTTGAGTTCTCCGGTAAGATTGACGTGCTGTTTTGGGCATTACCGATTGATCCGGTCAGTGGACTATGACTCATCTTCTTTTGCGGGCTGTGCGTGTTCTCGATCCAGTTTCGCAGATGGATTGCCAATCGGACGTGTGGTTGAGCGATGGGCATATTCAAGCAATTGCCCCTCGGCTTGAGGTTCCAAAGAATGCAGTCGTCTGCGATCGCCCTGGTTTGGTGATGGGGCCGGGGTTGGTTGATCTATATAGTCAATCTGGCGAACCGGGACATGAGACGCGAGAAACGCTGAAGTCGCTGACGGATAGTGCGATCGCTGGAGGATTTTCTCGATTAACCCTGCTGCCGAACACCTGCCCGCCGATTGACACAGCGACAACGGCTGCATGGTTGCGATCCCATCTGCCTAGCGACCGCCCGCATGTAAACCTATGGGGCGCGTTGACCCGACAACTCAGCGGGCAAGAATTATCGGATATTGCCGATTTGCAGCCGCTGGTAGTGGGGTTCAGCGACGGGCTGCCGCTCAGCGATCTGGGATTAGTGCAGCGCGCCATGACCTATTTAGCGCCGACCCAGCAGCCGCTTGGGCTGTGGTGCTGCGATCGCGCCCTAACCTACAGCGGCACGGTGCGAGATGGGGTGGATGCGACTCGGCTAGGGCTGCCGGGCAGTCCGGCCTGTTCGGAGTCAGCCGCGATCGCAGCAGTATTGGAATGTATGGCAACCCAGTCCACGCCAGTTCATTTGATGCGAATTTCAACCGCCCGGAGCGTGGCGCTCATTCGTCAAGCCAAGGCCGCAGGGCTACCCATCACGGCTAGCACAACCTGGATGCATCTGTTGTTGAGTACAGCAGATCTATATGACTATGACCCAAATTTGCGCTTAGAGCCGCCACTCGGAACGCCTCAAGATCAAGTGGCTTTGCAGCAGGCCGTGAACAATGGCGTAATTGATGCGATCGCCATTGACCACACGCCCCATACTTATGAAGACAAAACCGTCCCTTTTAACCAGGCTCCTCCCGGTGCGATTGGCTTACAGTTGGCCTTGCCGATCCTGTGGCAGCGGTTTGTCGTATCAGGGCAATGGTCAGCCTTAACGCTGTGGAGTGCCCTAAGTACCCATCCTGCGATCGCCCTCGCCCAAGAACCGCCGCGACTGGTCGCGGGGGATTCAGCAGAGGTCACGATTCTTGACCCCAGCACACCATGGACGGTAACGACTGAGACTCTAAAATCACTGTCCTACAATACACCCTGGTATGGTCAATCTGTTCTGGGACGGGTGTTGCCCCTAGAGGCGATCGCGCCTGGTTAGGCCATTCAGCCTGGCGGAGTTACGGCTTGACGGCATTGTAAAACGGATGGTTGTTTACCTGATGGAACGGCAACGCGCTGGTGAAGGGGCGATCGTCAACTGCGCTTTGATCTGGATATAGCGGGGATGGATCAATGCCGCCAATGCGATTCAGCGGCCAAAAGCGGAAAGCCGCCCGCCCAATAACTTTGTCTTCCGGGACGTATCCCCAGAAGTGGCTATCATTGCTGCGGTTGCGATTATCGCCTAGTACAAAATACTCCCCATCTGGAATTTGGGCTGGGCCCCATTCATAGTTTGGGGCCTCGGCAATGTAGCTTTCTGAAATGGGTTGACCATTTACAAACACTTGTCCACCAGAAATGTAGAGCGTTTCGCCCGGCAGCCCAATGACTCGCTTGATGAGCGCATCGTTAAAGTTGGGTTGCTGTTGGCGTAGCCCATCCGGCGGATGAAACACAATAACGTCGCCACGAGCAGGAGACTTGAAGTAATAGGAGACTTTTTCAATAATCAGGCGATCGTCCACCTGCAAGGTTGGCAGCATCGATTCAGTTGGGATGAATCGGGCTTCTGCCAAAAATTGACGAATGCCGATGGCAAGCACCACGCTGATGCCCAACACTTTGGCCCACTCCACCCAAGTATTTTCCTCTGGTTCGGGGTGGTGGATAGGAGAATAGGGCTTTGAAGGTTCGCTCATGCAACACCTAGTGAAGATGGACAGTCGGCAATCGAGTCGCGCTTCCCATTTGGGAATTTGCGTCCAGCATTTGATTCTAGACTGCTGTTCAAGGAACAACAAGCGATCGCCACACAGCAATTATTCAGTCAACTATTCAGTTAATGGTTGGAACAGCTCAGGCAACTCAGGCGAATAGAGCGATCGCGAGTTAATGATGCCCACTCGATCCGGTGGCCAGAACCGTAGCGCGGCCCGTCCAATAATGGTTTGACGGGGAACATAGCCCCAAAAGTGACTATCCAAGCTGTTATTGCGATTATCCCCCAAGACAAGGTAAGCATGATCCGGAACCACTTCAGGCCCCCACACATAGCTCGGAGCCGCTGCTATGTAGGGTTCGTTTAATGCAACTCCGTTGACGTACACCTTGCCGCCAGAGACTTCAACGGTTTCGCCCGGCAGCCCAATCACACGCTTAATGAACGCATGGCGAAAGTTAGGGTTCTGCTGCTGCAACTCTTGCCGTGGCACAAATACAATGATGTCCCCTCGCTCCGGGTTTTGAAATCGATAGCTCAACTTCTCAACCACGAGATGATCGTTCACTTGCAGGGTCGGCAGCATTGATTCACTGGGAATGTATCGGGCTTCTGCGATAAAGTGCCGCACTCCCAGCGCCATGATTAAGCTCAGTCCAGTCACCTGGAAACTTTCAAGCCAGAGGTTCGATCGCCGTTTACGTGGACGAGACCGACAGAAGACATACTGTGGACGTAATTGTTTCACCATGGGCAGGTTCGGCAAGATGGGCGATCGCTCAAATTCTACATAACTGGCAGAAAGGCTGCCTCATCGACTCAACAACAGCTAGCCACCTCTTACAACGCTGGTCTTGTAGGGGTTTGAAACACCGATCTCGAATCCACGCGGTTTCAGCGATCGAGTGCGCAAATCACCGATTCTGAACGTATTGTGGTGAGGGGCTTTGTAGAAACCCCTACACGATCCGCTCATAGCGGCCCAGCGATCGCACCGTTGGGTACCCGAAGCTTAAAAGCTACTGCAATTTTAGCGAGGAATTGAGGTTTTTCTGCTAGGGTCAATCCTACGGTGATTCCCTACAACGATTGCAAGTCGGAAAACCAAGGTATTTCAACACGGTTCAAACTCATGACGACGACTTCTTGCCTCATTCGTTCCGCTCAAGTGGTGTTACCGGATGACACCATTCAACATCGAGATGTGCTGCTACAAAATGGTGCGATCGCTCAAATTGGCGACGACCTATCCGACCAACCCGCCGATACCGTCATTGACGCGACCGGGTTAACCCTGTTGCCGGGGGTGATTGACCCCCAGGTGCATTTTCGGGAGCCGGGGTTGGAATATAAAGAAGACCTCAGCACCGCCACCCACGCCTGTGCCAAAGGGGGCATTACGTCATTTTTGGAAATGCCCAACACCAAGCCGTTGACCATCGACCAACCGGCCATGGATGCCAAGCTGGCCCTAGCTGCCCAAAAATGCTTAGTCAACTATGGCTTTTTTGTGGGGGCAACGACAGATAACGTTGAGCATTTGCTGAGCGTGAATCCGACCTGCGGCATCAAAATTTTTATGGGATCGATGCACGGGGCGCTATTGGTAGACCAGGATGCGGCTCTCGATCGCATTTTCTCCCAGGGCGATCGCCTCATTGCCGTCCATGCCGAAAACCAGGCACGCATTCGTCAGCGCCGCGAACAGTTTGCCGGACAGACCGATCCCGCCACGCATTCCATCATTCAGGATAACCAAGCTGCACTATTAGCCACCCAACAGGCCCTCAGCCTGTCTAAGAAATATCAGCGGCGTCTTCATATTTTGCATTTGTCTACGGGAGATGAAGCCGAATTGCTGCGCCAAGACAAACCCGCTTGGGTGACGGCAGAGGTCACGCCCCAGCATTTGGTGCTGAATACATCGGCGTATGCAACCATCGGCACGCTAGCCCAAATGAATCCGCCCCTGCGATCGCCCAAAGACAACGAGATTTTATGGAAAGCGCTGCTTGATGGCGTAATCGACTTTATTGCCACCGACCATGCTCCGCACACGTTAGAAGAAAAAAGCAGAGGATATCCCAACACTCCTTCTGGAATGCCGGGAGTAGAAACCTCCTTGCCAGTGATGTTGACTCAGTCTAAAGAAGGACGCTGCACCGTGCCGCAGGTTGCAAAATGGATGTCGTGGAATGCGGCCCAGGCTTACCGGATTCCCAAAAAGGGCGCGATCGCCCCTGGCTATGATGCCGATATTGTCCTGGTCGATCTCAACACCTACCGTCCTGTTTTGCGCGAGGAATTGCAGACCAAATGTAGGTGGAGTCCCTTTGAAGGCTGGAATCTGACCGGTTGGCCGGTGATCACGATCGTTGGCGGTCAGATCGTATTCGATCGCGGCACCTTCAATGAATCCGTGAGAGGGACAGCTCTCCGTTTTGAGGGTTGATGCCAAATCCGCAGCCGTCAAACCCAAGACTGAAAATCAGCCCAAAATTCTGTAGTTCAAGGCCCTAATTGATTAAAGTGTTGGGGTTGTCAACCAGGACTTGGCATAATTTCTAGCGGACTGGCCAACCTTGCTAACCCCTAGCCACCGCGTGGGTCAGGAAACCCGCATCCTCGACCTTGCCTAACATCTGGTAAAGGCGCAGTTTTTGTGCCCAGGTAGACTCTTTTAACAGGAAAGATAACCTACCTGTAGCTTATTTACTCGTCATCGTATGCACCCCATCCCAGTCTTTGCCGGGAGGGTTGGCAAGATACAGATGCGATCGCTCCAGATGAACTTGGGTGGCGCGATCGCCCGGATAAATTTTTTGGGCCTGTTGGAACTGGGCGATCGCCTCTTCAAACTGGCGGTTGCTGTATGCTCGTCGTCCGCTACTGTAAATGCTTAGAAAATTCTGGAGCTTATCATTCAGCGGCGTTTTGCGATCGCCCAGCAATTCATAAATAGTCATCGGAGTTTCCTTACCCTTAACCCGAATGCGATCGAGTTCTCTAACCCAGATCGCATCCTGACATTCCTGGTAGGTAAACTCACTCAAAATAATATTGCAGCTTTGATCCCAGTTGCCATAAATCTTAGTCACGCCCTCTAGTCGAGAGCTAATATCGACACCATCACCAATAACGGTATAGTCCATTCGCTTTTTAGAACCGATATTCCCGCAGACAACCTCTCCAGAACTGAGGCCAATGCCAATGTGAAGTTCACGCTGCCCAGCTAGACGGCGCTCAGCATTAAAAATATCTAACCGATGGCGCATATCCAACGCTGACTGTACCGCCTTCCAAGCGTGGGATTTTAGCGTCAGCGGCGCACCAAACACAGCCATCAGCGCATCGCCAATAAACTTATCTAGCGTACCTTTGTAGGAGAAAACGGCCTCAACCATCGTCTCAAAATAATTATTGAGCAGAGACACAACCTCAGACGCTTCCAGAGATTCTGTAATTGAAGTGTAGCCGCGAATATCTGAGAATAAGATCGTGACCTCGCGCCGTTCCCCTTCCATCAGTGCATCTTCACCGATCGCAATCACCTGCTCTGCCACTTCAGGGTTCATGTAGCGATATAAAGTAGTTTTCATGCGCTTCTCGCTGCTGATGTCTTCCAGCACAACCAAGCCCCCCCGCACGCTGCCTTCGGGATTGGTCAACGGGTTCACGGTGAGGTTAATACTGCGATCGAATTGTTGCACCTCTGACGTAGGAATGAGAGCAGAGCGATGCTCATTCCAAGCTATAAACCCATCCTGTTCAGCATTCCAAATCGCCAGGGACGGGCAGCCTGAAGACACAAGCGTAATGCCAATTTTCAGTGATTGCTCCGGAACATAGTGCCGTGCGCCCGTCTTGAGGCTGTCTTCTAAGCGCATCTGAAGCGACTCGATCGGCACCACTGCCCACACTAGCTGCCCAATCAGCTTTTTAGTCCATTGCGGTTGGCAAATGCGACCCAACTCTCCCTGATATGGACAGCCGAGCAGTTCTAGCGCGGCTTCGTTAATCGTGACAATGCGCCCATCCATGTCGGTAGAAATCACCGCATCCGATAGACTTTGCAGCATATCTTTCTGGTATTGCTTTTCCAGCAAAATATTCTGGAAGAGCTGGGCGTTTTCGAGGGCAATTCCGGCTTGGATATTGAACGCCCGCATAAAATCTTCATCTGACCCGGTAAAGCTGCCTTGGTCTTTGTTGATAAGCTGCGTGACACCAATCAGGGCGCTACCAGAATTAAAAACAGGCATACATAAAATATTTCGGGTACGATAGCCCGTGCGGTGATCCACTGAGGGATCAAAGCGGGGATCTTCGTAGGCATTGGAAATATTGAGCGTTTCGCCAGTCGAGGCTACATACCCGGCAATACCGCGATTAGCCGGAATCCGAATTTCGACGGTTCCTTGCTGCTGATCATCCGATACGGCAACTTTTGACCACAGTTCATGGCGATCGCGATCGAATAGGAAGAGGGTACTGCGATCGGCCTGCATCAAATCCCGCGCCTCATCCATCACCTTGCTGAGGGTTTCATCCAGGTTGAGGCTTTGCCCCAGAGATGCGGTAGCTTCGAGCAGAGCCGTAGCGCCGCGCTGGTTGCGGGCAGCAATATAAAACAAATTGCAGCTTTCGAGAATAACGCCAATGGAGGTAGCCACGCTTTCAAAAAGTTGCTGATCGCTGCTAGTAAAGGGTTGGCGATCGGCTTTATTGACCAGTTGCACAACGGCTACAACCTGCCGCCGTCGATTAAAGACGGGCATACAGAGCAGGTTTTGGGTTTTGCGCCCGGTGTGGCGATCGGTGTCGCGGTTGAAGAGTGGATGGCTGTCTACATCATGGATGTTGAGCGGATGACCCGTTGTAGCGACGTGACCAATGATGCCGGTGTTTAGGGGAACGCGCAGTTCGGCCGCAGGAGCATTGTCGCTCTCATGCAGTGTTCGACACCACAGTTGCGCTTTTTCTTCATCTACTAAAAAAATGGTGGTGTGTTCGGCTTGCAGGATTTGACCAATTTTGTGGGTGAAGGCATCGAGCAAGCGCTCTAGCATCACTTCCAACATATCGTTATTAATCAGTTCGATCGCCTGCAAAAAATACTCGAACTCTGTAGTGATCTGTTCGAGCAGGCTCATGAATTGGGGGACGGGCAATTCCCTGATTTGGCTAGTTAAATCTTCAGTGGCATCGACTTGAAATAACTGGGCCAACATACCGCTACGGGACGCTGTCATGGGCGTGAAGACGATGAAGCAGAGGACGCTGAATCCATCATGGACGGATGTCGAGTTGATGGTAGAGTATAGGGATTTTTGTTCATTGTCCGACGACTAGGGGGCATCGTTGGGGTGAATTGAGACTTGGGCGATCGCACGCCCTTGAGTTTAGGGGGGCAGCGGATTGAAGGTAAACGCTTAGCAAACGGTTTAGCTGATTAACTGAAATTGAACCCAAGATTGAACAATGAGCGATCGGGGATGTTCCATATCACAGCGATCGAACGCCAATATCAGGTTCATTGGCAGAGCCATCCGTTTAGACTGGCGGCATCCTAGTTTGGGGAAGCTGAGAGATGACCGCGACGTGCGTAGACTATTTCAGCCCCCCATGGCAATCCTAGATGATTGGTATAGCAAACGAACGGTCTGCAACCGGTTTTGCACCGATTTCACCATCTCAACTAGAACGCTGGGCTAATTGGTGAATTCATAATGTCAAACAAGATGCCTTTCTGATAACTGGGCCTGGGTCAACTTGATCGGTCTTCCATACGATAACGGGTTCACCTACCGAGCGTCGATCGGTTGCTGGGCATGATTGGCTGCATCGCCGGCCGCTCTCAATCCATCTTTCCATCTGTATCCTACTTTCAGAATATCCATGATGCAGAACTTGCTGTAGCCGTCGCTATTTTACTTAGGGCTTGGGATGTTTGCCTAGCGCCATAAAATCCTTGTTCTGGCCGTCGTAACCTGGACAATTGGGACATGACTGAAGCTGTTGAAACAGGGATCAGGCAAACGGTCTGGTGACGCTTGCATTCTGCGTATCTTCTAGGAGGCGGGGCATTTGGGTAGGGGCAGCCCTTTTAGGCAGAGCCAGTAGGCGGATTGCCTGACTGGACTCCCTGTGACTTGAGAACCTAGTAGCCTTTAGTTCGAGGAGTGTCAAGTCTATTGATGAGCGTCTACGGGGCGATCGCCATTTTCTTAAAAAAAGTTCACTCAATTTGCGGTACGTTTGGGGAGGTCTCCACTATGCTTGGTGGAGCATTGAGCGCGGAGCCATGCTTCTCCGTTCATTGGATGTTGACGTTTCATCAACATAGGTTATGATGCCAAAATTTTTCGGCGATATTCGACTCTGGGCGATCGCAGCTAGCTTCGGACTCACGTCATTTTTAATGGCTGCAACCTATCAATCTCTAAACCAAACGCTGGAGTCGGCAGAGTCGTCGGCAGAGTCGTCGGAGGAGGCGATCGCTGCTGCTCCGATCTTGCGCGTTCCGCCGCCGCCCGATGAACGGCTTTTAGAAATGGATGTGCCATCTTCCATGGGCGGTAGCTCCGTGCCGGTGCAGGCGATCGCTCCTGACTATGCCGCCGATCAACAGTTCCATGCTGTCAATCCAGAGGCGGCCCGATCGTCTGCTAACGTGGCGATTAGTACGCGCCCTCTAGAATCGGGTGAGCCGAATGCAGTGGCGGATATTGCCCCCTCTAGCGTTGCCATCGGGGGCGATTGGCAGTTTGCCTCATTCCCAGTGGAAAATTTTCAGACCTATACCTCGCCGTTTGGCTATCGGCAGTCTCCTACCGGCGGCTACAGCATGGAATTTCACTACGGTCTTGACCTAGCCGCACCGGAAGGCAGCTATATTCGCAGTTGGTGGGGCGGCACGGTGGTTGAAGTATCGGACGATAGCAACTGTGGTACATCGGTTGTCATCGAGTCGGGGCCGTGGCTACACATCTACTGCCACATGCAGGGGCACGTTGAATCAGATGCTAGCGGTCGCTATATGATCGATCGCTCTGGCGGTCTGCAAGTTTGGGAAGGGCAAACCATTACAGCGGGCGATCGCATTGGTCGGGTAGGCATGACTGGCCGCACAACCGGCCCGCACCTGCATTGGGGTCTGAAGTATGACGATAGCTGGGTCGATCCAGCGCTGGTATTGCGGGCGATGTATGCCAGGCAGCAAGCTGCAACTCGTTAGGGTTTGAAACTGCCCACAGCACGCGGCTGCTCAGTGCTGACCAAAGTTTTCATCGAAAAAGGCTTGGAGTAGTCTCCAAGCCTTAGTGCAACGGGTGTCATAACGATAGTTACTGACCGGACTGACGCAAGAACCATTGCGATCGCCCGCATTCACTAGCGATCGCTATTTTGTTGCAGCATTGGGCGTACCACAAAGAACCCTGCCCCAAACGCCGTCAGCATCACCACAATAATCACCAGCGCCAGCCAAAAGCCCCCCATATCGCGGGACGGCTTATCTTTCTTAGAGAAGGAGGGATCGCTGGGTTGCTCTGTAAAAAACTCATCAAAGTTGGGCAACTTCGGCGGGATAGGCATTGGCTCAGCCGCTGACGACTGCTCTGATGGCGGCGGCGCTGAGGGTGGCGGGGATTGCGGTTGGGGCGTGGGCTGAGCCGATGGGGACGCGGTTGGCGATTGGGTGGCGGTTGAGTGCCCACTGACTAACTGCTGAACGGCTAAAGCCGACTGCACCAGGCGCTCTACTTCTTGTTGAAGCTGTTGATTTTGCCGAACCAAATAATGATTTTGCTGGGTCGTGGATTGCAGTTGCGCTTTGGTGCTGTCTAGTTCGGTGGCCAATTGCCGGTAGACCGAAATTGGGACGGAGGGCGCATAGCCATTACCATTCGGTGTTGCGGTCGAAGCGGTGGATGTGGGCGGAGTTGAAGGTGTTTTTGTCGCCATCGGTTGCAGAAGTAATGTAGTTCTGAAGTGCGGAGGCTGTACCGATCAGGATGCCCCTGCCGGATACAGCTAAATGTATGGTTTTGTTACAGCAGATTGCCACAAAAGCGCTACATCTATTGCTATTGCAGTGTTTTTCAAAAGGCTGCCCCTAGGTTAGCCGAAAATTAGACGATCGATCGCATGTTGGTCAATAATTTGCCAAGAAATTTTGGGGATTCCTAAGTGATTCAACTGTTTGATGATGTCATGCAGTCCATACCATCAAACGTTCTTGCGTGCATACTGCTGAGGCTCTAGGGGGCGATCGCGACAGGTCAGTGTTTGCAGGAGTTGAGGACTGATCCGTTGGTTTGGGAATGCACCAATTGTTTCATCTGCAACCATTCGTTACACTGATAAGCGCTCAATGCTGAATGGCTATCCGCTGAACTTATGAACCAGTCATCGCCAACCTCATCAACCGTGAACACGTCCCAAACTGAAACTCTTGCCGCTAACGTTGATGCGGCTGAACTAAAGTACGGAGAACGGGCGATCGCAGAGGGTGAATTGATTACCTTTCCCAATCCTCGCCCCGGTCGTCGCTACACCATTCAAATTTCGCTGCCCGAATTTACCTGCAAATGTCCCTTTTCGGGCTATCCCGACTTCGCGACCATCTACGTGACCTATGTGCCGAATCAGCGAGTCGTCGAACTGAAAGCCATCAAGCTTTATATCAACAGCTATCGCGATCGCTACATTTCCCACGAAGAATCGGTGAATCAAATTTTGGATGACCTAGTAGCCGCCTGCGATCCGTTAGAGGCAACCGTTAAGGGCGACTTTACGCCCCGTGGCAACGTGCATACGGTAGTGGATGTTCGCTACACCAAGCCTGATCAAGATATTCAAAATGCGGTTCCTGATCGCCCCGCTGCGAACACCAGCCCCCAGTCAGGCCCTTCAGCGACCGCATGATGATCTACGATCGCCTCTTTGCACAGATTGAAACATTAGTAATGCATCACTCACCCAGTGGTGCAGAGTCCGAAATTGATCGCTACTTGCTAGAACAACTGGCAGGGCTGGGGGTGGCGGCTTGGCAAGATGCAGCCGGGAATGTGATTGCCAAACTGCCGGGGCAAGATGCAACACGGGCGATCGCCATCACGGCCCACAAAGATGAAATTGGCGGCATTGTCAACGCGATCGACGCTACTGGTCGAGTCTCGGTACGCAAGTTGGGCGGCGCATTTCCTTGGGTCTACGGTGAAGGCATTGTAGATTTGTTGGGCGATCGCCAAGTCATCAGCGGAGTGCTGAGCTTTGGGTCGCGCCATGTATCCCACGAATCACCCCAAAAGGTTTTGCAAGACGATCGGGCAGTGCGCTGGCAAGATGCTTGGGTGGAAACCAAATGCACGATCGATGAGCTGAATGCGGCCGGCATTCGACCGGGTACGCGCATGGTGATTGGCAAGCATCGCAAGCGCCCATTTCGGCTGCGGGATCACATCGCCAGCTACACCCTTGACAACAAGGCCTCAATCGCCATCCTACTGGAACTAGCCCAGTGCTTGACTCGGCCTGCGGTGGATGTGTATTTAGTGGCATCGGCAAAGGAGGAGGTCGGCGCGATCGGCGCGCTGTATTTCACTCAGCACTTTACCCAACAATTTTCGCAGCAGGTGATCCAGCGATTGTCATCCGCTCAATCGTCTAATCCATCGTCTACAGTGGCGCTGAATCCAACCGATGCGATCGCCCGTGAACTAGCCCAACACCAAACCCTAGATGCGCTGATTGCCCTGGAAATTTGCCCCCTGTCCAGCGAATATCCGATTGAAGACGGGGAAGCGCCGGTGCTGTTGGTGCAGGATGGCTATGGCGTGTATGACGATTCGCTCACCCAGTCCTTGCGGCAGGCTGCGATCGCCGCAGATGTTCCAGTTCAACTAGCGGCGCTGAGCGGATTTGGGAGCGATGGATCGATTGCGATGAAAAATGGTCATGTGGGGCAGGCGGCCTGTCTGAGCTTTCCGACTGAAAATACCCACGGCTATGAGGTGGCTCATCTAGGGGCGATCGCCAACTGTATTACTGTCTTAAAGTCCTACTGCGATCGCCTGAAGTAAAGGGAGCCTCTCCCCGATTCAGTTCATCTTGCCTAGGGTGACGGGTTAATCATCAAAGCCCCATTGTGAGGCAACCCCTTCGAGGCATAGCCGCTCTTAGAAAAAGATCTTGAGCCTGCGCGGGGCTTCATGCCAGATGAGCCAGATCAGGCTGGCTCTCTGGTTCATGTAACAACCTGTGAATCCTGAATGGTTGATCCCGGTCGTTCCTTAATAATGATAGACAGACCCTTTTATAGATTATTGAAGCAATCCGTCTATGGCTGCAACTGTTGCCGATGTAATGAGCCGTGATCCCATTACGGTTCGCCCGGAGTCGCCCCTGAAGGATGCGATCAAGATTTTGGCGGATCGAAAAATTAGTGGGCTGCCCGTTGTGGATGACCAAAATAAGCTGATCGGCGTGATTTCTGAAAGTGATTTGATGTGGCAGGAAACGGGGGTCACGCCGCCAGCGTTTATTATGCTGCTGGATAGCGTAATCTATCTCGAAAATCCGGCTCGTTATGATCGCGAACTCCACAAAGCATTAGGGCAAACCGTGGGCGAAGTGATGACCAAAGAAGCGATTACCGTCCCTCCTGACAAATCCCTCAAAGATGCAGCCCAACTGATGCACGATCGCCATGTGCGACGGTTGCCGGTGGTGGACGGGACGAAAAAACTGATTGGCATTTTGACGCGGGGCGACATTATTCGCTATATGGCTAGCCAAGACTAGGCCGTCCATCATTTATTGAGTTATTGAGTCGCGTTTACATCTTTTTATGACCAATCCAGAGTCGATTCAAGCCTTGCTGGATGCCGCCGATCCGGGCGATCGCATCAGCGGCATTAACCAACTGCGCGTGTTAGAACCGGCGATCGCCTTTCAGATGATTCAGCCCGCTATCAACGACCCGAACGTGCGGGTGCGCTACGCGGCTGTGAGCCAACTGGCTACCCTGGGAAACCAAGACCCCCATCTGTCCCTGGGGCTATTGCGCGATCGCCTGCTGCATGACCCAGAAGCTGACGTGCAGGCAGCGGCGGCGGATTCCCTCGGTGCCCTAAAACTAACCGAAGCCTACGACGACCTAGAAACGCTCTACCACGAAACCTCTGAATGGCTGATTCAGGTCAGCATTGTAGCCGCTCTCAGCGAAATGGGCGAACCACGCGCCTTTGAACTGTTGGGCCATGCCCTGAATTCTGAAATTGAACTGGTGCGCACGGTAGCGATCGGGGCATTGGGTGAACTGGGTGACCAGCGGGCCGTGCCTTTATTGATTCCTTATGCCACCAGCGATGATTGGCAGGTTCGCTACCGGGTTGTGCAAGCTCTGAGCCGTCTAGACAGCCCGGAGGTGCGAACCACCATGGAGCAGCTTGCCCAGGACACTAGCGCACAGGTGGCCAGGGAGGCTAGAACCTATCTGCAATAGCCGCTGCTATTCTCCTTCAGTATCAATGGCGGGTAGTCCTCTGTTGGCCA
>CAYSIR010000039.1:0-24168 GCA_964431105.1 uncultured Leptolyngbya sp. | reverse complement strand
TGAGAAGGATTCCTGCGGAATCCTTCTCACAATCCAAATAGGATTGCTATAGACGTTGATCGCCAGGCTGCGAACAAGCGCCAGTTGCCAATAGGCGCATTCAGGCAGGGCGATCGCTAAGTTATAGTTCTTTACAAAAATTTCAAGATTTCTACCTCTAGGGTGACGGATCATCAGCTTTCATTTTTTATAGTTAATGTATCTGGAAAATATTTAAGTGAACTGTTAGTAGCATTGTGTAGTGCTATTGATGGTTATCTGCCATGGCAAACATTCATTTGTTGCTGAATAGCCAGACAAATTGAAGCAACGTTTCAATTCATCGAACGTTCATCGAACTTTAACTTCATCTCCAGAATCAGCAACGCCCAAATTCCTAAATAGCGAGTAGATAGCTTAAAACCAGTTTGAGGGATGGAACTGCCCCCAGGAGAGCCAACATCATTGGCAGCAGGCAGCATCACTACTGCTTGAACAATCTGGAATTTCCAGGAAACCACTATCATTAACCGTCGTGATGACAGGAAAATAAACCCATGACTGAAACCCGCTCAACTTCAAGTTTTACCGATAGAGTCCGCCAGCTATGGCGACGAATAAAGATACCGCGATACATTGCGATCGCTATTTTATCCTGCTTGGGTGTATTAGCCGTTGGGCTAGTCGCTCTATCGCAGCAACCCGTCACGATTAGCTTTCTTGTCCGCGCCCTTGAAGCCGATCAGCTCCAAACGTTAGCTCAAGACTTTGAGGCCGAAAACCCCGATATTCGTGTAGACATTGTGCGCGGCCCCAACGCAGCCGACTCTGTAGAAGACCTCTACACGGCCTCATTCCTGCTGGGCGATTCTCCCTACGATCTGGTATTTGCCGATATTGTATGGATTCCAAAATTTGCCGCCGCAGGTTGGCTAGCTGACTTATCCGATCGCGTCTCCGAAGACGACCTCTCAGATTTCTTACCGGCAGATGTTGAAGCCGGTCAGGTTCAGGGCGGCTTATATCGGATGCCATTTCGGTCGGATGTCGGAATGCTCTACTACCGCACGGACTTACTCGATGAAGCTGGACTTGAACCGCCAGAGACGTTTGAAGACCTAATCACCGCCTCAAAAACCTTACAAGATGAGGGATTAGTAGACTGGGGCTATGTGTGGCAAGGGTTACAGTATGAGGGATTGTCGGCTGGATTTGTAGAAATTCTGGAAGGGCACGGTGGCTTCTGGATTGATCCCAAAACCGATGAGGTAGGGCTAGACCAACCCGAAGCGATCGCCGCTGTCAACTTTCTGCGGGACACCATCGAATCTGATATTTCACCCCCTGGCGTAACCAATTATCTAGAGGAAGATACCCTGCGCGTTTTCCAAAACGGGAATGCTGCCTTTCTGCGGAACTGGCCCTACGTTTGGCCAGAGGTCAATAAAGATGGCTCCAACGTTCAAGGGCAGGTAGCCCTCAAACCGATGGTGCATGAACCAGGGCAAAATAGCGGAGCTTGCCAAGGCGGATGGGGATTTGGGCTTTCATCCACCACAGCCCACCCCGATGAGGCGTGGCGCGTCGTTGAATACTTCACAAGCCAGGACGCACAGCGAAAATTTGTTACCGAATATGGATATGTTCCTAGTCGTGAATCCTTATTCACTGACCCGCAGGTTCTTGAGGCTTACGACCATTACGACGAGTTGCTAGAAGTGGCTCAGCAAGCTGTCTTGCGTCCGCCAATTGCTCAGTATGCTCAGGCATCAGACGTGTTGCAGCGATACCTGAGTGCGGTCATTACTGGACAAATTGATGCTGAGTCAGCCATGCAGCGGGCCGCTGGTGAAACTCGCCGCATTTTGGGAACTGATGCCTGATTAACCACCAAGATGGACTGCCGACCCTGGGCGCAGAAACGAATCACAGGACTTTAGATGAGGTTTAGTTTTCTGACCGACTCAGCGGATTTAGCACATTTCTCAGTCCGCGAAGCTGCTTAGGATCTGTTCCATATTGATCCAAAAAAATCTTTTGACAATCCCTTTGATGACAACTTAACTTGACAACTTAACTGGAGAGTGCGATCGCTATGACAGATACAATCCGTGCGCGCGAGCAACGCACCGGATGGCTAATGGTCATTCCTGCGGTGTTAGTGTTGCTACTCGTTTATGCTTATCCGATCCTTCGTGCATTTGTGCTGAGCGTATTTACCGAAAACCTTAGTACCAATCTCAATCCTGAATTTACTGGGCTAGATAATTTTACGCGCATGGCCTTAGATGGTCGCTTTTGGCTCAGCATTTGGAATACTTCGCTATTCACAGTAATTTCGCTCATCGTAGAGCTTGTTCTAGGAATATGCATTGCCCTCACCCTTGACCAAACCTTTCGGGGGCGGGGTCTAGTACGAACCGTTGCTATTTTACCCTGGGCCCTGCCTACGGCATTAATTGCGCTTGCTTGGCGCTGGATTTTCAACGGCGAGTTTGGGGTCTGGAACGATATTTTGATCAACTGGCTGCACATCATTGACGAACCGGTCAACTGGCTGGGTTCGCCGACTTGGGCATTGCTCTGCACGATCGCAGCCGATGTTTGGAAAACTACATCCTTCGTCAGCATTTTGCTGCTAGCAGGGCTACAGTCTATCCCTCAAGATTTGTATGAAGCCCATGCGATCGACGGCGCTAGCAAATGGCAGAGCTTTCGACAGATTACCTTACCCTTGTTGATGCCGCAAATTTTGATTGCAATGCTGTTTCGATTTGCCCAAGCGTTCGGTATTTTTGACTTGATTGCAGTGATGACCGGCGGCGGCCCGGGCGGTGCGAC
Source organism: uncultured Leptolyngbya sp. (assembly GCA_964431105.1). Classification (GTDB taxonomy): domain Bacteria; phylum Cyanobacteriota; class Cyanobacteriia; order RECH01; family RECH01; genus RECH01. The sequence goes on along the minus strand of CAYSIR010000039.1, from coordinate 21,348 downwards.
TGAGATGGTTTCACTCTACATTTACGATACGGTGATGCGCTATCTCGACTTTGGCTATGGTGCTGCCTTAGTCGTCGTTACTTTCATTATCCTGATCGCAGTAGTCGCGATCGCCCTGACTTACCTCAATCAAGCACGCTCAAACGCTACAGGACTCAACTCATGACAACCACTCAACCACGCCAATCATCTCCACGCCCACAGCCCCGACAAGATACCCGCAGCATTGACATTCAGCGAATAGTCATGTGGGTAGCGATCGCCCTCATCTTATTCTTCAGCCTAGGGCCAGTCTTGTGGGAACTACTCACCTCCATCAAAACCAATGAAGCCATTACCGCAGATCCGCTAGTCTATTTTCCATCTTGGGTACAATACACCCTGACGCATTACGCGGATCTGTTTACCCAAAACCAATTTCACATCTATATCTTCAATAGCGCCCTCGTTGCAGTTGTTTCAACCATTCTATGCCTCTGCATTGGTTCACCCGCTGCCTATGCCCTAGCTCGGCTTAACATTTTCGGCGAGCGGATTATTCTAGCCGCCGTGCTAGTAGTTACCCTGTTTCCCTACATCCTGCTTTTTCTAGGGCTGCTCGAATTAGTCCGCGCCACTGGGCTAGCGAATAACTATCTGGCGTTGATTATTCCCTACACCGCCATTAACTTACCGCTGACCATTCTAGTCATGCGCAGTTTTTTCCAACAGCTTCCGAGAGACTTAGAGGATTCGGCCAAGGTAGATGGCTACAACACCATGCAAATGCTGACGCAGATTATTTTACCGATGACATTGCCCGCGCTGGTCACGACCGGAATCCTAGCATTCATCTTTGCTTGGAATGAATATATTTTTGCATTAACCTTCATCACACGCGAAACGATGAAAACCATTCCGGTTGCCGCTGCCCAACTGGCTGGAACCACCTTATTCGATATTCCCTACGGTCCCCTAGCCGCTGCAACAGTTCTTGGAACGCTGCCGCTAGTCGTCATTGTGCTGTTTTTCCAGCGCAAGATTGTGCAGGGGCTAACCGCAGGCTCGGTTAAAGGATAAGTTAATTTTCTCACCCAAACCATCTCAATCACATTACTACTGAGTTCACGGATGACCTATGGCTAAGCTTGAAGTTTACAATTTAAATAAAACCTACGGCCCCAAAATTGTTCCTGTAAAAGACATGAGCTTTAGGGTCGAAGACGGCGAATTTCTGACCCTTGTTGGCCCCTCCGGGTGCGGTAAGTCAACAACCCTGAGAATGGTGGCAGGCTTGGAGCAGCCCACTCATGGCCGTGTCGTCATTGGCGAAAAAGATGTTACCTCAGTTAGTGCGGGCGATCGCAACATTGCAATGGTATTCCAAAGCTACGCCCTTTATCCGCACATGAGCGTTTATGAAAACATGGCATCAGGGCTGAAACTGCGGGATATGTCCAAGTCAGATATTGACGAGCGCATCGTTGAAGCGACCCGTGTATTGGGATTAGACGGGCTGCTCAACCGTAAACCCGCCAAACTCTCTGGCGGACAGCGCCAGCGGGTTGCCCTTGGGCGAGCCTTGGTACGTCATCCCGATGTTTTTCTGCTGGATGAACCGCTAAGTAACTTGGACGCGCTGCTGCGGGAACAGGTGCGGGCCGACCTCAAACAAATCTTTGAAGCCCAAAGCACTCCTGTGGTTTATGTTACCCACGACCAAACCGAGGCAATGACCCTCTCCACTAAAGTAGCGGTACTTTATGAAGGTAATATTCAGCAAATTGATTCGCCCAGTCAGGTCTACACCCGTCCTGCCAATCGGTTTGTCGCAGGCTTCATCGGCAGTCCGCAAATGAACTTGCTGACGCTCAACTGTGACGGCAATGCGGCGATTTTGGGCGATACCCGGCTGATATTGCCCGATCGCTTCGTTCCGCCGCCGGAAATTGTGCTGGGCGTTCGTCCTGAAAACATTAGTATTGCCACCCCTGAAGATACAGAAACCATTGACGGGAAGGTTTTTCTGGTTGAAAACCTAGGGATGAGCAATCTACTCAGTGTGCAGGTAAAAAATAGCGACATTACCCTGCGGGTGCTGCTACCGAGCGATCAAAACTGGTCAGAAACGATTACATTAGCGCTGCCGGTGCGCCGCCGCCACTGGTTTAATGTGCAAACGGGTGAACGCTTACCGGATGCCGTTTCCACAGAGCAGCAGCGGATGAACGCTAAGGCGCGGTAGAAGTGGGTCTGCGATGGGTCGGGTTCTGAATTCCCCGGTTCAGGGGCGCGCCTAGATAACCCACGATCGCAACCCATTCCCTAGCCAGAACCGATGCTCATCCGCTATTATGAGAACTTGCGCAGCGCGATCGCAGGGAACTGGATGGCATGAATACGGTTGAAGCCTTCGTTCAGAGGGTTGATAACCCATACTCAGGTGCTACCCTAGCGCGATCGCCTAGTTGCTGCAATTTAGAGCGCCCATAGTCATTTTAGTTAGCGATCGCAGAAGAACCATGTCTCGCAAGTGTCAACTCACCGGCAAAAAAGCCAACAACGCCTACGCGGTCTCTCACTCCCACCGTCGTACCAAGAAACTACAGCACGCCAACTTGCAAGATAAGCGAGTTTGGTGGCCCGAGGGCGATCGCTGGGTGCGGTTGCGGCTCTCTACCAAAGCGATCAAAACGCTCAATCACAAAGGGATTCAGGCCTTTGCTAGGGAAGCAGGCATTGACCTCAATCAATGCTAGTCGCTGGGCGATCGCAGGTTGAACACATCCAAGCAGGTGCATTTCAGTTTTGCGACCCGCCCTACAAATTTCTCTTTTGACCAGGCCGGGATACAGAAGCCGCTGAGTTCAGAGGATCAGAAAACCTGCCCCCTACATTGCCTAAAACCTTTTAGATGAGCGGTTTCCGCCCCCAGTGCAGAACCTTTGTCAATCAAGCAAGGGGGAGCGGAAACGGTGGTAGGTGAAGGAATGATGGTTCGTATAGGAGTCCCTTTGAGCAGCATCTGCATCTAACATCTATGGAATGTCTGCGATGGCCGCCTGCTGAAACGTTCCGAAGGCAAACGAACAACCAAGTTTGATGAGTATGAGCAGCGAGGTATGGTTCAGCCATGTCTCGCTGTTCTTTTGGCGCGACGCCCCGGTAGGCAAACCCATGATTCAAACCAACCTGATCGCCTCTTGCCGCAAAGTGGGTAATCTAATGTCTACCGTTGGTGTTAAAAACCTGAGACGGTTGCGCTAAAAACTCCCAAACAAGCCTTGATGGGAGCGCGTCACCTTTTCGCCCTCTCTCTAACTTCAAGCAACCATTCATATGGAATGCCGTTTGGCAGGGCGTACCATTCAGCAAGTCCATACCACCCAGCACTGCAAGTTCGCAGCATAAAAGTTTGAAGCGATCGCCCGATCCATGCTGAACAATTCTCAAAAAATCTCAAAAAAAAAATTCAACCTTTGCGGAATCAACCCACACCAAATTGAATCTCAGGTTAATTATTTAGGGTTCTGCCTATTATCAACATCGGGGTTGGCCAGCACTCTACACAATGGCAGATGAAGCGCCGTAATGCCCTTCACCGCCAAGAGTCTCCAATCACCGATGGCTGGCGCTGAAATCGCTGTTCTCAGCGGTGTTGGATCTACTTAGTTGCAAATTAGTTGCAAAGCCCCTAGGCACGGATAGTGACCAGGCTTGACTAGACATTGAACAGAATTGTCAAACAACCTCCGCCTTAGACAGTAGACCGTTTGATGGGATTTTTGTCCACGGAGGCCATGTCTAAGTCAGTCGGGGAACCGACCAGAAAACCTGTGCCGCATCTACACCTCGCTATCACCATTCTACCGATTACCGTAAATTTACGGGGCATGGTAGTAACCACACCGTACAACCGCGTCAGTCCGGAATTATTCCATTATCTCGTTTGAACAAGCGATCGCCATTCCCCATCGCGATCGCCCCTGTCCTCAGAGCAGCTACATCCTAATCATTTTGACCCAAGGCACCCAGATTTTGACAGGAAGGCAGTTATGTCAACCCGTAAATTAACTCAAGCACTCAGTAAGCTGATGCGATCGGCACGTCAGTTTGTGCGATCGCTCACCAGAGCCGTCGTGAACTGGTTTCTCCGCACTTTGTTTCTCGTTGGCCGCCACACGGCATCCAGTCCAGCCGGTGGTTTTATTTTGCCGACCACTATTTTGCTATTACTGGTCGTTAGCCTCAGCATTGGCGCAATCACCTACCGCAGCTTTAGTCGCACCAACGAAACCATTGCCGATCGCCAACAGCGAGTCGTCTACAACGCCGCCACTCCTGCGATCGATCGCGCCAAGGCCAAGTTGGAATATATGTTCAACCGAGAACGCGATAACCGTCTGCCCAGCGGGATTCCGCCAGAGCGGACACTCGTAGACATGATGTTGAACGACCCCAACGCCACCTACACCCAGCGGCTTCTGCCCGGCGGCGATGATCCCTACACCTTCCCAGACGATGCCAACGGAGCCTACGGCCCCGAGACACGGATTGATGTGGATGGCGACGGAACCAATGACAACGCCTGGCGCTACCGAGCCGACACCGACGGAGACGGAGAGGATGACGCTTGGATTGCTTATTCCATCATCTTCCAATCGCCCCAGAACTTCAACGATCTATCAGATCAGCGCCGGGAAGCCTGGGAAGAACGGGCGAATGCCATGCAAATCCGCAACGCACCGCTGAGCAACACCAACCAAGCCAACCCAGCCTGTGCAACCAACACCGGCACCCAACCCGAAGCAGGCTGGTTCCCGGATCAATCCAACACCTCCATCGTTCGGAAAAACTTCCAGGTGAGTGTGTATGTGTTGCCCGACGATCGCAACAGCACCGTCTCAACCTTAGAATTCCAGCAAGACCGAGAATATAGCCGAGGCAACAAATGGGGTGCCTGGTTCCGCAACGACCTTGAAGTCTTCCCCGGACCTCAGTTCAACTGGAACGGTGCCATGCACAGCGAAGGCAGCCTCATTGTTGGCAACAACCGCTTTGATGCTTTCCTAATCAGTTCACCCTTTTCCTGTCTTTACACCCGCCAAGCCTCAGAGGTGACAGTGGGCAACCTGGAAGATGCCGACCCCAACACCGCTGGCAACCAGCCCTACCTGGGGCAAGCCATGAGCGGAAAGGTCAACTCCAACAGGTTTGAAAATACAAACACGTTCCATTTGTTTGTGGATGGGGATAACCCCATTGTCAACGGTGACGATACTAAACTCGATCGCAACAGCGACTCAGTCGTCAACGGACAGGGCGGGCCTGCCGAATATTCCCTCGACCCGGTCATCTTGCTGACAGAAGACCGCTCCTTTGCCCGTGGGTTTGCAGACGGCGACACCAGTGGGGCACAAGACCCCCTATGGAATGAACAAGACCGAGCGTTTGTGCGAGAAGGGCGCATCTATCAACAGTCAGAAGATCCGCCCTACGTGGACGACTCCTACCGCGCCGACAACCGCTTTGGCCCCAACCCCCGCATTGGTGGGGTACGGATTCCGCAGTTGGGTGATCCCATTGACGATGACCTAACCAGCCAAGACGGCGAAACCACCATCACCCAGGAAGACATGATTCGGACAGAGGCGCTAGCCGGTGATACCAACGCCGCCAACGTGGGGTTGGATGGCTATTGGGAGCGCCGCGCTGATGCCGAAGGGCTGACGTTGATTGTGGGTCAGCGGCTCGAACTGGGTGACAACATGGGCTGGGGCGGAGTTGCCAATGGAACAGAGCTCACCGCTTGGGAGGAAGATGGAGAAGATGCGGCTAGTCAGGAGCCGCTGCGCCCGTGGAACGCATGCAAGGACGGAAGCAACGGTCGCTGCCATGAAGCGCGGCAGCGCCGCACCCTCATAGATAACCTAGCGGCGGTGCAGTCTTTGGCGGTCTACCACTTCGAGGAGGACTCAGACTTGCCCACAGCCTGCATGGCCTTGACGGTTCACCCCGGAACCCCCGCCACCCTGGCCAATTCAGCCACCTTCCAAAAACTCAACCTAGGGAACTGGGGCGGCTATACCAATGCCGATCTGTTTGTTAGTGACTTCTTCCACGGCGTTGGCACCAACGGCTGGGAATATGAAGTACCGGAAGCGGCTGACTTTGCTGGCGGCACGCCATTAATGCGGGCATTAGCTAACCTAGCCAACTTTGCTGGAGACCCCAAGGGTGGTTCACCCTCCTTTACACCCGTCCAAGACGGTGAAGTCCATCCCTATCCCAGCATGGCTATGTGGGGGGACTATTCCATTTTGCGGCGGATTCTCAATAGCGATGATGGTGGCCCCGCTGATCCTGATTTTGGCGGATACGATAACCTCAGCCCCGCCGATAGGGCAACGCTGCATACAGCCGCCTGCACCCTGGGAATGCTGGCCTACAACATCGACTATCTGTTGCAGTTTGACTACGAGGATCCGGGGACAAGGGCCGACCTCCAGAAGCTCAGTGACTATATTTTGCATCTATATAGCGCCAACCCCACTCCCCCATTTCAGATCGGAGGCGCACCCATACCGCTGCAAAACCCAGGACGTATCTTTCCGGGCGGGCGACCGAACCCTGAGTCTGCGGGCGGCAACTTTGATTTCTACGATGATCTCGCCCGCATGACGCCAGATAATATCATCGCGGCGCTGCGGATTTGGCGCGGACAAGGGGGTCTGACGCCGGCCCAAGAGACCGAACTGGATGAGATGATCCGCCTGGCGGAAATCATTGCCACGCGGGAGCAAATTATTCGTGATTTGGCGAATGGCTTTGATAAAGGGGTTTCTCGCATGCAGGAATCCAAGGGATGCAACATTGAAGGATTCCGCGATGGTAGTGTTCCGCCTACGGACTTCTATGGAGTGGCACAAACACCGGGGCTAGTCGCGCTTTGTTCTGACTATCCCAAGTATCCAAGCCTTTATGCGATTTTCCCTGGGCGCGATCGCAGTGAATCTCAAGGGAGCGATAGGGACAAACTTCGGGATGTAGTAGACCGAGATGACTGGCTCGACTACATCGAAGATGTTAATAACCGCCCAGATACCTACACCGAGATTGACTTTGGTGCTGACGAACTCATTCTTCCGACTGGTAGTGGTATCGTCGGTGACACCGAACTCACTGAAATCGCTCTGAAGCCTCTGCCGCTCAGTGAATGGGTTCTGCCCCATGAAGATGATGGACGGGACGATACGCCTGCGGCCCAAGTCGTCAATCATATCAAGACCTGTCTGGATGGTTCCTGCGACTATCGATATGGAGAGCAGGGCGATTTGGTTCGGATTCCGTTCAAAGATGCTGCCATGATGAACGGTCGGGAAATGATGACGGTGCGTCTGCTGGACCTCGATCTCGAAATGATGAAGGACACTGCCTTCAGCGGCAACTACTGGCTCCCTGTCAACGACAACGATACCGGCAGTGTGGTTTATGCGTTCCGGGAAGATGCGGCCTCTGAAGGGGCGATCGTGCGACCCAGCGGTGGCAGTTGGGCAGCCTGCGGCAACAACAACGCGCTGCAAAACAACCTCAACTGTCGGATGCAGGCGGATGAGAAAGCCTACAAATCGATCGATCCGCCGCTGAATGATGAAAACTTGATCAGCCCTAAACCGGTAGATTATGCGCCCGACCCCGATCGCCGTCCTAATGGCTTCCGGCTGCGGAACGGTGCCATTATTTCTCGCCCGAACCGGGCCCAGTCTGGACTAACCTTCGTATCCGACAACCCCACCTATCTGCAAGGCGATTTCAACCTGCACCAAGATGGGCCCAACGGTCGGCGACTGGAAGAGTTTCGGACATTGCTACAGCAAAACTTTGACAACTTCTACAATCGGGATGATCTGGATCCCAACTTCTCTCGTCCGGATAGCGACCTGTGGCGACCGGCTGAGATTTTGGCTGATGCCATCACCATCCTGCCCGATAACCACTGTGACGGCAGTATTGAAGATATCTTTGTTACGGCTGGGAACAATGGCACGCCGGGCAACACTGGCCAGAAATACAACTGCAATGGCAATGGCAATAAGACGTCGTTCTTAAACACAAACCGTCCCAATCGCAATCCCAACGTGAACAACTCTGTGCTGTTGCCCGCAGCGGCCAAGGGCGAACGCTGGATGCGACAAAATCCGCTAGACCTTGACTCGCCCATCATCGTGTCGGCTGATGGCAACGGCGTCAAAATGACAGAGGCTTTCACCTGGGCAAATAGCGGTGAGTATGGCAATGGTGACCTTAATGAAGGATACTATCGCTTCCAAGACAACAAGCAGCTCATTGATGCACGAGAAACGCGCCAAAATGCGGTGATTGTCAGCGGGCTGATTCCGTCCCGACCTCGTCAATCCTACGGTGGTTTGCACAACTTCCCCCGCTTTGTCACCAAATGGCCGAATCTGTTTATTTCTGGTTCGCTGCTGCAGTTGAACTTTAGCCGCTATGCGACTGCACCCTTTGACCAAAGCGCTTGGGAACCTGGCGATAACCCCGGCAATGAGTTGATTAAGTACTACAGCCCGCCGAATCGACGCTGGGGATATGATGTCGGCTTGCAGTATGCACCGTCTGGGCCGCTAGCGTCCCGATTTATCTCGGCAGAGCGCACCCGCAATGAGTTCTACAACGAACCAGCGGCGGATGATCCGTACATGATCAATCTTTGTGAAGCGCTGGATGATGTGACGGACGCAAACTGCGAATAGGGCGGATTGGGGGCGGCTCGGCTGCCCCCGCCCGTCTCATCGTTTTTTCGGTTGCTCTACGGTTTTGTCTTTCATCTGTAGATTCTCTGGTTCGCCCATCTGTTAGAGGATGTCCATTATGTTTATTTCACTTGCTACTGCCCTTAGACGACGCGATCGCCAGTCTGAATCGGGGTTGACGATTCTGGAGGCACTGGTCGCGATCATTATGATTGCGATCGTGGGAGCGATGATTACGCCGCCTATCATTCTCGCGGTTGCCACTCGCCTCCAAAACCAGCGCACCCAACAGGCGTATCAATTGGCTCAGGGGGAAGTTGACCGAGTTCGTGGTTTGGTGGATAACGGCGAACATACCCCAGATAACCTGCCAGCCGCGATCGGCAATGGCCCGCTGGACGGGATTGACCCGCCGACTGGGGCCATTAATGCTTTGCAATCGGTGAATGGTGACGAAGATTCCTATCAGGGTGATGCGATCGCAGCGAATGCGGCCCTCCCGGTTGATGTCACTGGAGACGGCAACGCCAACTTCCTTGTGCAGACCTTTCGCACCAATGGGGTAACGTCTGCTTCTGAGGCCGGTGGACTCAATCGCCCAACCTCGTTTTCGGTCGCGGTGAGGGTCTATGCCGTTCTCGATGACCTAGATGAGGTTCCTTGGGCTGAGCTAGAAACCGATGAAGCGTCTATTCGCTTCACCAGTGGTGATAGCGACCAGCGTACTAATCCGCTAGCCGTGCTGTATAGCAATATCAACTGGAGTGATACTAGCGATTCGCTGTGTGAGTTCCAAAGACCCAATGGCGGATGCGAAGGCCCCTAAAGGACGGCTGTTTTGCCTTTTGTTCTGACTTTATTCTTTTGAGCACCTTCACCCCGATGCACTCATCATGGTTACTTTCTTTCCCACCTCACTCAAACGTCTTTTTCGACGCGATCGCCATGCCGGATTTACTCTGCTTGAAGTATTAATTGCAGCGCTTTTGGCAGGCATGATTGTCTCTGGTTTGATGTATCTCGTTATTCAATTAATGAGTACCAACCAGCGCGAGGCCGCCCGCGAAGAAACCCAGCAGGATATGCAAAATGCTTTAGACTACATCAGCACTGACCTACGCGAAGCGGTTTATGTGTATGATGGCGACTGCTTGCAGGGTGTCGGAAACTCGGGCGATCCAGACTTTTGCCCAGGCTTGATCAACCACCTACCGGAAAATCTCACCAACAACAGCGTGCCGGTGCTGGCCTTTTGGAAACAGCAAGACTACCCGGCAGCCGTGATCGATGCCTGTGCAAACGGCACGGCTGACGAGGAAGCGAACTGCCTCAACGGTCGATCCTATGGGTTGGTGGTGTATTCCCTCAGTCAAGGGGCTAACTGGGATGGTAATGCCCAGCTTACGCGCTATGTGTTATCCGAGTTTAATCAAGCTGGCGCTCGCAATGACGGCTACGTTAACCCAGGCGCAACTCGCGACTTCCGCCGCTGGCCATTCCTCGGTAATGAAGATCTTCAGGCCAATCGCCCCGCTAATCGTCCTGATGTGCTGGTTGATTTTGTTGATGATAATTCAGGTCAGAGCAACCGCTTTGGTGCAATGGATGGGGTCTGCCCTGCTGATTATGACATCAGCCCATCAGATGACTTACTGAATGCGACTAACTTTGATGGGGTTCGTAGTTTTTATGCCTGTATCAAGACCTTCGATGCGGCGGGCGGTGGTCAGACGACTCGTAGCGATCGCAACAGTGAAGTGGTGCTGCGGCTACGCGGGAATCCTGCCGGCCGCCCCGGCGTGAGCAGCAATGACGCAACCGGCGACGTCTCGTTTATGACTCCTCTCGAAACACGAGTGCTGAGCCGGGGTGTGGTTGGCAAAAATCCGATCGATTGACCCCTTGGTTTACCTGAAGCCGCTGGTGCATCTTATCCAAGACCGTTATTCCTATCAAACACCCCGTCAGCCACTGCCACTGGAGTTGAATCATGCCTAAGAACCGGCTCAGCTATCTTTTTCGTTATGCCTCAACTGGAGGCTTCACACTTTTAGAAGTATTGGCGGTTGTCGTCATTATGGGCATTTTGGCGGCGATCGCAGCACCTGGATGGCTAGCATTTGCCAATAGTCGAGAAGCCAATCAGCTAGCCGACCAAGTGTTGCAGCGCATTCGCCAAACCCAAACAGCCGCCAACCGAAACCGTCGCAGCCAGATCGTTGAGTTCAATCCTGATGCGGCCGACCCACCGGAATTGCGATCGGGCAGTGCGCGGCGCAACGCTGATACACGCACAGTTGAAGAATTGGGCGAAGGGCGCTTGAACGATGGCGTTGCTGCATTATCTGCCTTCAATGAAGCGGGGGATGCCATTGATTCAATTGAATTTGACACCAATGGTACTGTGGTTGCTCAGGGTGATTTACCGATTACGATCGCTGTTTCAGTACCGGCTGACGGCTCTGGCGCAACCCGCTGTGTTGTGATGGAAACGTTGCTTGGTTCAGCGTCCATCAAACAAGGGGATGCCTGCCAACCGTAGGACGTTCAGAAGGCTGTTGATGGGTAAATCACCCGGTGCATCATGCTATGACCCCAGGCGTTGATAAAGCTTGGGGTAATTTATTTTAGATTGATGGCGGCGATCGACCGGAATCTGTCGCCAGGTTTCGTAGCGGTCAATGTTAGCCCACTGGAGGCGATCGCGGAGAGTTAGCATAGCCGGACGGTGCAGCCGAAATGAAGCGGTTTGCCATTCCACCAGCAGCAGGCGATCGCCTCGGTGATGCACCAATGCCGCTTGCCGCACCGTCGGTAGGTCATGGGCCGCGGCTTCTACCGCTAGCGGATAAATCATTCCTTTGTGATCCTGGATTTGCGCGGCACAGCGCCCCAGCAGCCACAGTCGTCCGTGATGATCTAGATAGCCTGCATCGCCCGTTCGATGCCAGCGATCGCTCAGGACATGAGTGCCCGCCACCACAATCTCACCCGGTTCGCCTGTGGGCAGCGCCATCGGTGAACCCACTTCAGGGATTGCCGCCGTTTCAGCCGCAACAATCCGCAGTTGGATCTCTGGGATGGGTCGTCCTACTAAGATGCCGCGACCTTGCTGCGTGGCCTGGCGATCGCGTTCTGACCAATCCTGAACGGGCAGTAGAGCAATCGGTTCAGCTTCGCTCGCCCCGTAGACCACCGTCACGGCCACCGCAGGGGCGATCGCGTGCAGACGGCGCACCAAAATGGGAAACACCGGCGCACCGCCACAAAAAATATGCAACGTATCGGGCAATGACCGATGGTGGCGATCGCTAGCGTGAACCACCCGATTCACAAAGGCAGGGGAGGCGGTCAGGTGATGGGGGCGGTAGGCTTCAAGCTGATCGAGGATGCGATCGCCCCTAGCTTTGGCGGGGTAGCGCACATCCGTATTCGCCAAAATGCTAGTCACGCCCGCTGCCAAATTCGCCAAGACAAACATGGGGAGCGTGCTGAGATCCGCTAGTCCAGGCTTGAGAGCCAGGCGGGTTGCAAGCACCTGCTGTTGCTGGTGGAGAAAACCATGCGATCGCCAAACGGGCTTGGGGAACCCCGTGCTGCCGCTAGTGAAGGTTAGAAGAGCAGGGGTCGTCTCATCACACGCCACACAGATGCCCTGGGGCGATCGCGTCAACAGTTGATGCCATGATTCAGCTTTGGGCAGCGATCGCCCCACCGAAAATTTGTACGGAATGGCCTGCAAAGCGGGCGATCGCCATCGCAGAAGGTGGGCCCGATCGACAGCAATCAACGCGGTGGGAGCCGCGATCGCACAGGCCGCATCCAGCACCGCGCCCCCCGCCGAAGGATCAACAAACATGGCGACCATACCCAACCGCCATAGCCCCAGCACCGTAATGTACAACTCGATGGATACCGGCTGCCATACCAGCGCCCTGTCTCCCGGTTTTAGGCCATGGTCGCGCAGCCCAGTGGCTAAGCGAGCCGCTGCTTGATCCAGTTCCGTGTAGCGAATGAGCGATCGCTGGGCACTGATGATAGCGGGCTGGGTTGCCCATTCCATCAGGGGCGATCGCAACCGTTCAACAATATTCATGGTTCATCACGGAACTTTTTGTAGAACGGCTTAGCCATCCCCCCAAAATCTCCAAGCTTTCGGCTTAGGGCTATATCAAAGAAAATGACGACTCAAGCGCAGTTCACACTTAACTCAAACTAGATTCAGGCAGGGGCGATCGCGCTCTGGTCAGAAACTCAACATCCACCACTTCAGCCTCAGCCTCACCAATGCGAACCGTTAACCCTGCCCCGCCGGCCTTGGTGCGAATATAGGCCAGACCGATCGCACCCTGATCCGTGGGCAGTACACTCGTCAAAACCCCAACCTTAGTTTCGCCCAGCATCACCGAAGTACCCGCATCAGCCATAGCCGACAAACGGACACCCCAAAGCTGCTGCTTGACGCCTTTGTAGGTATCCAACCGGGCGATCGTTTCTTGACCAATGTAGCAGCCCTTCTCAAAGGAAATCGTATGCCACAGCCCAGCCTCCAAAGGATTGAAGTCCTCCGTCAGTTCAGCACTCGGTACAGGGCGACCCTGTCGAATCCGCAGCTCATCCCACAATTGCTGACCAAACGGAACGGCTCCGGCAGCCGTGAGACTAGACCACACCTCTGCGGCTTGGGTGCGATCGCACCATATCGTATATCCCGGCGTAACCAGGCCACTGCCCACTGCAACCCGAATGTCAATATCGTTCCAGTTGACGACATGATGAGTATGCGGCGATCGCGACGGCGGTGGCTCAATCCCTAGCTGAGTCAAGAGGCGATTACCTTCGGGGCCCAACAGACTAAAACAGGCCGTTTGTTCCGTAATATCCGATAGCTCAACCTTGTCTGCAAAGAAGATAAACCGATCAATCCATTGTAGCAGTGGCGCATTTTGCCCCGGCGACGTGAATAGTAAAACTGCCGATTCGGCAACATAAGCCGTTACTAAATCTATCGTGCGGGCAGTGGAGGTCACAAACACCGTTTCGCAGCCCTCCCCCGGCTGCCGCGTTTGGAAAGCATTGGTACTTTGGTTATGGAGAAATCTCAGGCGATCGGCTCCAGCCATCTTAATTCGTCCCCAGTGGGAGCGATCGCACACTGCAACCCCCGATGCGATCGCCTGTCGGGCAGCGTCATCTTGCCCAAAACTAAGGGCAACACTCATCCCATCTACATCTATAAAAGTAGCCCCGGCAGAAGCCTGTTGCGTTTGCAGTGTTGTCATCATCACCGATTAACTCATCATCACCTATCAATATTGCACGAGATTTTACGGGCTGGGAAACAATCTCAATCACCTCCCCGCAGCCCAACCCCTGGCAAAAGAGTCAGGCAGCAGCCCTTATCAGCCGCCTTTCTATTGAGAGAATAGAAATCTGTGAGGAGCAGAGCCGCCCTCAGAAGCGCCCTAAGTCAGCCCCCAAAGGGAGTGACCCTAGAGGCCGTCAGCAATGGTCAGATGCTCATTTGGGATAATGCTCATCTTGAATAGATAGAGCCGGCCATTCAATCGCTGAAGTTGTCCGGTCTCAGTTGTCTTGCCTAAGAAGATTGGCGTATTGTGAATTAGCAACCGAGCAACAAACGAACATCGTAAAATAGGGCTAGGCAATGAGCCATTGTGCCAATCCAGCCTTTTGAGGGAACGCTTACTATGACCCACGACTCTACAACATCACCGATGCCAACCGAACCGTCTGCTCATCCGTCTAATAAGGTTGAAATCGCTGTTCATATCGACCCTGACCTGCTGGATCAGATTAACCATCTCACCAGTGACCCCAGTAAAGTGATTGAGGTGGCGGTACGGCAATGGCTATCGGGAGCCAATCGGCGGGAAGATGATTTTACCCGCACGCTGCGGCGCAACCCACCTGTGCCCCCCAAGGGTGAATGGAACGACTAGGCTTGTATTCTCGGTGCATCGTTCTTAGTTCTCAGTGAATCTTGGTGAATCCTTGACAGTAGCCATCCTTGCGGGGCAAGTTGGAATTGTTTGATAGTTGTTAGATACTGGTTTGATAATTCTGGGTACGCTGTTTAGGAACTGTTGCGATCGCCCCAGCGCCCGATAACAATCATGACCCGATGCTGTGTTTGTGCCAGGCACTCAGAACCCTGCCATCAACGCGAAGGGGCACTACAGAATCTTGGCTTGAATTGATGAGCCGCTATCATTGAGCCGTCATCGTCAGGGCACCCAACGTTCCATGATGGCTGATGGCTCAGAGGGTGCCGTATCGAAGTTGGTAATGCCCGATTTTGAGACAGTATTGCTAGTCGCTGCATACATTTTTTGCTGACTATGGCGCATGATTCAGGCCAGCGTCTAAGGCAAATGTCTTGTAACTTGAGCCAGTCTTCGCTCCCATTTGACCCATCGTTTGGTGTAAAACCAGTGAACGCGCCTTGTTCCCTTGCCGACTTGGTATTAACACACACGGATGCCGGACAAGTGCTATCTATGTACTGGCCGGATGCCGTTCATCATGGCATTGATGTCAGTGCGATCGCTGGGAAGCCATTGGGCGCAAGTCAGTTTATGCCGGTTTCTCCCGAACTTTATCACTGCCAGATTCAGCGCACGCTTCAGCAAGTCGCATCCCAGCAATTTGATTATCCCTTCCGTTGTGGGCAGCACTACCTTGTTTTTGACATAGTGATGAGTCCGGTGTTGTTGCCGGGGCGATTGCCTTCTACGGTAGTGGTGATGGGCCATCTACGCACAACGACGTCTGAACGCAGTGAGGTTCAGCCTTATATTGATGCGATCGCCCAGGGCATTCCGATTCAGCGCTATCAGCATAATCTCTCTCAGGTCGCTTGGAATATCCGCCGCACCCTTAACTTAGATGTTATTTGGCAAAAAACGGTAAACGGGTTGGGGGAAACCTTGGGGGTAGCACGCTGCCTGATTTGTCCCTACGAACCGGGCTACGATTCCATCACTGTCACGGCAGAATATCGCCAACCGGATGCGCTACCGGCAATCCACACCCAGCTTGCGGTTTGCCACAACACATCGATTGGTGCGGTGCTATCCACCCAGCAGCCGGCCGTCATTCCAGCACCCACGCTCGGACTCGATGCCCATGATCCGCCAGTATTGGCGATCGCCACTTGTCATAAAGACCAACCCAACGGTCTAATTTTGCTGCAATATGGTGCGCCAGAGCGAGAGTGGCTGCCCTATGAAATTAGCCTGATTCAAGAACTGGCGAACCAAATTGGCACCGATATTTCCCACGCCAAGCTCTATGCCGAAAGCCAAAACCTAGCCACTGAACTCCGTGCCGCTAACGATCGCCTCCGGCAAAAGCATCAAGAACTGGAGGAAGCCCGCAAACAGGCCGAAGAAGCTTCACGTCTCAAAAGCGAATTTCTGGCGAATACATCCCATGAGATACGAACGCCCCTCAACGGGATGCTTGGGTTCCTGAAACTGGTGATGGATGGGATGGCGGATGACCCAGAGGAACAGGCAGAATTTATCCAGGAAGCGTATCGTTCAGCCGTACATTTGCTGAATATCATTAACGACATTCTTGATATTGCCAAGATTGAAGCGGGTAAGATGCAGCTTGATCTCGATCCGGTGAACTTGGATGACCTGATGAATGATGTCACCAACTTTACGCGATCGCAAGTCCAGCAAAAAAGCCTGAGCTTTGAGATTCATACCCCAGCCATTCGCGATCCGGTTATTCTCTATGGCAACTATCAACGGCTCTTGCAAGTCATGCTGAATCTGGTCGGCAATGCCATCAAATTCACCCATGAAGGCGGCATTACCATCACCGCTGAAGTGATCCCTGAGAAAACCATCGTGCAAGGACAGGAAAAGCCGGGGCTTGTCAAAATTGGGGTCGCCGACACGGGCATCGGGGTATCCCTCGAAAAGCAAGATAAACTATTCCAAAACTTTAGCCAAATTGACGGCTCCCGTACTCGACAGTATGGCGGTACCGGTTTAGGGCTGGTGATTTCCCAGAAACTGATTGAGGCAATGGGCGGCGTCGTCAGCTTCTTCAGTATGGGAGAAGGTCTCGGCTCAACTGTTACCTTTACCGTGCCGCTGTTCCAAGACCCGATTATGGTTTCGTCGCCGGAGTCGTCCGAAAATCTACTCCAGCCATAAAATGATGCCCTAGACGGATAGGGCATGCAGCATCTGACATTCGATTTATCCTGTTATGGCTGTGGCGTAGCTATAGTTCGGCACGGTTCAGCACGGTTCAGCATCGCCGGAGGGCGATCGCCCCTTGCGCTATGCTGGATAGACGGATTTTGGATGGACAGGTGATCATTTCGGCAGCATTGCAGCAGCGCTTAGCGCCGCCGTTGAGAATTGGCTCGGTGTCGGTCAACAGTCGGGTATTGCAATCCCCGCTGTCAGGCGTGACAGATCTGGTATTTCGGCGACTGGTACGGCGCTATGCCCCCCATTCGATGATGTATACCGAGATGGTTCATGCATCGGGGCTGACCCACGCGCGGCAGTTGCCCAAGGTGATGGACATCGACCCGACCGAACGACCCATCAGCATTCAACTATTTGACTGTCGTCCTGACTTTTTGGCTGAGGCCGCCCAAATGGCAGTAAACGAAGGGGCGGACACCATCGACATTAACATGGGCTGCCCGGTGAACAAGATTACCAAGAATGGCGGCGGGTCGTCTCTGCTGCGGCAGCCGGAGGTGGCGGTGGCGATCGTGCGATCGGTGGTGGCGGCGGTGGATGTGCCGGTTACGGTCAAAACCCGTATTGGGTGGGATGATGCCGAGATCAACGCGGTGGAGTTTGCCCAGCGGATGGAGCAGGCAGGCGCAACACTTCTTACCCTCCACGCCCGCACCCGTGCCCAGGGCTATCATGGCCCGGCTCGCTGGGACTGGATTACAAAAGTGAAGCAGGCGATCGCCATTCCGGTGATTGCCAATGGTGACATTCACTCAGTGGAGTCAGCGGTTCACTGTTTGCAGGAAACTGGCGCAGATGGGGTGATGTGTTCGCGGGGGACGTTGGGCTATCCGTTTTTGGTGGGTGAAATTGATTATTTTCTGAAAACGGGCGATCGCCGTCAGCCACCAACCGTAGTAGAACGATTGCGCTGTGCCCAAGACCATTTGCAATGGCTATACGACTACAAGGGCGATCGCGGCATTTATCAATCGCGAAAGCACATGACCTGGTATGCCAAGGGATTTCCAGGGGCGGCGGATCTGCGGCAACAGTTGTGTCAAATTGAATCGGTGCAGCAGGGGTTGGATTTACTGGAGCAGGCGATCGCAAGGGTGGGGCAATCCTCTGATTTTAGCTGCGGCGCAGACGGTTGATGTCCACCCAAATCTAGGAAAAGAACTCCACGCGGCCCCCCATGACTCGGTAAGCTATAGAAGACGATGGGCAATCACCGGAATGCAAAAGACCGCACAAACCACTGCGGTCATCTGAACCGATTACATCTGAGCCGATTGCATTGGATGAATTGCCCAGTTATCCCTGTCCTTACTGCGAGATCGATTCATGCCTGGCGTAACTGTGATTTCTGACGCAGACTTTCAAGCTCACGTTCTCAATAACGACACCACAGCTTTGGTGTATTTTTGGGCCCCGTGGTGCGGCCCTTGTCGCCTGATGTCGCCGATTATGGAAAAATTGGCTGAATCCTACAGCGATCGCCTCTCGATTTTTAAGATGGAGGTTGATCCTAACCCCGAATCTGTCGCTGCCTGCCAAGTTGAGGGCGTTCCAGCGCTGGTGTTATTTCGCGATGGTCAGCCAATTGATGCAATCGAGGGCGTGATGAACCGTCAAAAGCTAGAGGAATTTTTAGATAACCATGTATCATCAACCACGAGTTCCTAACCCGGTGCTGTGGTGCGATGATCATAGGGACGATGGCTCAATGAACCGAACGGAGGAGACGAAGGAATGCACTTTGCCGATCGCCTGAAACTACTGCGAACCAATGTTTTTGCTGATATGGATCGCGCTAAGGGGGTAGCGATCGCAGCAGGACGGTCACTAATTGACCTATCCCTCGGTTCATCCGACTTGCCGGCCGCAGATCATGTCCTGGATGCGATCGCCACCTCACTGCGTGATCCCAGCACCCACGGCTATCTGCTGTTCAATCGTACTCGTCCCTTTCGGGAAGCCGTCGCTCAATGGTACACCCAAAAATACGGCGTGCCCGTTGATCCAGAAACCGAAGTGCTGACGCTGATTGGCTCCCAGGAGGGGACGGCTCATCTGCCCCTTGCGATTATGAATCCGGGTGATTTTGCGCTGTTACAAGATCCGGGGTATCCCTCCCATGCGGGCGGTGTGCATTTGGCCAATGGTCAGGTGTATCGAATGCCCACCCGTGCAGATAACCAGTTTTTGCCGGTGCTGTCTGATATTCCGTCCCATGTGTTGGAACAGGCCTGCATGATGGTGCTGAGCTATCCCCACAACCCCACGACGGCGATCGCACCGCTAGCATTTTTTGAGGAAGCGGTGGCGTTTTGTCAGCGGCATAACCTGGTGCTGGTTCATGATTTTCCATACGGTGACATGGTGTTTGATGGGGCGATCGCACCGTCGATTCTGCAAGCCGATCGGGACAAGTCCGTATCGATTGAATTTTTCACCATGTCCAAGTCCTACAACATGGGCGGCTTTCGGATTGCCTATGCCATCGGAAATGCGGAATTGATTGCGGCGCTGCGGCAGGTGAAAGCCGTGGTGGACTTTAACCAGTATCTCGGCATTTTGAATGGGGCGATCGCTGCGCTGACGGGCCCTCAGGATCATCTGCAAACCGTGGTCAACACCTTTCGGATTCGCCGTGATACGTTCATTGCCGCGATGGAGCGCATCGGTTGGAGCGTGCCAACCCCCCACGCCACGCAATACATTTGGGCCAAGCTGCCGGAACCCTGGCATGATAATTCTCTTCAGTTCTGCGTCAATTTAGTGGAGCAAACGGGGGTGGCGGCTTCGGCAGGGGCCGGCTTTGGCAAGTCGGGGGAAGGCTATGTCCGGTTTGCGCTAGTGCATCCGCCCGATGTGCTAGAGGATGCGGTAGCGCGGATTGGAGAATTTTTGCGATCGCCCCAATAGTGCCCTGAACGGATGAGCGAAACTGACAATCTAAGTTGATGGTCTGAATGAATGCCCGATTGGATCAAGCAGAACAATGTCTACACTGATTCACCAACGAGTTGAGGCAGCCCGTCGGGGAACCAATCCTACAGTGATTGCTCGACTGCGATCGGGTTGGGCCGTGCTGGGCGATGTGCAGGTGGTGCGGGGCTATTCGCTGCTGCTGCCCGATCCCGTAGTGGTGGATTTAAATGGGCTGCCCCTGCCACAGCGCACCTTATTTTTGCAAGACATGAGCATTTTGGGCGATGCGTTAATCCGGGTGACAGGAGCGGTTCGCATAAATTACGAAATCTTGGGAAATCGGGAACCGGCACTCCATGCCCATGTTTTCCCTCGGTTAGCGACTGAACCGAACCTTAACCGCTCGGTGCGGTCTTACGATTGGGATGCGGCTCCTCGGTTCGACGTCGCACGGGATCAACCGCTGATGAATGAACTAGCGATCGCCATCCAGCACTATTCCGAGGCACTAAAGCTCTAGTTTCGCTAAGCCTAGGTATTGAATCCCCGCTGGACTCACCTCAAATCGACAGGGCAACACCTCCACACCAGCCGCGATCGCTTCCCGCAGCAATTCCCCATATTTCGGGTCAGCGCTATCCCCTGGCGAAAAGCGATCGCAATCGCCTCGGTTGATAAAATACAGCATAACAGTGCGGGCAGTGGTCGCCAATTGTGTTAATTCTTTCAGATGCTTCTGGCCTCGTGTGGTAACGGTATCAGGGAATAGGGCCAGAGTCTCGTTTACCCAAGTTGTATTTTTTACTTCAATATAAACCGGGCGATCGCTTTTTTCATCCAACAAAAAGTCGATCCGGCTTTTCTTATCTTGCCCGTAGGGTACTTCTGGGCGCACCGTTTCATACTTGCCCAGTTCAGAAATAATAGAGTGATCCAACAGCGATCGCACAACCCGGTTCGGCAACCCCGTATTTACCCCCACCCAAGTCGGCACAGTATCATGAACTTCAATTAATTCCCAGGTGTAGCGCAATTTGCGCTTAGGATTATCACTCTCCGACACCCATACGCGATTTCCCGGGCAGTACAGCCCCGTCATCGGTCCCGTGTTTGGGCAATGCGCTGTCACAACCTCGCCCGTATCAAGTTCAATGTCGGCAAAAAAGCGCTTGTAGCGTTTCACTAATCGCCCCGATCGCAGCGGCGGATACGGGTAAAACCAATCCACCATCATTTTCCTAAACGCCCCATGACTGGCCGCCACTCTAGATACGAAAACGGTTTCCTTCAGCAGTTCTTGCAATTTTGACACAGGCGATCGCTCAAGGGTGACTCAAATTGGGCCAATTATCTGGTCTAAATTATTTAGCCCAATCCTCTGACCCAATCCTCTGACCCAATCATCAGAGAGCGATCGCCTGCCG